>JAVBNG010000071.1:0-22942 GCA_031551695.1 Oscillospiraceae bacterium
GGGCAGCCTGCCGGTGGGCACGTACCTGTTTTTCATGATCATGGGCATGGTGTTCCTCTCCAGCCTCTTGAACCTGATGACCTTCGCCCAGATGTTCAACCAGATCATGTCCGGCACAAAGCGCATCCAGAAGATCATGGACCTGCCCGCCACCACCGAGGGCACCGCCACTTTGGAAAAGGCCCGGCCCCACAGCGTGGCCTTTGAAAACGTCACGTTTGCCTACGGCGAGGCAGAAGTGCTTACAGACGTGAACTTAAACCTGCCCGCCGGCAGCATTACCGCGTTCGTGGGCGCGTCCGGTGCGGGAAAAACAACAGCCGCCCAGCTGATTCCAAAGTTCTGGGAGGTGACGGACGGCGCCATTTCCATCGACGGGCAGAATATCAACGGGCTACAAAACGAAAACCTGATGGACCTCGTGTCCTTCGTGTTCCAGGAGACCTTCATGCTGAACGACAGCATTTACCAGAACATCGCCATCGGCGGCAAAACGGCAACCCGGCAGCAGGTGGAAGACGCGGCCAAGGCCGCCCGGATCCACGACTTCATCGTGGGCCTGCCCGCCGGGTACGGCACAAAGCTGGGTGAAGACGGCGTGAAGCTGAGCGGCGGCGAGCGCCAGCGCATCTGCATTGCCCGGGCCATTTTGAAAAACGCGCCCGTCATCGTGTTCGACGAGGCCACCAGCTACACCGACATCGAGAACGAGTACAAGATCCAGCGGGCGCTGGAACATCTGTTAAATGGCAAAACGACCATCATGATTGCCCATCGCCTGCACACCATCGTAAACGCCGACCAGATCTGCGTGTTCGACAAGGGCCGGGTGGCAGAGCAAGGCACCCATGCCGCCCTGCTTGCCAAGAACGGGTTGTACAGCCGCATGTGGAAAACCTACACCCAAACCGAACAGGAGGCGGCCTCATGATTTCCCTTATCAAATCCATCCGTCAGGTGGCGGGCCCGCGCGCCAAAACCCTGGTGCTGCCCATTGTGCTGTCCTGCGTGGACGCTTTGTTCCATATGGCCATGTTCAGCGTGATGATTTTGACCATTCTCGACCTTGTGGCCGGCGTGTTCACCCAGCAAAAGCTGTTGGTATACACATTGGTGCTGCTGGGGCTTTTCGTGGTGCGGGCGGTGGTGTATGCCGTCAACTACACACAAACCCAGTTCCGTGGGGCGGATATCACCGCAGCCCTGCGCCTGTCCCTCGGCGATCACATCCGCAGCCTGAACCTCGGCTACTTCAACAAAAACAGCATCGGGCGCCTGGTGTCGAACCTTACCACCGACATTGCCGATTTTGAGCAGGTGCTCACCCACTCGCTGACCGGCTTTTTTAAAACGGTGTTTTTCAGTGCGCTGGCCCTCGTCTTTGCCTTCACCATCGACTGGCGCTACGCCCTCGTTATTTTGGCTGTTATCGCACTGGCGCTGCCGCTGATGGCGGTCGGCGGCAGGGTGGCAAACCGCCGCGGCGGCAAACAACGCGCGGCGGTGAACGGCGTCATCTCCCGGGTGGTGGAATACATCAATGGCATCAAGACTTTCCGTCTGTACAATCTCACCGGCGAAAAATTTGAGCGGCTGGACGACAGCTTCAAAAAGCTGAAGCGTGAATCCATCTTTCTGGAGCTCTCCATCGCGCCGTTCACCATCCTGTTTTCCATCCTTACCTCTCTCATCATCCCCATCGCACTGGTGCTGGGCACCGTGATGCTGGGCAGCAGGGCGCTTTCCAACCAGGACTTTGTGGCGGTCATCATGGTGGCCATCTCCATCTCCAGCATGATGAGCGGCCTTGGCGCCATGTATCCCGAGATGAAATACCTGAACAAGGCGGCCGAAAACATTTTGGCCGTGCGCGCGGAGCAGCCGCTGCCCTACCGGCAGGCGCAGGCGGATGTCACAAGCTGCGGCATCCGTTTTGACCATGTGGATTTCTCCTACACCGGCGACGTGGCGGTGCTGCGCAACGTTTCCTTTGCGGCAAAACCCGGCACCACCACGGCGCTCATCGGCCCGTCCGGCAGCGGTAAAACCACCATCGTCAGCCTTATCTCCCGCTTTTGGGACGTGGGCGGGGGCACAATCACCATCGGCAGTCAGGACATCCGCGATATCGCGCCGGACGGCCTGACCAGCCAAATGTCTGTGGTGTTCCAGGATGTGTATCTTTTGAACGACACCATCGCAAACAACATCCGGGTGGGCAAGCCGGACGCCACAGATGAAGAGGTGCAGGCAGCCGCCCGCGCCGCCTGCTGCCACGACTTCATTACGGCCCTGCCGTATGGCTACAACACCTTGGTGGGCGAGGGCGGCAGCACCCTGTCCGGCGGTGAAAAGCAGCGCATCTCCATCGCCCGGGCGCTCATCAAGGACGCGCCCATTGTGCTGCTGGACGAAACCACCTCCAGCCTGGACGCCGACAATGAACTGGAGATTGGCCGCTCGCTGGACATTTTGATGCGCGGCAAAACGGTCATCGTCATCGCCCACCGGCTGAACACCATCATGGGGGCGGACAATATCCTGGTGCTGGACGGCGGCGCCGTCAAAGAGCAGGGCACCCACAAACAACTGCTTGCGGCGGGCGGCTGGTACGCCCGGATGATGGAGGAGCAGGAAAAAGCGCGGAAGTGGGTGGTTTGATGAAGATACACACGTCGCAGGAGGACTACATGGAAGCCATTTTGGTGCTGGGCAGCGGCGGCGCGGTGCGCTCGGTGGACATCGCGGAGCATCTTGGCTACTCGAAGCCCAGCGTCTGCCGCGCCGTGGCGCAGCTGGCCAAGGTGGGGCTGGTGGTAATGGAGGATGACAAGACCGTTCGCCTGACGCCGGACGGCAAAGCGCAGGCCGAGGCGGTGTATGAAAAGCATGTCTTCTTCCGGAGCATCCTGCTGCAAGCCGGCGTACAGGAGCCGGCTGCCTCGGAGGAGGCCTGCAAAATCGAGCATGCCGTGAGCGACGAGAGTTTCGCGGCCATCAAGGCGGCGTATGGGGATGCGACACCCCGCAAATGAGTACGGCTGGCCGGGCGGCGCATCGCTTCCGGGGTATATTGATTGTCATAGGAGTGACAAATGATGAACGAAAAGGCTTTGGATGCAAAGGAACGGCAAAAACGGCTGATTCTCGGTGATAACCTGTGGAAGGTGATGTTCCAGCTTTCCTGGCCGGCCGTGGTGGCCATGGTGCTGTATGGCTTTAATACGGTGCTGGACGGTATTTTCGTCGGGCGTTTTGTGGGCGAGGCCGCCCTGGCCGGGGTCTCGCTGGCCTATCCAATCACCCAGCTCAGCACGGCTTTTGGCTCACTCATCGGCGTGGGCGCTGGCGCGGTGCTCAGCATTGCGCTGGGCGCGCGGGACGTGGCCACCCAGCGGAAGATCCTCGGGAATGTGAATGTGCTTACCCTGCTGTGCACCGCCGTATACATGGTGGTCGCCCTCCTCTTTGCCGAACCGCTGATTGCCATGATGGGCGGCACAGGTGAAAGCCTTGCCTTTGGTGTCAGTTATTTCCGCGTCACAATCTACGGTTCTCTGTTCTGGATTTACGGGTTGACCGGGAACATGATCATCCGCGCGGAGGGCAAAATGAAGACGGCCGCCTGGATGATGGGCACGGGCCTTGCGGTGAACGCGGCGGCAAATTATATTTTCATCGCTCTATTGGGCATGGACGTGGCGGGCGCGGCATGGGGCACCAACGTGGGCATGCTGGTGTACTCGGTGCTGAGCTGGGCATATTTTGCGCGTGGAAAGGCCACATTTGAATGCAAGGTGGCCTCCCTGCGTGCCGATAAAAAGAACATCTCCGACATTTTGCGCCTTGGCATGTCCTCCATGATGATGGCGGTGATGAGCCTGATCCAGTCGGTGGTGGTGTTCAACGCGCTGGCAAAATATGGCACCACCGCCGACGTGGCGTTTTACGGCATCGTGTACCGGGTGTTCCAGTTCCTGCTCACACCCATTTTCGGCCTGATGCGCGCGCTGCAGCCCGCCATCGGCATCAACTACGGCGCGGGACAGTATGACCGGGTTATCCGCTCCTACAAGGTGTTCGGCGTGGCCGCCATGCTGCTGACGCTGCCGTTCTGGCTGCTCTCGCTTGCGTCCCCCGGCACCATCCTGGGGCTGATGCTGCCCGACCAGGCCTTCACTGCGGCCGAGTTTATGTACCTGCGCATCAACATGGCCATTTTGCCGGTGATGTCCTTCATCTTCATGGCCATGGCGTTGTTCCCCTCGGTGGACAGGGGACTTCCCGCCATGATCGTGGGCATGGCGCGGCAGTTCGTGTTCTATGTTCCAGTCATGCTCATCCTGCCGCGCTTCATTGGCGTATCGGGCATCTACATCGGCTCTCTCGCCATCGACGCCGTGATTTTGCTGTGGACCTTGTGGCTGGTAAAGCGGGAGTTTAACTCTTTGCGCAAAAGGCGGCCGGTGGCGCTGGCCGTCTAAGCTGTGGAACGGGTGATTTTCAAAAATACCCGGATGTTTTCGACCATTTGGAGCGGGTTTGCCTGTTTGGAGTGGACAAACCCCGGCTTCATTTGCTACGCTTGTGTTGCCATAGGGAACTGTGGTATTCTTTTTGACACACAGTTAGCAACAACTAACTCATATTGCCATCTCAACTATGCTTCGGGAGGGAGCCCATGAATAAAAACACGGCAAAACCCACGCGCATTGGCGCAAAAGATCTGATCAACATCGGCATTTTCACGGTATTGTATGCGGTTACCAGCTTTGCGGTGGCCATGCTGGGCTTCATTCCCGTCTTTATCCCGTTGCTCTCGGTATTGTGCCCGCTGCTCGGCGGCATCCCGTTCATGCTGTTCCTCACCCGGGTGAAGAAATTCGGCATGATCACCATCATGGGCACGCTGGTTGGCCTGTTGATGCTGGTTGGCGGAATGGGTGTGTGGGCGCTGCCCACCGGCATCGTGTTTGGCGGGCTGGCCGATTTGATTGCGCGCTCCGGCGGATATGCCAGCGCCAAAAAAAGCGTGCTGGCCCACGGGGTGTTCAGCCTGTGGCTGATGGGCAATTTCCTGCCCATTTGCCTGAACCCGGAGGGATATGCGGCCAATATCATCGCCAGCGGCTATGGCACGGAATACGCGGACGCGCTGATCCGTCTGATGCCGCCGTGGCTGTTGCCGGTGCTGGCGGTGTGCTGCCTTGGCTCGGGCGTTTTGGGCGGGCTTTTAGGCCGCGCTGTGCTGAAAAAGCACTTCATCCGCGCGGGCATCGCCTGATGGGCGGCCTGCAACAAAGCGAAACCGGCATCCGTGGCCTGCGGCTGGACCCGCGCACCAAGCTGCTGCTCACCCTCACGGTGGGGCTGGTGACGGTGATGGGCGGCGATACCTCGGCGATGAAAACGACCCAGTTATTGCTGATGCTGGCCCCGGCGGCGCTGCTTTTGCTGGCGGGGCGGGTGCGCCAGGCAGCGGTTTGCCTTGGCGCATATGCGGCGTGTATGCTGGCCATCCGCTTTGTGGTGCCGCTCGCCCACGGGGCGCTGAACCTGTTGCTGTCGGCCACCTGCGTGGTGTTCACCCGGTTTCTGCCCGGCGTGATGACGGCGTGGTACATGTTGTCCACCACCACGGTGAGCGAGTTCATGGCCGCCATGCAGCGCATGCGCTTGACGGATAAGATCACAATACCGCTTTCGGTGGTGTTCCGCTTCGCGCCCACCGTGCGTGAGGAATTCGCCAGTATCAACGACGCCATGCGCATGCGCGGTGTACAGTTTGGCGGCGGCAAGCCGGGCGCCATGCTGGAGTACCGGCTGGTGCCCATGCTGATGTGCAGTGTGAAAATTGGCGAGGAACTTTCGGCCGCGGCCCTCACCCGGGGGCTGGGCGCGCCGATAGAGCGCACCAACATCTTCAAAGTGGGCTTTGGGCCGGTGGATATTGTCCTGTTATTGGCCTGTTTCGCCGCGCTGGCCTTGCTGGCGGCAAACCGCGTGGGGGTGTTGTGATGCCGGTGATCGACTTGCAAAATGTAAGCTTCGCATACACCGGCGGCTCGGGCGACGGTTGCCTGCGCGGCATTGACCTTGACATTGAGCCCGGCGAGGTGGTTTTGCTGTGCGGCCCTTCCGGCTGCGGCAAAACCACGCTCACCCGGCTTATCAACGGGCTGGTGCCGCACTATTACGACGGGGCGCTTACGGGCCGCGTGCTGGTGGCAGGGCAGAATGTAGCCGAAACGCCACTGTATGAGATGGCAAAATGGGTGGGCTCGGTGTTTCAGAACCCGCGCAGCCAGTTTTTCAACGTGGAGACCACCGGCGAGATGGCCTTTTGCTGCGAAAACCTGGGCGTGCCGGTGGCGGAGATTCGCCGCCGTATGGCCGCTGTGGTGAACAGCCTCGATATGCAGCACCTGATGGGCCGCAGCATGTTCCGTTTGTCCGGCGGGGAAAAGCAGCGGGTGGCCTGTGCCGCCGTGAGCGTAGCCGAACCGGCCGTGGTGGTATTGGACGAGCCGTCCTCGAACCTGGACATGGCCGCCATCCACGGCTTGCGCCGCCAGATCGCCCGGTGGAAACAGCAGGGCAAAACGGTGGTTGTGGCCGAGCACCGCCTGCACTACCTGAATGGCCTGGCAGACAGGGTGCTTTACATGCGGGACGGGGCGGTTGCCATTGAGTTCACACCGGACAAGCTATCGGCCATGGGCGCCCAGGAACTGGACGCGCTGGGATTGCGGCCCTTTTCGTGGGATATGTTACATGGATACAAAGGGATAAACAGGGCTGCCGATTCACAGAGTGCCGAAATCCGTTTGAACCGTTTCCACTTCGGCTACCGCCGCTGCCCGGCCTGCCTGAACGTGGACGGCGCCGCCTTCCCGGGAAACGGCATCGTGGCGCTCATCGGCAAGAACGGGGCGGGCAAAAGCACTTTGGCGCGCTGTTTGTGCGGGCTGTAAAAACGATGCAAGGGCTAATTGGCGCTGCAAAGCGAAAGCGGCCGGAATGACCCCTTAAACAACCTGAACCGCCGCCGGCGCCTGAAAAGCACCTTTCTTGTGATGCAGGATGTGAACCACCAGTTGTTCGCCGAAAACGTGCTGGACGAGGTTCTGCTCAGCCTTCCCGGCGAGGACAAAGCCGAGGCCGAGCGCATCCTGGCGGGGCTTGATTTGCTCGAGTTCAAAGAGCGGCACCCCATGTCCCTTTCCGGCGGACAAAAGCAGCGGGTGGCCATCGCGTCGGCGGTGGCCAGCGCCCGGCCATATATCTTGCTGGACGAGCCCACCAGCGGGCTGGACCTGCACCACATGAAACAGGTGGCGGAAATTTTGAAAGCCCTGCAAAAAGCGGGCAAGACCCTGATGGTGGTCACCCACGACCCGGAGTTCATCCTGCACTGCTGCACCCATGTGCTGCGGCTGGAGGGCGGCGCCAACGTGGAGAGTTACGCGCTGGACGACGCGGGACAAAACCGCCTGCTGGAGTTTTTTACACGGCCTGACGGCGGTGCGCTTTCCGGCCCTGAAATCCGCCGCAAGGACTGCTGCGGACATGCACAGGAGGTGGAGCGGCGTGAAGTTGGATAGTGTGGCTGACTTTGGCAGCAATGTGCGTGTGGTGTGCCGGGATGAAGCCAGCACGGTGTACCAGATGCAGGATGACAGCGGCGAAGGCGTGATGACCAGCATTGAGGTGCTGCCGGGCATCGTACTGATGAAAAACGACTTCCACATGGGTACCTGTGTGTCCCGTTTTCACACAAGCGCCGACATGCTGTGCATCGACCATTGCCGCGAAGGCCGCATCGAGTGGGAGACCCCGGGCGGCGCCTGCTACTACGTGGAGGCGGGCGATTTGAACATCAGCACCCGCCGCCACCACGTGCACGACTTCACCTTCCCGCTACGCCATTACCACGGCATCACCAGGTGGAGGCTGTGAACAATGCCACCCACGTGCTGGAAAACATAGGCATCATCATGGACAAGCTTGCGGCCATCGAGCAGGCTGACTTCATCGACGCGGACGGACGCAAAATCCCGCTGCAACGCCACGACATCGCCATGGAACACGTCACCTTCGCATACGAGGTGAATGCCGCCAAAGGAGGCAGGGAAGGCCACCTGGGGGGTGATAAGCGCACGGTGCTCGACAATGTGTCCTTTACCATGCCCCAAAACACCATTACGGCCATCGTGGGTCCATCCGGCGGCGGCAAAACCACCCTGTGCAACCTGATCGCCCGCTTTTACGACGCGGCCGGTGGCAGCGTGCAGGTGGGCGGCGTGGATGTGCGCAGGCAAACCTGCGACAGCCTGCTGTCCAATATCAGCATGGTGTTCCAGAATGTGTACCTGTTCAATGACACGGTGGCGAACAACATCCGCTTTGGGCGGCCGGGCGCAAACATGGACGAGGTGATACAGGCCGCAAAAGATGCCCGCTGCCACGATTTTATCATGGCTCTGCCGGATGGGTACGACACCATGGTGGGCGAAGGGGGCAGCACCCTGTCCGGCGGGGAAAAGCAGCGCGTCTCCATCGCCCGCGCCATGTTGAAAGATGCGCCCATCGTCATTCTGGACGAGGCCACCGCCAGCGTGGACCCGGAGAACGAGCACCACATCCAGCAGGCCATTTCCGCCCTCACCCGCGGCAAGACCATCGTGGTCATCGCCCACCGGCTGGCTACCATCGAACACGCCGACCAGATATTGGTGGTGGACGGCGGGAAAATCGCCCAGCGCGGCACCCACGAAGAGCTTGTGCGGCAGGACGGCGTGTACAGCCGGTTTGTGGCTATCCGGCAAAAGGCCGAGGCATGGGAGATCGCGTAAAATATGCTTTGCGCACTACACCAGAGAGCGCCCGGAATTTACAAACTCGCTATGGTATAGCAAAAAACATGGGCTTGAAACCGAACGAAAAATCAGCGATACTATTTTGTCAGTTGTCTGCCGCTAACTATTTACGATGCACTGGCAGGGATTATAACTGTGTTTTTCAGCTGGAGGTGAACCGGTTGGGCAAGCATTCGTTTTGGGCATGGGCCGCTGTTTTTTGCATGTTCATGGCCATTGTGTCGGGTTATCGCCGCCAAACGGCCGAGCAGGGCGCGGCACAAGGCAATTCGTAGTTTGTAAAAGAAAGGGTTTGAGGATATGGGCATTTTATCGACCATCGTAAACAAAAAAGCATGGGTCTTCGTAGGCGGGATTGCCGCCGGGCTTGTGTTGCCGCCCATCGTGAAAAGCAAAGCGGCGCGCAAAGCTGCGGTTTGCGTCACGGCGAAGGGCATGAGGTTGAAGGACGACGCCGTGGCCGCTTATAACACTATCAAAGAGGGCGCGCAGGACGTATACGCCGAGGCGAAGGAACAGGCCGGCAGCTGCGACTGCGGCTGTGACGGGCCCGAAGCGGATGCGGAGGCGGAAGCGCCGAAAACGAAGAAAGCAAAAGCCTGATGAATTTTGGAATCACCAGCGATATTCCCGGCCGCATCCGTTTGCGGGTTGGCCGGGATGTGTTTTCTGCGGATTTGGAACGGGCCGTGGAGGCCCATTTTGTGGCCCTGCCCTATGTGAAGGACGCAAAGGCCTGCTGCCACACCGGCAGCGTGCTGCTGCTTTACGACGCGGATATGCGGGACAAATTGCTGGGCGCCGCAAAGGCGTTGCAGCTTATTGCCCTTGTGCCCATTGCGGCAACGGAAGAAGAGCAGGGCATGCGGTTGATTGACGCGGCTTTCAAGCGGCAACTTGCCTCCATGGTGGGGTGGCAGTTGTTCCGCAGTTTTTTGCTGCCAAGCCCCATCCGAAAAATTGTCACGGGGTGGCGGGCTTTGCGGTTTTTCAAGAAGGGTTGGGACGTGCTGCGGCTGGGCCGTCTAGGGGTGGAGGTGCTGGACGCCTCCGCTGTGGCGGTGTTCATCGGCCAGGGACATTACAGTGCGGCGTCCTCGATTATGTTCCTGCTCAGCCTTTCGGAAACGCTGGAAGAACACACACTGAAAAAGACCAAGAGCATGCTCTCTGGCAGTTTGCTGGTGTATGCGGACACGGTTTGGGTGAAAGAAAACGGCGTGGAGAGGCAAATCCCCATGGCGGAGCTGCATGTGGGCGACCGGGTGGTGATGCACACCGGCGCCGCCATCCTGGTGGACGGCGTGGTGACGGACGGTGAGGCCGTGGTGAACCAGGCCGCCATGACGGGCGAGCCGCTGGGCGTGTTCAAGAAAGCGGGAGACAGTGTGTTTGCGGGCACCTCGCTGGAAGACGGCAGCCTCACCATCGAGGTGAAGGCCCTGCCGGGGGAAAGCCGCGTGCGGCAAATCGTGGACATGATCAGCGAATCGGAAAGCCTGAAGGCGTCCATCCAGGGCAAGGCGGAACGCATTGCCGACTCCATCGTGCCCTTCAGCTTTTTGCTGGCCGCGGGGGTGTACCTGTTCACCCGCAACCTGACAAAGGCGCTGTCTGTGCTGCTGGTGGATTATTCCTGCGCCATCAAGCTGGCCACGCCCATCGCGGTTATCTCGGCCATGCAGGAGGCCGCGGTACACCGCATCGTGGTGAAGGGAGGCAAATTTTTCGAGGCCATCGCGGCGGCGGACACCGTAGTGTTCGACAAGACGGGCACCCTGACGAAGGCCTGCCCGCGGGTGAGCCGCGTGGTGCCCATGAACGGCTTTGCGCGGGACGAGGTGCTGCGGCTGGCCGCCTGCATGGAGGAACACTTCCCCCATAGTGTGGCACGGGCCGTGGTGCGCCAGGCGCAAAGCGAAAACCTGCGCCACGAGGAAGAGCACACCAAGGTGGAGTATGTGGTGGCCCACGGCATCGCCACCGCCATTCACGGCAAGCGGGCCATTATCGGCAGCATGCACTTTGTGTTTGAGGACGAACACATCCCGGTATCCCCTGAAGAGCTGACCTTTATGAACAGCGCCTGCACGGGTGATTCCGCCATCTATCTCGCTGTGGACGGCAAACTGGCCGGGTTCCTCTGTATCAACGACCCGCCACGGGATGAGGCAAAGGAGACCATCCGCCGCCTGCGGGAACTGGGCGTGCAGCGGGTGGTGATGCTGACCGGCGACAACGAAAATGCCGCACGGCAAATGAGCGAAACCCTCGGTATTGACGAATGCCACGCGGGCATTTTGCCGCAGGACAAAGCCGCCATCGTGGAGGGCTTGAAGCGGGAGGGCCACCGGGTGGTCATGGTGGGCGACGGCATCAACGATTCCCCCGCCCTGGCCGCCGCGGACGTGTCCGTCTCGATGAAGGATTCGTCGGACATAGCCCGCGAGGTGGCGGACATCACACTGCTGGACTCGAACCTTGCCCAGCTGGTGACGGCGCGCAAGCTGGGCCGGCGGCTGATGCGGCGCATTTCGGGCAACTTCAACTTTATCGTCGCGTTCAACACGGCGCTGCTGGCGCTGGGCATCGGCAACATTCTCACACCGGCTGCATCGGCGCTTTTGCACAACCTCTCCACCATCGGCATTGCGGCGGCCAGCACGCGGCCTTGCCTGCCGTGCGGCGGGGACACGCCGGGGCGGGATGCGGCGGTGATGTACGGCTACGCACCGCTGCTTGAAGCATAAAACAGGTTTAATAAACAAGATGTTTGTAATGGAGGCGCCATGCTGTTTCTAGCCCAAAGCGCCATTTTGTGCGCTGTGTTTTCAGCCGCCATCATTCTCGTGGTAGGCAAAGACCCTGTCAGGGGCATCATGTCTTTCCCTAAGGCCATCCGCACACGGATGGAAGGCCTGCCCCAGTATAGGGATACCATCCGGCAAAAAGAGCGTCGCCACATCGGCTTGAAGGTGGCTGCGGTATTGCTGTTCGTAATGGCTTTTGTGGCGATTGCATGGTTTTCGGGCAATCGGTCGTTTCTTTCAGCATTTCTCTATGTGCTTGGCCTTTTCACCGTGGTGAACCTGTGGGATTTGGTGGTGATCGATTGGGGCTGGGCGTGCCATTCCAAGCGTATCCGCATCCCCGGAACGGAAGACATGGACAGGGAATACCGTGACCCGTGGCATCACCTGCGCGGTTTTTTCAAAGGGTGTGCCATCGGCCTCGCGGTCAGCCTATTGGCCGGCGGCGCTGTGGCGTCGGTGGCAGTGTGGGCGTAATTCCCGTTCACGTGTGGGTGGAAAATTTCAAATTTGGTTCTTGCATCTTACCCGCACCAATGCTATACTGGTTTTGAATTAGCAATAGCTAACTCTGGCGCTGTGTGCCGTTCTATCTTCCCATAATAATTTCAGTTTTGCGCCACGCTCTATGGCCCCTGTGCATCATTGTGCAGGGGATATAAAAAGTATCATGGTTAGCCATTGCTAACCAATCTGGAGGGGACATGACGCCTCAGCTTGAAAAAACACTGGCGGAACACTGCGGCGCGGTGGTGATGGGCATGAAGCCTGCGGCCCTGTTCACGCTGGGCAAAACAGGTGGAGATATCCGGGCCGCGGAAGACCTTCTGGGTGAACACGGAATCACAACGGTGGTGCTGCGCCACAGCAAAGAGCGTGTGCTGTTTTTGGCATATGAGCCGGCCTTACTGCAGCAGGCTTTACGCCACTCGGTTGCACAAAAGTGGCTCCATCAAATGGGGTATCCCATTGATGATGAACTTGACACCATGCTGGGATATTTGAAAATTCGCTTTGCCGGGGGCGAATGTTTTCCGCATGAAATTGGCTTTTTTCTCGGCTACCCGCCCTGCGACGTAGTGGGCTTCATGTTTCACGGCGGCAAACGCTACAAGCACTGCTGCATGTGGAAGGTATATGGTGACGTGGAGAAAGCAAAAAATCTCTGCGAAGAATTCAATTTATGCCGGCATATATGCAAGCAACATATTGAGGCCGGCGGGCGGTTCGAGGCCCTGCCCGGGCTGGTTGGCGTTACGATAGCGGAATGACCGCGAAAATTTATAGAAGGAGATTCACAATGGACAAAGCACTGATTGTTTACTGGAGCGGCACCGGCAACACCGAGGCCATGGCAAACGCCATTGCGGCGGGTATGCGGGAAGTTGGAGGGGAAGCGGATGTCTGTACTGTGGACGGCACAAGCGCGGATGCCCTTGCAAGTTACGCCAAAATCGCCTTCGGCTGCCCGTCCATGGGCGCGGAAGAGTTGGAAGAAAGCGAGTTTGAGCCGTTTTTCGCCGCGGCGGAGCCATCGCTTGGCGGTAAGAAGGTGGCGCTGTTCGGCAGCTACGGCTGGGGCGATGGCGAGTGGATGCGCAACTGGGCCCAGCGCACCAAGGCAACCGGCGCAAACCCGCTGGACGAGGGCCTTACCCAACAGGAGGCGCCGGATGAAACCGTATGCAAAGAATACGGCGCCAAATTCGCCGCATTTTGATGATAGGGAGGAAACAACTATGAGCATCAACCGCAGCATCACGCAGCAGGAACTAGATTGGCTGGACCAGGCCGTTGAACAAGACCTGTTTGCCGCGCCCCGGCCGGACACCGACACCTTGCAGGCCATGGCGGCAAATGTAGAAAATGCAGCCCGAATGCCGCACACAGGCTGTTGCGGTGGCCACGGCGGCCATTGCTGCGGATGCCACCATCATAAATAACCCTTGGCGAAAGAGGTAAAAAAACAGTATCCGTATACTGGCGGTTTTCTTTTTGTCTCCATATTATCTTGTGCCCGGGTGACAGTTCGGTAAGGCTGTCATGCGGATTTACCGCAACACAGCGCCTTATTGCCAGTGTTTTTATTGATTTTTTTACTTCGCGCCGCGGGCTGTCATAGCCGGTTTCTGATGTGCAGATGCGAATTGAACCGCACCGATATACCTATTGCAAAAACAAGGCCACCGGCGATAGCGGTGGCCTTTGCCGTCGAGATTAAAAAACTTGATGCAGTAATTGAGGCGCTTGCGCTTGTTCAGGCGGTTTTCGTCTTTCGGTTCTTGCATCTATCAGAATGTGAACATAACGAGCGGAGCATCCTTACCTGACGCGGGAGCGGCTGCGAGATGCTTGCGGGCGTGTTGGCGATATCGCTTTATAAAACACGAAAAGGGAGAGGCCGACGGCGAATTGGTGTCCCCTTGTATGTGCTGCCTCCAATCCCGCGTTGTGGTTTTGATTTGCGCCACCCCATTTTATCTTGGATGTATAGCGCGCCTGTTTGCAAAAAGAAACACAAAACGCTTAAAAAATAAAAAAACTAAAATAAAACCAAAAAAAGGCAAAAAATGTGTTGCCTTTTTGCACTGACTGTACTATACTGTCGGTGAAAGCAAATAAAAAGGTCTTATGTTTGTTATAAATAAATGGTCACGTCTCCAACCACATAGCGGAGGTACCAGCCTTGGAGGAGAAAATCGTATTGGCGTCCCACGGCAGCATGGCGGAGGGGATTTTAAGCGCCGCAAAAATGATTATGGGCGAGGATGAACGGGTGTCCGCCTTTGGGCTGGACCGCTATGATACGCCGCAGGACATCTCGCGGGAGGCGGCAAAGATCGTGGAGGCTGCGGAAGGCGCGCCGGTGATCATCTTGTGCGACGTGAAGGGCGGCAGTGTGTACAATGAACTGCTGCACCTGTGTGAAAAGCCGAACGTGAGCCTGATTACCGGAATGAACTTGAACCTGCTTTTGGAAATTTTGGCTGCCCCGCCCAAAATGGGCCTTTTGGAGAAGCAACGGGAAGCAATCGAAATCGCCAAGCAATGTATCTGTTATTTCGACATAGACGTGTTGGCGCACATGAAAGCGGAAACGGAGGATGGCGAGCTATGGTAAAACTTTTGCGGGTAGACGAGAGGCTGCTGCACGGCCAGGTAGCGGTTACCTGGGTGTCAAATGTGGGGGCGTCCTCCATATTGATTGCCAACGACGAAGTGATGACCAACGAAACCAGCAAAATGGCTCTGCAAATGGCAAAGCCGCTGGGTACCAAACTGGCCATTCGCTCTATTGAGGACGGCGCGGCCCTTTTGAACGACGAGCGCACGAAGGATATCAGTATTTTTGTGATCGTGCGCACCATTGCCGACGCGCTGCGGTTGGTACAGTTGACTGATACGGTTAAAATCGTCAATATAGGCGGAGTAAAAAAGAAGGAGGGGAGCAGGATGATTGCCGCGGCTGTTTTCATCAGCGACGAGGATATTGAAAACCTGAAGACTTTGAGCGGCTATGTTGACAAGGTGGAATTCCGCATGGTTCCGTCAGACTCTGCAAAATCATTGGAAAGTGTAGTTAGAGGAGGCTAAGTAATGCAAATAACAATCATTCAGGCACTGCTTATCACGCTCATCACATGGATCATCTCCAGCGGCGAGGCCCTGCTGGCATACCCGATGGTTAACCAGCCGCTGGTGTTGTGCCCCATCGTAGGCCTTATTTTAGGAGATTTCGGCGCCGGCGTGGTGATGGGTGCCACCCTGCAGTTGGTGTTCCTGGGGGTTATGGGCATTGGCGGCACCATGCCGCCGGACTCCACCCTGGGCTCTGTAATCGGCACCGCGTATGCCATTACCATGGGCGCCAGCGTGGACGTGGCCCTTACCTTTGCGGTGCCCATCGCATTGGTCGGCTCTATTTTTACCCTTGTTGGCTACCTGCTTCGCGGCGTGTTCAACCCCATGACCGAGCGCTTTTGCGCCGCAGGCAACACAAAGGGGCTTGAGCGGCTGCACCTGAGCCTTGCCTTTTTGCCGGACTTCCCCAAAATCCTCATTCTGTTCCTTGCGCTTATATTTGGCGCAGGCCCTGCCGAAACGCTGATTAGCGTGATTCCCGAGGTTGTCACCGCCGGGCTTGAATATGCCAGCGACCTGATGCCTGCCGTTGGTATCGCCCTGTTGCTGCGCATGATGTGGAGCAAGAAAATGGCTGTGTACTTCTTCGCCGGTTTCCTGCTGGTTGCCTACCTGAACCTGCCGCTTCTGGCCGTGGCCGGCCTTGGCGTGGTGCTGGCGGTGGTACTGTTCCTTGAGAACTGGAGCCGCGAGAAGAAAACACAGATGGCTGCAACGAACGGTACCGCCACAGCGGAGGAGGAATTGTTCAATGATTAAAGAAAAATACAACCTGGACCAAGAAGACGATAAGATGATTAAAAAGGTCTACCGCCGTACGCTGGGGCTCAGCGCGTCCTACAACTACGAGCGCATGCAGGGCCTGGGCTATGTGGTCTCCATGATTCCCGTCATCAAGCGCTTTTACAAAAAGCCCGAGGACCAGATAGACGCCTACAAGCGGCATTTTGAGCTGTTCAACACCACCCCCACCATGGGCGGCATGATCACCGGCCTTTCGGCCGCGATGGAAAAGGAAGCCGCCGCCGATGAAACCTTTGACAAAAGCTCCATCAACGCGGTCAAAATCAGCCTGATGGGCCCCTTTGCCGGCATAGGCGACACGATTTTCTGGGGGGCGTTGCGCGTGATTTCCCTGGGTGTCGGCATTTCGCTGTGTTTGCAGGGCAATCCGTTGGGCATTCTGCTGCACTTGTTGATTTTCAACGGGATTGCGCATATCCCTCGTTATTACGGCACCTACATGAGCTATGGCCTTGGCAAAAACTTTATGTCGACGGCGGTGCAGTCCGGCGCACTTGGCTACCTGACCAAGGGGGCGGGCATCGTTGGCCTTATGACCGTGGGCGCCATGGTTTGCAACATGGTTAAGATGAACATTGCCTGGGCACCCACGATAGAGGGCAGCACCATTGAAGTGCAGCAAATCCTCGATTCGATTTTCCCCTTCCTGCTGCCGCTGGCGCTCACCTTCCTGTGCTTCAAGCTGGTTACAAAGGGTGTGAAGCCTATTTGGATCATGCTGGGCATGATGGTGCTGGGTGTTTTGGGTAAGCTGGTTGGCTTGTTCTAAACAAATTTCATTTGGCGCAAAAGGGCTGTCACGCCGCAGGCGTGGCAGCCCCAGCTTGTCAACAAAAGGGTGGCCCGCACAGAGTGTCCGAGCGCGCAACGCCATCTAGACGAGGCCTTACTCCAAATGTAAGGAACCTTGGCCTCCGGCTTTAGCCACTGCAATCGCGTTTGGCTCATTGCGCCGGGCGCCGTCTCAAGTACAACGAAGAACCGTTGTTCTTGGTCCGCCTTGCGGCTGAGCAGGTGAATTGCCGCAAAGCGGCAAGAGAAGCCACCCTGGGGTGCGATGGCCTTATGCGCACTCGGCCCCTCTGCGCTTGTGCGTTCTTTGGCAGCCCGGCTGATGGTAACTGCAAATAAAGGAGCAAAACATGGTATCTATGCTGGAATGTATCGAGCGGATTCCCGCGCTGTTGGAGCAAATATTGGAAAACCGCGCGGCCAATTTCCGCCCGCTGCTGCATTCGCTGGAAGGCAAACAGGAGAGCCTTGAAGAAATCGTCTTCGTCGGCTCCGGCACTTCCGGCACCACCGCCACCACTTCCCGTATTCTTGTGGAAAAGGCAAGCGGCCTGAAAACGAGTGTGTGTTTCCCAAATGATTTTTGCCACAATACCGCCGTTTACAATCCAAACGCCCTGTATGTGTTCACCTCCCAAACAGGGGGCTCCATTGTGGCGCGGCAGGCGCAGCAGAAAATGGTAAAGCTGGGCTACCCCACAGTGGCCATCACGGAATCCACCGAAACACCCATGGCAACAGAAGCGCCGGTGCATGTGGACATGGGCTGCGGCCGGGAGGAATACCCCATGCGCACCATCGGCTACAGCACTTCGGTGTTCACACAGATGCTGCTGGGGCTGGAGGTGGGCAAGGCGCGCGGCGCGGTAAGCGCCGCGGAATATGACCGTTACATTGCCATGGCTGCCGCGGTGCCGGCCAGCCACCGCAAAATTACCCCCCGCGCCATGCAATGGATGGACAAGGTGAAACGCGGCATGCTGCGCAGCACCGGCATCTTCTTTTACGGGGCGGACGCATTACAGGGCGTGGCACAGGAAGCCGCAATGAAGGTGTGGGAGATTCCGCAAATCGCCTCCACCGGCTATGAACTGGAAGAAGGCCTGCACGGCCCGAACTATGGCTTCAACCACAACCACTGCGTTGTGGTGCTGAACCACGGCGGGCGTGAAAAAGACAAGGCGCTGGGCCTGGCCCGCTGGATGAAGGACGTGTACAACAACGGGTTTGTGATTGGTTCGCCCGTGGCAGATGAAAGCGATTTTGCCATAGAACTGGTGGGCGGCGATTTTGACTGCCTGGAAATTACCCCGGTGGTGCAGATACTGGCCTACCGGCTGGCCGAGGACGGCGGCCGTGATTTGTATGCCCCGCACGACAACAGCGTGATGGAAAGTTATTTCAAAACGCATTTGGAGGACCCCGCCAAGAATATGGGACAGTAGATTATCCTGCCCGCCGACGGAGATGACATGGACACAGCGCCTGCCCCGCAAAAGAAAAACGCCCTCAGCGCCATTATGCTGCACATTGCGGTGCCCGTTGCGCTGCAAAGCGTGGTTGCCTTTGCGGTGAACCTGGCAGACACGGTGATGCTTGGGCAGATGGGGGAAGTGCAGCTCTCCGCTTCGGCGCTGGCAAACCAGGTGTTCTTCATCGTCACCCTGGCCGTGGGCGGCATTGCCAGCGGGACCTCGGTGCTTACCGGGCAGGCCTGGGGGCGCAAAGATACCGCGTCCATACACAAGATACTGGCCTATGCCTACCTGTGCGGCGTCGCTTTTGCGCTGCTGGCATCAGCCACTGCCATCGCATTCCCCGCCGCGGTGATGCGCGCGTTTACGAACGACGCCGCGGTGGTGGCGGCGGGCGCGGGCTACCTGCGCATCGTGGCCTTCACCTACCTGCTTTACACCGTCACCACCGTTACCGGCGGGGTTTTGCAGTCGGTGCACACCGTGCGCATTTCCATGCTGGCGTCGGTGGCGGCCATGGCCATCAATATCTCGCTCAACTGGGTGCTTATCTTCGGCAAACTGGGCGCGCCGGCCCTCGGCATCCAGGGGGCGGCCATCGCCACGCTAATTGCCCGGGTATGCGAGTTTTCCATCATGGTATGGTATGTGCGTTTTAAAGAAGATAAGCTGTTTATCCGTTTTGGAAAACTGCTGCCGCTGGATAAAACGCTGGCAAAGGGTTACTTTCACACCACCCTGCCGGTGCTGGCAAACGAGCTGTTCTGGGCGCTGGGCGAAGCGGCGCTCGCCATGGTGCTGGGCCGCATGGGTACCGAGGTGGTGGCGGCAAACAGCATTTGCAATTCGGCGGTGCAAATCGCCAGTGTGTTAAGCCGAGGCGTTACCACGGCGGCCTGCGTCATTGTGGCCAACACGGTGGGCGCGGGGAAAACCGACGAGCTTCCGGCGCAAAAACGCTATTTCCAGCGGGTGTCTGTTGGGCTGGGGCTGGTGGCAGGGGCGTTGGTGTTTTGTTGCCGGCCGCTGTTGCTGGCGCTTTATAATGTCGGGCCCGTCACCCTTGCCTACGCCGGGCAGATCATCCTCATTGAGGCAGTCCTCCAGCCCTTCCGCTATTTTCAAATCATGAATATGATGGGCATCCTGCGCGGCGGGGGCGACGTTCGCTTTGCCATGCTGAACGACCTCATTTTTCTGTGGGGGTTTACCGTGCCGCTGGGTTTCGTGTGCGGCCTTGTGCTGCACTGGCCGGTGGCGGCGGTGTGCGTGGTGATTAAATTTGACCAGGTGATCAAAGCGGCAACCAGCGAGTGGCGGCTGCGCGGCTGCAAGTGGGTGCACAACACGGTGCACGTCGTACGATAAGCACCGCTGGCGCGCGGGGGCTTGCAGCGAACCGCAAAGGAGACGATATGGAAAAAAAAGTGGGTTTCGGAACTGTGGGCTATGGGATGATTGCCACCACCCATTTGCTGGGCATGCAGGCAAACCGGATGCTGCACCCCGGCGCCCCGGCGCCCTGGCCGCGGGCGCTGTGCACACAGCGCCCGGAGGCATGCGCCGGTTTGCCTTATGAGAAGATTTATACTACAGTGGAGGAACTGCTGGCGGATGGAGAAGTGGCCGTGGTGGACATTTGCACGCCAAACCACCTGCACGCCCCGGCGGCGTTGGCGGTACTGGCCGCCGGAAAGGCGCTGTATGTGGAAAAACCGCTGAGCCACCGGCTGGATGAGGCCGGGCGGATGCAGCGCGCCGCACAGGCGGCCGGCCTGCCGAACCAGACGGCGCTAACCGTCCGCTTCCGCCCCACGGTAAACCGGATGAAAGACCTGCTGGACGCCGGTACCATCGGTGTGCCCATCCATTTCCGGTGCTGTTTCTACCACGGCTCGTACCTGGACGAAAAGCGCCCCACCAGCTGGCGGCAGCAGTTTGCCAGATGCGGCGGCGGCGCGGTGATGGACTTGGGGATCCATATCCTTGACATGGTGCGCTATTTGCTGGGCGAGGTGGAGACGGTGTGCGCCACCGCGCGCACGGTGAACAAGCGCCGGCCCGCCAAAGCCGGTGAGCCCGCCACGGTGGAAAATGACACGGACGAGTATCTTTGCGCCATGCTGCACATGAAAAGCGGCGCCGCGGGTGTTATGGAATCTTCCCGCGTCAGTACCTCGGCGCTGGGCAACGAAGTGTTTGAGATTTTTGGCACAAAGGGCAGCCTGACGCTAGATTTTGACGGCCCTGGCGCGCTGTGGCATACCCCGGCGGACGGCAGCGGCAGCGTGCGCACAACAGGCGCGGCGCCCGGCCCGTATGAAAAAGCGGTGTCGGCGCTTTTACCGCCCGCGCGGCAAAGCCTGGGCCCCTTTGTAGACGCGCACGCCGCCGCCATCTTGAACATCTGCCGCTGGCACGCCGGTGAAAAACCGTTTGCCGGCACCCCCACTTTTGTAGAGGGCGTGCGTGCCCAGGCGCTGGTGGATGCCTGCCTGCGCTCGGCGGAAAGCGGCGGCTGGGAGAAGCCCGCGCTTGTGTGAGGCGGAATAGTATCTTTATCATGAGAAAACCGAGGAGAAGCCAAAATGAAATCATTCATCCATGCAGTCAACAATCCCGAAGGAATCCACGCGCGCCCGGCAGGCATACTGGTGAAAGAAGCCCAAAAATACGACTGTGAAGTGACGCTGGTGAAGGCAGGGAAGCAGGCCGACCTGAAGCGCTTGTTCGCGGTGATGGGGCTTGGCGTGAAACAGGGCGCGGAAGTGGAGGTTCGCGTTGCGGGCAGCGACGAGGAACAGGCCGCCGCCGAGCTGGCCGCCTTTATGAAAGAGCATTTTTAGGCAAGCGGTGAATCGATGCGGTGGGATGACGGGAGATAACCTATGGAACTGACGGGAAAGGGCGTTAGCGGCGGCATTGCGGCCGGCAAGCTGGTGTTTTTGGAAAAGCGCGAAGCCGAAGTTGAAAAAAAGGCCATCCAGGATGTGGCAGCGGAGCTTGCGAGGTTTGAGGCTGCCCGGGTGGAAGCGATTGCCCAGCTGGGCAGGCTGGCCAAAGACACCGCGGAGCGGCTGGGCGCCGAGAATGCCGTGCTTTTCGACATCCATCAAATGATGCTGGATGATTTGGACTATCGGGACGCAGTTGCCGGGGTGATTGAAGGAGAGCTGCTTTGCGCCGAGTATGCCGTGAAGCAGGCGGCCGGGCAGTTTGCCGCCATGCTGGCCGAAACCGGCGACGATTACATGCGCGAACGCGCCGCCGACGTGTATGACATCTCCGGCCGGTTGGTGGATATCCTGTCGGGGCGAGCGGAGGCAGGGCAGATGAAGTTCGACGGCCCGGTGGTGCTGGCCGCCGAGGACTTTGCCCCCAGCGAAACCGCCCAGATGGACCGTGAAAAGGTGGTGGGCATGGCCACCCGCGCGGGCGCGGCCAATTCCCACACCGCCATCTTTGCCCGCACCATGGGCATTCCGGCGGTTATCGGGCTGGGCGGCGCGCTGCACCCGGGGCAAACGGGGAACCATGCCGTGCTGGACGGTGGCGCCGGAAAGCTGTATATTGACCCGGACGCGGATACTGAAAAAAATCTTATGGCGGCGAGGGCGCGGCAGGAGGCGGCACGCCAAAAGCTGGAGGCCTGGCGCGGACGCCCCACCGCCACCCAAAGCGGGCAAAAAGTGGAATTGTTTGCCAATATCGGCACGCCGGAGGATGCCGCGCTGGCCCTGGCGGGCGATGCCGAAGGGGTTGGCCTGTTTCGCAGCGAGTTTCTGTTTTTAGAGCGCGACGCCGCCCCGGACGAAGAAACCCAGTACCGGGCATACCGGGAAGTGGCCGAGAAGATGGACGGGCGCAGGGTGGTCATCCGCACATTGGACATCGGCGCCGACAAGCAGGTGCCCTACCTGGGGCTGCCCAAAGAGGAAAACCCGGCGCTGGGGCTGCGCGCCATCCGGCTGTGCCTGGCGGATTCCGGCCTGTTCAAAACACAGCTGCGTGCCATTTACCGTGCATCGGCCCATGGAAATTTGTGCATTATGCTGCCGATGATCACTTCGGTAAATGAGGTGCGCCGTGCCAAAGAAATAGCGCGCGCGGCACGTGACGAGCTGGCGGGTGAAGGGCTGCCGTTCCACCCCGACGTGCCGCTGGGCATTATGGTAGAGACACCCGCCAGCGCCGTCATCCGCGCCGTGCTGGCAACTGAGGTGGATTTTTTCAGCATCGGCACCCACGCCCTGCCGCTGTACACTTTGGCGGTGGACCGCCAAAACGACGCGGCCGCCGCCTATTGCGACCCGCACCACGAGGCGGTGCTGCGGCTGATTGAACTGACCGCGAAAAATGCCCGTGCCGCCGGCATCTGGGTGGGCATTTGCGGCGAGCTGGCCGCAGAGACGGCGCTGACGGCGCGTTTTGTAGAGATGGGCATCGACGAGCTGAGTGTGGCGCCGTCTGCGGTGCTGCGTTTGCGCGCGCTGATTGCAGAGATGGCATGACCGGGGTTTGGCCGGGGTGGACGCAGACG
>JAVBNG010000014.1:0-11133 GCA_031551695.1 Oscillospiraceae bacterium
ATCATCATCGGCGGCGGCATTTGGGGCATTTGGGGCATTTTGCTGGGCGTGCCAGCGGCCGCCGTGCTGTACACCCTTTCCAGCGATTATATCCACAAGCGCCTGGCGCGTGGCGGCATTGACCAGGAAACCTTGGCACAGCCAAAAAACACACAACCGTGAGAGGTATTGTATGGACTATGTGAAGCGCTTCAAGTTGAATTACTCCCTGCTTTCAGCCGGCTACATCGTGCTGGGCGCGCTGCGCCTGTTTTTTCCGGATCCCGCCAGCTACCTCATGTGCTACGCCCTGGGTGCCATTGCCGCACTGATGGGCCTGGTGCGCGTAGTCACCTTTTTCGCAAAGCACGACCCCTCGCGCGTGTTCCACCACGACCTTGCCATCGGCGTAACGCTTTTGGTGGTGGGGGTATACATTGTGGCCCGCCCGCAGGACATTGCGGACATACTGCCGGTGTTGCTGGGCTTTTGTGTGCTGTTCGACAGCGTGATAAAAATGCAATACGCCTTCGAAATGCGCCGCACGGACATGAAAGCCTGGTGGACGGTGCTGGTGGTGGCCATGTTGACGGCCATTGCCGGCGTGCTGCTTATCTTGCAGGTGTTCCAGGGCAGCACGCTGGTGTATTACCTTGGCGTTGTGCTGGCGGCGGACGGCATTGCCAACCTGCTGACGCTGTTTATGATGGTCATCCGCCTGAAGCAGCACGACAAACAGCTGGCTGCGGCGGAAAGCGGTGAAGCGCTAAAACCAAAGAAAAAGAGCTTCTTCGGTAAAAAGGACGCGGAGCCCGCATCGAAGGCGGACATGGCTGCCCCCGAGGCCCCGGAAGCGCCCCCGCCCGCTCCCGCGGCACAGGCGGCAGATGATGCCGCTTCCAAAGCGGCGGAGCCGCCGGAAGAAAACGGCTGACAATCCTGATGGAAAACAAAAGCATCCGTTTCCAGATAAAGGAAACGGGTGTTTTTATGCCTGTATACAATACCGCCATTTTTCTAAACGGACCAAACATCAGCGGCGAGGGAACCTGCCAGCACCCGAGCGGCACACGGCTCAGGGCAAAATGTCCAATATTTCGCTCAAGGCCGAGATATTGTAGTCGGCCTCAGGCGCCTGCCGAAAAGCCGCCACCGCAGTAAGCCCGGCGGCCTTTGCGCCGCCGGTGTCGTCATTCGGGTTGTCGCCCACCATCACGGCGGCGGCAGGATCGCCCGCATACTCCAATGCGTAGTCAAAAATCTCGCGGCGCGGCTTGTCGTACCCCACGTTCGCCGAGGTGATGACGCCTGCCAGCAAGGGCGCAAGCCCCAGCTTTTCGATGATATCTGAAAGCTCCGGGAAATTGTTGGACAAAATATAGCTTTTGTACCCGCGCTGCCGCAGGGCCTCCAACGTGCCGACGGCATCCGGCCGCAGGGTGTAGTTGGCGGCGTCCAGCACAAATTCCCGGATGCCCGGCGCGGCTTTTTCCGCCTCTTCCCGCGAAAGGCCGCAGCGCATGTACATCTGCACAAACTGGCCTTCGCAGTGGCCCCACCATGCGCCGTCGGCTGTCAAGTGGCGCGTGTCCCGGCTGGGAACGGTAAACCACGGCAGGCAGTTTGCGCTGAGGTTCGCTTCCAGCACATCCCGCTCCAGGGCCGTTCCCGGCACGTATTTCCGCGCGGCAAACAGCGCTCCCTGCATCCAGTTTTCGTCATAGGTGGTCAGCGTGCCGTGGAAATCCCAAAACACCACCGGCTTTTCCCGCATCAAATCCATCAGCTCCTCATAGCTGTAAAGGCTGTTCAAAACCTCCAGCATGGCCTTTTTCGAAAGCCGCCCCGGCAGCCCCAGCCTGTGCAGCGCGGCCCGGCGGCGCGCGGCGCTGCCCGCCGTGCCGGAAATGCCGAGGGTGTACAGGTCTGTGTGGGTAAGCGCGCGGCCCGTTTTTGGCGCCGCCGTTTGCACGCCCGCGTTTTGCAGCGCCTTTGCCAGCACCTCCTGCGGCATGCCTTCCACACCGAGGATCCCTTCTTTGGAGGGCGCCGTTTTGCGGCTTTCTTTCCCCGCCACCGCCGGGATATAGGCGTGGCGCACGGTGCACCCGGCGGCTATTTTTTCGATATAATGGCGTATTTTAAACCCGGCCGCGTCGGAATCCGTGAGGATGAGCAGCCCGCGCTGTTTGCCCAGGCGGCGCAGCAGGTCTTTTTTTTCGTCGTCGCGGAAAATGGAAAACCCGTCTGTGGTAAGCACCAGCCCGTCGATGACGTCCGCAACGGCCGCGGCGTCATAGCGGCCTTCCACCACCACAACCTCCCTCACCCGCAGGCGCATCAGTAGGTCTCCCCTATCTGGATGAGCCCCTCCACGGCGGCCTGCAGCAAAATGCCCTTGTTTTGCAGCGCGCTGCGTTTCAGCTCGGCGTCAAGCCGCGCCAGCAGCGCCACACATGCGCCAATGTCCGCCGTGCGGTAGCGCGCGGCGTTTTCCTTCGCCTTTTTCAGCCTCCAACTGTTGCCGATGTAGCCCATTTCCTTAAACACCACATCATAGGCCTTGCGCTGCTCCGCCCCAAGGCGCACGCGCAGCATGTCCACATAGGACCCCGCCAGCGCCGCCGAAACGGCGATGGGCTCATAGCGCAGCTGCTCCAGCTCCGCCAGCTTTTCGAACACGCGCCGGCGGCTTCCCATCGTCAAAAGAGAAATCAGGTCGAACACGTTGGCTTCCACGCTGGCGGTGCCATACCGTTCCACGCTGCGGCGCGTAATTTCCCCGTAGCCCGCCATGGCTGCCAGCTTGGCCGTCTCGTTTTTCAGCAGCACCCGGTCTTCGCCGGCGCGGTTCAGCAGGGCTTCCGCCGCGCCCGGCTCATAGGACGCGCCAAGGCCCGCCGCCTCGCTCTCCACATATTCGATCATTTGCACCCGGGTGGGCCTGGGGATATCCACGGCAAAGCCGTATTGCTTCGCCGTGTCGAACAGCAGTTTCGCTTTCTTGGTGCCCGCCGTTTTTTTGTCTTTGTAAAAGGACGTGACAACAAGCACGGAGCTTTGCAAATCGCCGAACAGTTCTGCCAGGTCCTTCACGTCGGCGTCGGCCATGGCGGCGGTTTCCAGTTCCCGCACCAACACGGCGCGCAAATCGCCAAACAGGGAGATGCTGCCCGCCGCCCCCATCACGTCGCCCACATCCGGTTTCGGGCCGTCGATGCGCGTCACATCCATGCCAAGGGCCGCAAGGGTGGCGCGTTCCGCCTCGCGCAGCAGGCTTTGCTCTGTAGAGGCAAAATAATAGACCGCGTTGTTTTCTCTATTTTGCAGCGCTTTTTTCAGTTCCGCCGTCCAAAGTGCCATGCCGCCCTCCTTCTGTGCTTTGTTGTGTCTTGCATATATCACACGCCAAACAGGTCGCCGGATACATCCCGAAACAGCACGCTTTTGCCCGGGCGCACCACCACCTGGGCCTCGCCGCCGTCCAGCAACACCTCGCTGTCCCCGGCCCAGCCCGGCGCTTCACCACCCACGATGATCTTCGCAAAATCGCCGCCGGCCTCGGCCGTTCCGGCCACGAACACGTCCACCGGGGCGTTCCCGCCCAGCTCCACCCCACCGGAGGCAATGGCGATTTTATAGCCCGCCACATCCACGCAGGCCACGCTGCCGTCCGTCTGGTTCTGCACGTAGATGTCCACCCCGTCAAAGGGCGTAAAAATGTCCTGCAATAAAAAATCCTCCCGGGCCGTCACCACCTGCCGCGGGCTAAACATGGCCACATATTCCGTGCTTTGGGCTGTTTTGCGCAGGTCGATGAAAAGCGTGCATTCCGCAATGTTCCCGCCGGTAAGGGCGCGCTCTACGGCATTTGCCGAAAGCCTGCCCCGGTAAATAACAGCGGCCTCGGTTCCTTTTGCCACAACCAAAGACGACGACGCCCCGCTGCCCGCGACGCTCACCGTCACCGTGCCGCGAGCCATGCCGTAAGAGAGCCCCACGCCAAGCGCTGCCAGCAAAACAGCGCCCGCCGCGTATGCCGCGCGGTATTTCGGCACTTTCAGTGCCAGGGCCAGCGCGGCGTACACCACCAATACCACTGTGAGGGCAAGCGCGCCGCCAAGGCCCAGGTACAGCGCCGGGTGCGCCGCGCAAAAGCCGGTCAGCTTTTCAAGGAATACCAGCATAGCGCCTTCCGCCAGAACAAAGGGCGCCAAAAGGGCGCTCCACACCGCGCCACCAAAGGATAGCGCCATTACAAGGCCAATGATGACGATGGGCGCCAGCAGCGGCACGGCGATGATATTCGCCGGCACCGTTGCCAGCGAAACGCCCATGTCCGCCCAAGCCAAAACCGGCAGCATGGCTAAGGTGGCAGCCGCGCTGGAAAGCGCGGCCACGCAGAGATTCCGGCCCGCGTGCTTGCAAAAGGGGGCTTTTTTGTCCGGCTTCAGGGCAAACCGTTTTTCGCCAAACCGCGCCCCCGCGTAAACGCCGATGGTGGACGTAAAGGACAGCAATACCCCCGCGTCCGCCGCGGCAAAGGGATTTTGCAGGCACAGCAGGACGGCAGAAAGACCAAGGGATGTAAACAAATCCGCCTGCCGCGAAAAAAACGGGGCGGACAACACCAGCAGGCACCCCACGCCGCTGCGCACCACAGACGGCGTGAACCCGGTGAACACCATGAAGGCCAGCACCAGCGCCATGCTGGCGGCAGAGGCCACCGTGCGGCGGCGCAGCAGCTTTTGCAGCAAAAAATACGCCGCGCCGCAAAGAATGGACATGTGCATACCGCTTACCACCAGCATGTGCGAAAGCCCCGCCATTCGGTAGGCCTTCACGGCCTCCAGCGGCAGAAAGCGCCTGTCGCCCACGGCCATGGCGGCCACGATGCCCGACAGCCGCACCGGCAGCTTTTCCAAAATAGTGTCCCCCGCCCGGTACCGCAAACGCCGCGCGGCGCACAAAATATCGTCGCTTTGCCCTGTCACCACCGCCACTGTGCGCGCCGAGGCGCGCACATACCGCCCTTTGGCAAAGCTCTGCGCCCGGGCACTGGCGCTGGTAAAACCGGAAAACCGCAGCTTCAGCGTCACTTCATCGCCGATGGAAAGCTCTGTAAGGCTGTTCACCATTACACGGAACGGCCGCACGTTTCCCTTCCATTGACCGCTTTCCACACTGCGCACGTACAGGGTGGCATTTTGGGTGTCCTCGCCGTAGCCGGGCGTAATATCCGTCACAAGAGCGGAAACTTTGGCCTCGCTGCCGGCAAGCCGCTCCACCGGGCCGCTGCCAAGCCACAAAAACAGCGCCAGGTACATAAGCGCCACAAGCGCCGCGCAAAGCAGCAACACCGGCGTCATGGTTTTCACAGCGCCCTTTGCCCGCAGGGCAAGCACCGCCGCCAGCAGCAAAAGCGCAGCAAAGGCAACAAGCAGCACCGTTCCGGCGGTGGCCCTACATGCGAAAAACAAAACTGCCAAAAAGCCCAAACCCGCCACCGCCAGTGGCCGTTTGGCGCCCTGCCCCATTTTTTGCCCCATGCCGCGCTCACATCCTCACAAGCCGCCCACAGCCGCTCCGGCGGGTTTTGCCCCAGTGGCCTGCTTTTCTTTAGTCGATCAGCGGCAGCGGCGCCAAAAAGATGATATCCTCGCGCTGGGCGGCGTCGCCCTCGGCCAAAACAGCCGCGCGGCCCACAATGGTGGCCGTGCTGCGCGCCACAATGGCCTCCATGGCCTTCAGCGAGCCACCGGTGGAAATCACGTCGTCTACAATTAAAACGCGCTTGCCGTTCAAGTATGCCAGATCCGCCCGGTCGATGCACAGCGTTTGCACATGCTCTGTGGTGATGGATTTATCCTCCACTTCCACAGGGTCCTTCATGTAAAGCTTTTTGCCTTTTCTGGCTGGAATATACTTCTTTCCGCTCTGGCGGCTCATCTCGTAGGCCAGCGGAATGGCCTTCGCCTCCGCCGTAACAATCACGTCAAAATCCGGCGCTTTCTCCAGCAGCCCCTTGGCGCAGGCGATGGTAAGCTCCACGTCGCCAAACATGATGAACGAAGCAATGGACAAATTGTCGCTGATTTTGCAGATGGGCAATTCGCGCTCCAGCCCCGCCACATGCAGTGTGTAAAACCCTTCCATCCGTTGATCCTCTCTTTTTTCCTTAATTTTTATCCTAAGGCAATTAGCCCGGAGGCCACGCGAGACCGCGCCCGCCCAGCACGTGGAAATGCAGGTGGCCCACTGTTTGGCCGCCGTCCTTGCCCACGTTTGCCACCACGCGCCAACCGCCGGAAAGGCCCTTTTCGTCGGCGATGCGCGCAATGCAGGCAAATATTTTGCCCAGCACAGCGCCGTCCGCCTCCGTCAGGTCGGCGGCATTGTCGTAATGTTTCTTGGGGATGACCAGAAAATGGACCGGCGCCTTCGGGTCAATGTCCTCAAAGGCGTAGATATCGTCGTCCTCGTACAGGGCGGTGCTGGGGATTTCCCCCGCCACAACCCTGCAAAACAGGCAATCGTCCATGGTTTCACTCTCCTTTTGCTCGGCTTTATTTCGCCAGCATTTTTTTGATGATCTCGGGTGTTGCCGCGAAGGCCTCATCCATTTTTGTGTTGTCTTTGATGCCCGCCATGGCAAACTCGGCCCGGCCGCCGCCTTTGCCGCCCGCGATGGCGGCCACTTCCCGGATGATGTCGCCCGCCTTCAGCCCGCGGGCGATGGCCTCCTCGCCGCAGCACACGGCCATGGTGATTTTATTGTCCACACCGCCGCACAGCACACCCACGGCGTTTTTGCGGTTTTCTCGCACTTGGTCGCACATTTTTCGCAAAATATCCGGCTCGGTGCCGCTCAGGAACATGGTAATGATCTGCACGCCGTCCACTTCCACCGCGTGCTTGAACATTTCATCCGCGTTGCTCAGGGCGCTGCGCTCCTTCAGCATAGCCACCTCGCGGACAAGGGATTTGTTTTCCGCCAGCAGCGCCCCTACCTTCGCGGGCAAATCGTCCGGCTTGCCCGCCTTCGTCATCTCCGTGGCCTCGGCCAGCAAACGGTCGTGCCTGTCCATCAGTTCCAGCACGCCCCAGGCCGTGGTGCTCTCGATGCGGCGCACACCGGCGGCCACGCTGCTTTCGCTTAAAATGCGGAACACGCCCAGCTCCGCCGTGTTTTGCACATGGGTGCCGCCGCAGAACTCAATGCTCCAGCCGCTCGTGTCCACCACGCGCACCGTGTCGCCATATTTTTCGCCAAACAGCGCCATGGCGCCCATTTTTTTCGCTTCTTCAATGGGCACCACCTTAGTGAGCACCGGCATGGCCTCAAAAATCTTCTTGTTCACCAGCTTTTCCGTCTGACGGATTTCATCTGTGGAAAGGGCCGAGAAATGGTTGAAGTCAAAGCGCATGCGCGCGTCGTCCACATAGCTACCCGCCTGGTGTACATGCTCGCCCAGCACGTCGCGCAAGGCCCTTTGCAGCAGGTGGGCGCTGGTGTGGTTGCGCATGATGGCATGACGGCGGGGCGCGTTCACCTCGGCCAGCAGCGTCATGCCGGTTTCCACCGTGCCCGCCAGCAGCGAGCAACTGTGCACAAAATAGCCGTTTCCCGTGCGGCGCACGTCGCTTACAAAAAGCCGCGCGCCGTCGCCGGTCAAATAGCCGGTATCGGCCACCTGGCCGCCGCTTTCCGCGTAAAACGGGGTTTTGTCCAGCACCAGCAGCACCTTGATCTCTTCGTCTTCCTCGGCCTCCATATCGTCCAACAGGGCCGCGCCGTCGGAAAGAGCCACCACAATGCCCTCGGCGGCAAGCGTGTCGTACCCCAAAAACTCCGTGGCGGGCGCGGAAAGCGTGCCGAACACGTCCGCTTCCCAGCCGGCGATATCGCGGGCCGCGCGGTCCTTGCGGGCTTTTTCCCGCTGCTTTTGCAGTTCGGCCCGGAAGGCGTCGATGTCCACCTGGATGCCCACTTCTTCGGCGATCTCGCGGGTCAAATCCAGCGGGAAACCGAAGGTGTCGTTTAGGCGGAAGGCGTCCGCGCCGGACAAGATCCTCTGCGCGCCTTCCTGCGCCGCCCCGCGGATGCCCTCCAGCAGCTCCGACAAACGTGACAGGCCCTGGTCGATGGTGCGGGCAAAGCGGTGTTCCTCGGCGGAGATAGTGCGTTTGATGGAGTGCGCGTTTTCAAACAGCTCCGGGTAGGGTCCCTTGCTCTGGTCGATCACCGTGTCGGCCACGTCCGTCAAAAACGGGCCGTCGATGCCCAGCATACGTCCATGGCGCGCGGCGCGGCGCAGCAAACGGCGCAGCACATAGCCGCGCCCCTCGTTCGAGGGCATGATGCCGTCGCTCACCATGAACACGGTGGAGCGGATATGGTCCGTCACCACACGCATGGAGATGTCGGTTTTGCGGTCCTTGGCGTAGGTTTTGCCGGACAGGCGCTCCACATGGTTCAAAATGCTGCGGATAGTGTCCACCTCGAACAGATTGTCCACCCCCTGCATCACGCAGGCAAGGCGCTCCAAGCCAAGGCCCGTGTCGATGTTGGGCTTCGCCAGCTTTTCATAGTGGCCCGCGCCGTCGGAGTCAAACTCCGTGAACACCAGGTTCCAAATTTCGATGAAACGGTCGCACTCGCAGCCGGGGCCGCAGTCCGGCTTGCCGCAGCCATATTTTTCGCCGCGGTCGAAATACATCTCGCTGCACGGGCCGCAGGGGCCGCTGCCGTGTTCCCAGAAATTGTCCGCCTTGCCCAGGCGCACCATGTGGCTTTCCGGAACGCCCACTTCCTTCGTCCAAATATCCCAGGCATCGTCGTCTTCCAGGTACACGGAAATATGCAGCAAATTCGGGTCGATTGCCAGCCAGTCAGAGCTGGTGAAAAACTCCCATGCCCACGGAATGGCCTCTTTTTTGAAGTAATCCTGAAAGCTGAAATTGCCCATCATCTCAAAAAACGTGCCGTGGCGCGAGGTGATACCCACGCTTTCGATATCCGGCGTGCGAATGCACTTCTGGCAGGTGCACACCCGGTGGCTAGGCGGTTCCTCCGTGCCCAAAAACCATGCCTTCATCGGCGCCATGCCGCTGTTGATGAGTAAAAGGCTTTTATCCCCGTGCGGCACCAACGGAAAGCTCTTCAGCCGCAGGTGCTGTTTCGACTCGAAAAATGACAAAAATTTCTCCCGTAAATCGTTCAGGCCGGTCCACTCCATAGCGCCCACTTCTCCTTTTAACACAATAATATTATTGTACGTTTGCGCGCGGGCAGTGTCAAGCCGCAAAGCCGCCGGTGGCCACAAATTCAGCAGGGCTTGAAAAAATGTGAAAAAAAGCCTATAATTTTAATGGAGAAATTTTATGTAATATCATCAATACCTCCAAGGAGGTCACGCATATGAACGATCAACTTTTCACCGAGGGCGTGAAGCCCGGCGGCCTTACGGGCAGTTTGGAAATCCGCATCCTGTTGTGCTATATTTTGGACAGCGTGGAGCCCCCGGTGCCGCGGGACATGCTGAGCGAAGTGTTGGTGGGCGAAGAGCTTGCCAACTATTTTGCCATGGCGGACGGCATTGGCCAGCTGCTGGAGCAGGCCCTTGTCACCGAAAATGAAACAGGCCTTACCATAACCGAGGCCGGAAAGACCGTGGCGCGCACCCTGTACGACGAAGTGCCCCGCACCGTGCGCGACACCGCCGTGCGCGGGGTCATCCGCGCACAGCAGCTGCTGGCAAATTCCGCCGCCTACAAAGCCGAGGTGGTGAAGCTGGAAAACGGCCGGCTGGTGAAATGCGCCATCGACGACGAGGCCGGCCCGCTGTTCGGCCTAGACCTTTACATGCCGGACGATTTGACCGCCGACGCCGTGAAAACAGCCTTCACCGAAAAAGGAGACACCATATACAAATTGGTGCTGGCCGCCCTCACCGGCAACAAGCCACTGGCGGAACGCACCCTTGGCCAATTGGGAAACAAGGAATAGGCCATTTCTTCAAAAAAACATCATATAAAAAACAAAAAAACCACGCCAAGAGGGTGTGTGCACTTCTTTAACACAATGAAGCACCGGCAGCAGCCGGTGCTTCATTGTTGCTTCAAAAAGGAATCGTCATCCCCGGCCCTCTTTCACGCCGCTGCCCTTGAACACGTTGGCCACCGTGCGCCAGAAGATTTGCCAGTCCAGCGAGAGGCCCAAATGCCGCGCGTAATACCCGTCCAGCTTTGCCTTCACGGAAATGGGCAGTTCGTCGCGTCCGTTCACTTGGGCGTAACCGGTAAGCCCCGGCGTCACATCGTTTGCGCCGTACCCATCGCGGGCGGCCACAAGGTCGTCCTGGTTCCACAGGGCCGGCCGCGGGCCGATGATACTCATGTCGCCCTTTAAAATGTTCCACAGCTGCGGCAGTTCGTCCAGGCTGGTGCGCCGCAAAAACCGCCCCACCCGCGTGATGCGGGCCATGGGGTCTGCCAAAAGGTGCGTGGGCACGTCCCGCGGCGTGTCGGCATACATGGTGCGGAATTTGTAGATCGCAAACTCCGTTTTGCCCCGGCCGATGCGCCGCTGGCTGAAAAACACGGGTCCTTTGGAATCCGCCTTGATGCAAATGGCAATGGCGCCGAACACCACCGCCAGCACGATGAGCGCCAAAAAAGACAATACCACATCAAACGCGCGTTTGCCAAACCGTTTGTACGCCATCAAATATCCCCCTCGAAGGGATTGTGGTGGAAAGTTGGCACCACCGCTTCCAGCGTGTTCACCAGTGTTTCCCCGTTGTTCGTTTTGGCGGCTTTTTTCAGCAGATCCAGATTGTGGGTAAACTCTTTTCCGTCAATTTTCAGCGGTTTGCAGATATAAATTTTCCTGTTTCCCGTTTTGTCCACGTTTTCTTCATCCATCATCAGCTCTTCATACAGCTTTTCGCCCGGGCGCAGGCCAATAAACTGGATGTCGATTTCGTCGTACGGCACAAAACCCGCCAATTGAATCAGCTTTTCGGCAAGCTCCAAAATCTTCACCTGCTGGCCCATGTCCAGCACAAAAATCTCGCCGCCCTTGGCCATGGCGCCCGCCTCCAGCACCAGGCTCACCGCCTCGGGAATGGTCATAAAATAGCGCTTGATCTC
>JAVBNG010000030.1:0-32451 GCA_031551695.1 Oscillospiraceae bacterium
CGATGGCCGAAGGACATCACTACATGATTCGCTCCGCGGCCGCCATCGTCAAGGTACTGGGCGGCGTGCCGGACAGAGCACTGCTCACCCGGAACGAGTTGGTGAAGAAAGGCAACGCAAACGGCGGCATCGTGCTGGTTGGCTCACACGTAAACAAAACAACAAAACAGCTGGAAGCGCTGCAAAATGCCGGTTTGCCTTTGGAATTCATTGAGTTCGACCAGCACAAGGTGCTTGCGCCTGGGGGCCTGGCGCAGGAGGTGGAGCGCGTGGTGACCGTGGCAGAGCGCAACATTGCCGCAGAGCGCTCGGTGGTGGTCTACACGCGGCGGGATCGGCTGGACCTGCCGGACGCCGGAGGCGAAGAACAGCTGCGTGTCTCGGTGGAAATCTCCGACGCCGTGACCAGCATCATCGGCAAGTTGAACGTGCGGCCCGCCTTTATCATCGCGAAGGGCGGCATCACCTCCAGCGACGTGGGCACCAAGGCGCTGGGGGTGCGACGCGCAACGGTGATGGGACAGATTCAAAAAGGCGTGCCGGTGTGGATGACCGGCGAGGATAGCAAATTCCCGGGCATGCCGTATGTGATCTTTCCTGGAAACGTGGGGGAAGAAACATCACTTCGTGAAATGGTGGCATTGTTACTCAACAATCCATGATCCGGTTTCCGGCTCGCCGGTCGTTTGGATTCGGCCGGCACCCTTGAAGGAGGAAGCGTATCGCATGGAAATGGAGAAAAAACCGTTACTGGAACTGAAAAGCATCCGCAAGCAATTCGGTAGTGTTGCCGCAAACGACAATGTGAACCTGAAAATCTACCCCGGGGAGGTGCACGCCCTGCTGGGGGAGAACGGCGCGGGCAAGAGCACGTTGATGAACATCCTGTACGGCATGTACCAGCCCGACACGGGCATCATCGAGAAAAACGGGAAGGCAATCCAGATACGCTCCCCGCGGGACGCCATGCGCAACGGAATCGGCATGGTGCACCAGCACTACATGCTGGTGGATGTTTACACCTCGGCAGAAAATGTGTTTCTGATGGGCGACGACCCGTGGTGGAAACGCAAAAACGACAAAGAGATTGAACGGGAACTGGACAAGCTTGGCAAGCAATACGGCCTGGAGGTGGACGCCACCGTGCCGATCCACACACTGAGCGTGGGCATGCAGCAGCGGGTGGAAATACTGAAGCTGCTGTACACCGGAGCCGATGTGCTGATTCTGGACGAGCCCACGGCAGTGCTGCTGCCGCAGGAGTGCGACACGCTGTTCGAGACGATCGACAGCCTGGTGGCGCACGGCAAGTCAATCATCTTCATCAGCCACAAGCTGGAAGAGGTGCTGCGCGTCAGCCAGCGCATCACCGTGATGAGCCAGGGACATGTGGAAGGCCAGATGATGACCGCCGACGCAAACAAGGAAAAAATTGTGCGCATGATGATCGGCAAGGATATTTCCCCGCCGGACATGCACCGCAAAACGGTCGGCGACGATGAGCGGAGGGAAATTCTGCGCGTGGAAGATCTGGCCGCCAAGGACGGCCGCGGCGTGGACACGCTGAACGGCGTGTCACTTACGCTGCGCAGCAGCGAGGTGCTGGGCATTGCCAGCCTTGAGGGCAACGGCCAAACCGAGCTGGCCGAGGTGCTTGCCGGGGTGCGCCGGCCCACCCGGGGCAGCGTGGTGATCAATGGCAAAACCGCCAGCACCGCGAACGCCCACGATTTTATCCTGAACGACATCTGCTATGTTCCAGCCGACCGCAACGAAGTGGGCACCGTCAAGGATTTCCCATTGTATGAGAACTGGATTTTGCGGCGAAAGCATCTGCCGAAAAAGCACGGTTTGATCGATTACAGGACGGTGGCCGACGAAACGGCCGAAGCGATGGTGGAGTACGATGTGCGGGCGCCCGGCATCAAAACGCGCTCTGCGAACCTGTCCGGCGGCAACTTGCAAAAATTCATCCTGGCCCGCGAGATGCACAAGGGCCCCCGCGTGCTGATCTGCTCCTACCCCACCCGCGGGCTTGATATCAAAGCGTCCTGGTTCATCCGGGAGCAACTGTTGGCCAGCCGCGACGCGGGGCTTGGCGTAATGCTGATATCCGGCGAGATGGAGGAGCTGTTCGGCCTGTCTGACCGGATCATCGTGCTGTACCGCGGCAAAGTGGTCGGCGAGGTAAATCCCAGGGACGTCAGCATCTATGACGTGGGCCGGATGATGATGGGGGTGACATCCTGATGAAAATGGACAAGTCAAAGCTCAGCCAGGGTGCGGCCGCCGAAGTCCGAGAGACCATACGCAAACTGGTGTTGGTGTTCTGCGCCATTGCGGCCGCGCTGCTGGTCGGTTCCCTGTTTATCATGGCGCTGGGTGTCAACCCGTTCAGTGCCTATTACCAACTGCTGATCCGTCCTTTCATCAGCCTAAAAAGCTTTGGCGAAGTGATTGCAAAGGCCACCCCGCTGATTATTGTGGCGGTGGGCGTCGCCTTTGCCGCCAAAGGCGGCAACAACAACCTCGGCGGCGAGGGCCAGCTCTATGTCGGCGCACTTGGCATGGTTCTGGTGGGCACCTCCCCCTGGGGCATGGCGATGGGCGGCTGGGCGGTGCCGGCCGGGTTACTTGCCTCCATGCTGTTCGGCGGCGTCTGGGGCGGCATAGCAGGTTATTTCAAAGCCTATTTCCGCTCCAGTGAGCTGATTACCACTTTGATGCTCAACTACATCGCCATTGAACTGACCGCTTACCTTGTGCACGGGCCGCTGATGGAGCCGGGAGGCGTGAATCCCCAGTCCGCCGCCATCCCGAAAGACATGCGATTTTTTAAATTCATTCCGGGCAGCCGGGCGCATATCGGCATTCTTATCGCCATTGCATGCGTGGTGCTTTATGCCGTGGTGTTGAAGCACACCAAAATCGGCTACAACCTGCGCACGGTGGGCATCAGCCGCCGCGCCGCCGAGTACAGCGGCGTCAATCCGCCGCGCTATCTGTTCCTTTCAATGGTCACCGCGGGCGTGTTTGCCGGATTTGCGGGGGGCGTTGGGCTGTGCGGCGTGCAGTACCGCTTCCAGGAGGGCATGTTCTCGGGTATCGGCATCACCGGCATGGTGGTGGCTCTCTTGGGGCTGCTCAGCCCCATTGGCATCGTGGTGGCCGCGTTCCTGATGTCCGGCCTGTCCGCCGGGGCGGAGATCATGCAGGTGGCCAGCGGCGTGCCGGTCACCCTGGTGGACATCCTGCAGGGCATGATCGTGCTGTTTGTGCTGCTCAGTTTCAGCATCAAGCCGCGCAAGAAAAAGGCCGACGGAACTGTGAAACAATCCACACTTCCGCCAGGAGAGAAGGAGGCCGCCTGATGTTTATGCTATCATTCCTGACGTCCCTCCTCACATCCACTGTCCGCATGGCGGTGCCCATCCTGCTGCCTGCCGTAGGCGAAGTTGTTGCTGAACGTTCCGGCGTGATGAACATCGGCCTTGAGGGGCAGATGCTGATTGGCGCGTTCGCCACCCTGACCGTGACAAACGCCACCGGGAGCATTTTCCTCGGGGTGCTGGCCGGCGGGATATTTGGAGCGCTGTCTTCAACAATCATCGCCTTCATCGGCGTGTCCCGCAACCAGCCGCAGGCCGTGGTGGGATTCATGTTCAACCTGTTCGCAGCGGGCTTGACCAGCTACATGTACCGGGTGTTTTTCGGGGCAAATGCGGTTCCTCCCACCACCCACATGATTGACGCCATCCATATACCCGGTTTGTCCGAGATTCCGGTGATCGGCCCGGTGCTATTCAGCCAGGATCCCCTCACCTACCTGTCCTTTGTTTTTGCGCTGGCCGTGGGGTACCTGATGTACCGAACAAAATTTGGCCTGCAACTGCGCTCCCTGGGTGAAAACCCGCGGGCGGCACAGTCCTGCGGCATCAACGTGGTGCGCGTGCGCTGGGGCACCATCCTGTTCAGCGGGTTCATGGCCGGCCTTGGCGGCGCGTTCCTCACGGTGGGCATTGTGGGCCGCTTCATGGAAAACATCAGCGCCGGGCGCGGGTTTTTGGCCCTGGCCGTGGCAATCATGTGCCACTGGAACCCGGTGTATTCCATTTTCGGCGCGCTGGGGTTCGGCTTTGTGGATGCCCTGCAGCTTCGTTTGCAGGCGCTGGGCGCCCCGGTTCCGTACCAGCTGCTGCTGATGCTGCCGTATCTTGCCGCCCTAATCAGCCTTGCGCTGCTGGGACGCAACATGAAGGGCCCGAAAACCGTCGGCGCCATATATGAGAGGGAGGGACGTTGACCATGAGCTGGTACGACTATGCATCCCGTTCGGCAAAACAGATCAGGGATATCGCCGCCGCAGGCAAGGCCATCGCGGTGCTTCCGGTGGGCTCGGTTGAGCAGCACGGGCCCCACCTCGCGGTGGGCACCGACAGTTACCTCAGCCAGTCCTACGCGCGGATGGCGATGGAGAAAGTCGGCGACACCGACGCCACGTTTTTGGTTTTGCCCGGCCTGATGTACGCCCTGAGCGTGGAGCACATCAACCTGCCCGGCACCGTCACGCTGTCTCCCAAAACATTTTTGGCGACGCTTGAGGACATCGGCGCGTCGCTGGACCGCGCAGGCATCCAAACGCTGGTGTTCCTCAATTGCCACGGCGGCAACGAGCACATCCTGCAGGTGGCGGCCCGGCAAATTCACCTCTGCGGTATGAAGGTGCTCACCGTGTGCATTTACTCGACCGGCAATGCCGGAATTATGGGCACGCTTGGCGCCGCAGACTATGCCGTCCACGCGGATAAGACCGAGACAAGCGCCATGATGGCGCTGCACCCCGAATGTGTGGACATGTCCGCCGCCACCCCGGCGCTGGACGCATCCATCGCCAAATGGGCCGAACTGGCCGACTACAAGAGCGACCTGATTGAGACCTGGTTTGCCGAAGACTATGCGGTGGAAGGCGTCATTGGGGACGCCACGGCCTCGAACGTGGAATTCGGCCGGGAGTGGGTGCGGAAAATGACCGACGAGATCGCGAAGGCGTTCAAAGTCGTTGCAGAAATCGTATAACATTGCCGTGTGAACAACCGAAGCAAGGAGGACATTGCCATGCCCTGGTACGAATACGCATCCCGCTCGGCAAAGCAGATCAAGGAGATTGTCGCCGGGGACAAAGCCGTCGCGGTGCTGCCGGTGGGTGCCATCGAACAGCACGGGCCGCACATGCCGGTGGGCACAGACAGCTATATCAGCCAGGCCTACACGCGGATGGCATTGGACAAGGTGGGCGACACCGGCGCCACGTTCCTGATGCTGCCCGGAATTACCTACGCACTGAGCGTAGAGCACATCCATTTCCCCGGCACAATCACCCTGCAGCCCACGACACTGCTGGCGACACTTGAGGACATCGGCGCGTCGCTTGCGCGCACGGGGTTCAAAACGCTGGTGATTATCAACGGCCACGGCGGGAACGACCATATCCTGCAGATCGCCGCCCGGCAGATCCACCTCACCGGGATCAATGTGTATACCGTGAATAACGCGTCTATCGTACAGCGGATGGGGGCAAAGCCCTATTGGATCCACGCGGACAAACGGGAAACCAGCACCATGCTGGCGCTGTTCCCGGACTATGTAAACATGTCGGCGGCTGTTCCGGCGCTGGACAAGTCCGTCGACAAGTGGGCCGCGCTTGCCGATTTCAAGAGCGATTTGATTGAGACCTGGTTCACCGAAGACTACGCCGTGGACGGCGTCATTGGGGACGCTTCGCGCGCGGACGCGGAATTCGGCACAGAATGGTTGGACGGCATGACGGACGGGATTGCCGGCGCACTGAAACATGTTGCTAAGATGGCATAAGGCCATCAGGCATATAAAAAAGGAGGGTTACCAGATGAGGAAACCGCTTGCGTTGCTGCTTGCCATAGTACTGGCCATGAGTTTGGCCGCCTGTGGCGGAGCCAGCTCATCCACCCCCGCGGCCGAAAGCGCGGCTGCCAGTACAGCTTCCAGCACAGCTCCCAGCACAGACGCCGCCCCCGCCGATACGGCGAGCGCCGATACGGGCGACAAGACGGTCACCAAAATCGGCATGCTGCTGCCCGGTGTCGTCACCGACCAGTCCTGGTGCACCGCGGCCTACAACGGCCTGATGGAGCTGAAAGACCAGGGCTACGAGACCGCCTACACCGAGAACATGGAAGTGGCGACAGCCGAGGCCGCGTTCCGCAACTATGCCGAAGAAGGATACCAGCTGATCATCGGCCACGGCTCCCAGTTCGGCGACGCGGGCATCCGTGTGGCGGAAGATTTCCCCGAAACCTATTTCTTTATTTTTGGCAAGCCGCCGAGTGACGACTACACCGACAACATGGGTTTTGTGGATTTCAAGGGCTTTGAGGCCGCCTACCTGTGCGGCGCGCTGGCCGCCAAAATGAGCGAGAGCGGCAAGATCGGCTATGTGGGGGGCATCGAGTCCGCCGCGCAGTTGAGCATGCGCAACGCCTACACCGCCGGCGCCGAAAGCGTGAACGACGGAATTGAAATTCTCGGCGTTATGGCGGGCACCTTCGATGACCCCGCGAAGGGCAAAGAATCGGCGCTGGCCCAGATCGAGCAGGGCGTCGATGTAATCATGCACTCGGCCGACTCCACCGGCCTCGGCGTGATTGAGGCCGCAAAAGAAAACGATGTGTTTGTGATCGGCTACGGCGCGGACCAGAGCGAGCTTGCCCCCGACCTGATGCTCACCTCTCTGGTTGAGTTCATTCCGCCGGTCATCGTCATGCAGGCCGAGCTGGTCAACAACGGCTCGTTCGGCGGCGTGTACCGCCCCGGACTCAGCGACGGCGGCGTGGACATCGTCGGTTTTGCCTCGGCCATCCCCCAGGAGGTCCAGGACGAGATTCTTGCCCTGAAGGACAAGATCGTCAGCGGCGAAATCACCGTTTCAGAGTCGTACGACGCATAAGACGAACGGGAAACCGTTTAGAGGTTGACCGGCACAAACTGCCTTGCGCGGGTCTTCCTGCGCAAGGCGTTTTATCGCCGGCGAAGTGAGTATTGCGCGAAAACTTTGTTCGCGCATAGCCGGGCAAGCCCTCCAGTGCAGGCCCGTTTACGTTTAAAGGAAGGTAATAAATGGACAAACGATTGGCCGTGAATTTTGCGGGGGTGGCGTTCGTTAACCCCTTCACGCTGGCGGCGTCGCCGCCCTCGGACACGCGGGAGCGCATTGACCGCGCCTTTGCCGCAGGCTGGGGCGGTGCGGTGTTCAAGACCACTTCGGTAGCGTCCGAAGTGGTGGACCTCGTGTACCCCATGATGGGGGGCATCAGCTATCAGGAGCGCCGCCACGCGGGATTTTTCAACATCGACCTGATTTCGGAACGGCATATCCAGGAAATTTGTGACGACACACGGTACTTGAAGGCTAAATACCCCGACCGCGTGCTAATCGGCAGCATCATGGCGGGCAAGCGCTCCGAATGGGAGGAACTGGTGGAGCGGCTGGAGGACGCCGGCATCGATATCATCGAATGCAGCCAATCCTGCCCACAGGGGGAAGAGGACGGTACCATTCCCGCCGCCGACGCCGGCCTGACGCGCGAAGTGACGGGCTGGATCAAAAAAGCTGTGAAAAAAAACACGCCGATCATCGTTAAGATGACGCCGAATGTCACAGACATTGCCGCCATCGCGAAAGCGGCGGAAGAGGGCGGCGCGGACGCGATCTGCGGCATCGACACGGTGATGGGGTTCAGCGGTATCGACATCGACACGTTTGAACCGAAGCTCAATGTGCGCGGCCAGTCGACCTTCGGCGGTCTGTCGGGCCCCATTGTGAAGCCCATCGCACTGGCCTGCGTGGCGCAGATGGCACAGGCGGTCCATGTGCCCATTGCGGGCGTCGGCGGCATCTCGGACTGGCGCGACGCGGTAGAATTCCTGTGCCTCGGGGCGTCCACGGTGCAGCTGTGCACGTCCGTAATGCGCTACGGCATTGAGATGATTGAGGACCTGAACGACGGACTGTCCCACTACCTTGACGCGAAGGGCCTTTCCGGCGTGGGCGAGCTGGTCGGCCGGTCCCTGCCCTACCTCGCCGACAACGATTCGCTCGACCGCACGGTGAAGGTGAAGAGCACCCTCGACCGGCAGTCGTGCATCAAGTGCAACAGCTGCTATGTGGCCTGCCGCGACGGCGGCTACAACGCCATTTCCATCGGGAAAGACGGCGCTGCGGTGGACAGGGATAAATGCCGCGGTTGCGGCGTGTGCCTGTCGGTGTGCCCGGTGGACGGATGCATGGCCCTGAAAGGAGGGGACTGAAGTGGCTGTACAGCAAAACATGAACAAAACACAGGCGCTGGCAGAGGCCAACCGCTGTTTGCACTGCTATGACTCGCCTTGCCGGAAGGGCTGCCCCGCGAACGTAAACGTGCCTGCCTTTATCCGGCGCATCGCCACCGAGGACTTTGCGGGCGCGTCCGAGGTCATCACCCGGGACAACCCGCTGGGTTTGCTCTGCGCCTATGTCTGCCCCGCCGAGCAACTCTGCATGAGGGAGTGCAGCAGCAAGGCCATCGCAGACGGCATCCGCATTCCCGCACTTCAGGCGTATGCCATGGGCTGCAGCTCCGGCAGGCGCACAGATCGCTCCCCCGTCCCGACGGGCAAAAGGGTGGCCGTGGCGGGCGCGGGACCGAGCGGCCTTACCGCCGCATATTTTCTTGCAGAGTACGGCTACAGGGTGGAGCTGTTTGAAAAAATGGACAGGGCCGGCGGCGTGCCGCTGGCGCAGATCCCGGGCTTCCGGCTGGACGGCGCGGCCGCTGCTGCGGAGGCACAGTCACTGCTGGCAAACAACATCACGCTGCACACCGGCGCCGCGGTGGACGCCGCCAGGGCAAAGGACCTGCTGGCATCTTTTGACGCCGTTTACCTTGCCACAGGCCTTGGCGAGCCGGTGCGCTCGCTTGACATGAACACCCCCGGCTGCCTGTACGCCGAGGATTTTCTGGAGCGCTGCAACATGGGAGCCGTCAAGGCAGGGGACATCGGCGACGATATTGTTGTGATCGGCGGCGGCAACACGGCGATGGACGCCGCGAGCGCTGCAAAACAGCTGGGCGCGGCGCGTGTTACCGTGTTGTATCGACGCTCCCAAAGCGAAATGCTCGCATGGGAGCGGGAATACACGCAGGCCCTGGATGCGGGCGTGGCGTTCAACTGGCACACGCAGGTGACGGACCTTGAAGTGGTCGGCGGGAAACTGGCCGCCGTGCAGGCCGCGCCCACTTTTGCAGAGGGCAAAGACACCGCAGGGCGCGATGTGATGAAAGCCGACGCGAGCAAGGCGAGACCGGTGGCCGCCACTTCGCTGATTTCGGCATTGGGCCGGGGCGCAAACCGGGCATCGGCGGAGTTGTTCGGTTTGGATCTTGCCGCAGACGGGCATGTAAAAACCGATGAAGCGCTCTGCACCAGCAATCCGAAGGTGTTCGCCGGCGGCGACCTCGTCAACGGCGGGAGCACGGTGGTGCAGGCGGTGGCCGACGGCAAGAAGGCCGCAGCGATGATCCACAGGCTGCTGTCGGGCGGGTGAACCGCGCCCATGGCATAAGAAATAAAGAAAGGGGCGGCAGCCAGTGTTTGATTTGTTGATTCAGCAGGTTCACGCCTATGCGCCAAAAGACGCCGGCGTGGTGGACATCGCTGTGGAGGCGGGGCGTGTCACCGCCATTGCCCCCCACATCAATGTGCCCGCCGCGCGGGTGATCGACGGGCGCGGCCTCACCGCTTTGCCGGGGCTTATCGAAACCCACGCCCACATGCTGTTGCCCTTTGGCGGCACCTGCACCAACAACGATTTTTATGACGGCACCACAAGCGGGGCGTTCGGCGGGGTAACCACCCTTGTGGACTTCGCGGACCAAGTGCAGGGCAAAACGGGCCCTGAACAGGCACTTGACGCCCGCCGTCATCAGGCAGCGGTGAGTGTCACCGACCACAGCTTCCACGTGACACTCACCGAGATCACCCCGGAGAGCCTCGCGGCCATTCCCCGGTTGGTTGCGCAGGGAATCACATCGTTCAAATTTTACACCGCCTACAAAGCCGGGGGCCTGTATGTGCCGCCGGAGGACATGCGCAAGGCGTTCGCCGTCATTGCAGAGCACGGGTGCATTGCGACTGTGCACGCCGAGCTGGACGGGCCGCTGGAAGCAGCCACACAGGAATTGATTGCGGCGGGCAAGACCGGCGTGCAGCACTTCCCCGCGAGCAAACCCGCCTGCGCCGAGGCCGACGCCGTACAACTGGTGGTGGATCTTGCCCGGGACACCGGGTGCATGGCGCTGATCCGCCATATATCCAGCGCGGCTGGCGTGCGCCAGGTGCTGGACGCCCAGCGGGAGGGACTGTCCGTCTACGGCGAGACCTGCCCCCACTACCTGTGCTTCACCGACGAAGTGTACGCCCGGCCAAACGGCGCGGAGTACATTGCCCATCCCTCCATCCGGGGCGAGGCGGACCGCCGCGCGCTGTGGGAGGCCCTCGCCGGAAACGCGGTGTTCACCATCGGCACCGACGACTGTGCCTTTAGTTTAAAACAAAAGCATGTAAGCGACAAATTTTACGAGGTGCCCGGCGGCATGCCCGGCATAGAGACACGGCTGGATGTGCTGTACCAGCTGGGCGTGGCGCAGAAACGCATCGGTCCGGAACGGCTGGCCGACATCACATCCGCCTATCCGGCGCAGATTTACGGGCTGTACCCCCAAAAGGGAACGCTGCAGCCCGGCTCGGACGCCGACATCGTGTTGCTGGACACAGGCAAACCCCACACCATTGCGGCCGCCGCCCTGCATGAGAAGACCGACTACACTCCGTTCGAGGGTATGGACGTGGATATGACCCTGGCCTACACCATCAGCGGCGGCAAAACCATTGTGGAGGGGGACACCTTCACCGGCAAAAAAGGCGCGGGGCGCTTGCTAAAGCGGGGCCTGCCGCGGAAATTGGGGGAAATTGAATGAGCATAACACGATATGAGAACGGGATCATCCTGACCATGGATGACAGTGCGCCGTTTTTTGCGTGCGGGCATCTGGACGTCGAAGACGGAACCATCACCGCCATCGGAAGCAGCCCGGCGCCGGAATCTGCGCCGGACACCCAGAAGGTGGATTTGGGAGGGCGCATCCTGATGCCCGGCTTCATCAGCGCGCACTGCCATTTTTACGGCCAGTTTGTGCGGGGCATGCTGTTGGCAGAGCCAATCGAAAACTGGCAGCAGGTGCTGCGCCGCATGTGGTGGAAGGTAGACCGCCTGCTGGACGAGGAGCAGGTGTATTACAGCGCATTGCTTGGGCTGATGGACGGCCTCAAATCCGGAACCACCACCTATTTTGACCACCACGTGAGCGCGAAATGCATTCCCGGCAGCCTTGGCATTATTGAGCGGGCGATGAGGGAGGCCGGTGCCAGAGGGTGTTTGTGCTATGAAGTAACGGACCGTTACGGGCACGAAGGAGCGAGGCAGGGCATCGACGAGAACCTGCGCTACGCGAAAAAAGCAGCCGACGATCATGGCGGCATGTTCCGCGGCATGATGGGCCTGCACGCCAGCTACACCTTGGGCGAACAGACCCTGCGGGACTGCGTGGATGCAGAACAATCCGTCAACTGCGGCATCCACACCCATCTTGCGGAGGACATCGCCGACGTCACCGACAGCTACAAGAACTATGACAAACATGTGGCGGACCGCATGGACGATGCCGGGGCGCTTGGGCCAAAGACCATCGCGGCCCACGGCGTGCATTTCAAACCGCGCCACTTCCCCGTGCTGAAAGAGCGCGGCGTGACGGTGGCGCACAATTGCCAAAGCAACATGAACAACGCCGTGGGCGTTGCGCCGGTGGTGCAGATGCTGGACGCCGGAGTAAATGTGGCCATTGGCGGTGACGGGTACACGTACGACTTGTTCCGCGAATTGTCCGTAGCGTCGATTTACCAGAGGGCCGGCTGGCGGGATGCGAGCCTGTTCAGCGGGCAGCAGATCCGCAAATTTGCCTTCGGGAACACGGCGGCGCTTTGCAGCCGCATTTTCGGCCGGGAAATTGGGCAATTGAAGCCCGGCGCCACCGCGGATTTCATTGTGCTGGACTATGCGCCGCCCACACCGCTTGATGCGGATAATTATACGGGCCACCTGCTGTGCTGCAGCGGAGCAGATGTCAGCGACGTCGTGATCAACGGAAACCCGGTGGTGCAGGGCGGCGAACTCATAACACTGGATGAAGAGGTAATCCTGCCCAAATGCCGGGAGCACTCCGCGCGTTTGTGGAAAGAAATGGAGCTGTGATTTTTCAAATCACTTGTTTTGCAGGCTTGATTCCTCTGGCATTTTGCTATGGAATATCCATTCAGCCGTTACAAAGGCCGACGCCGAAAATTATTTAGCACCCGTTGCCATCATTTCTTCACACAAACATCATGAGAAGGCGCCGGACATCATAGCCATATTCTTCGGGCCCCCTTGCCAGGACCCGTTACATAAAGCAGCGCATCGAGAATCAGCGCAAGAAAGACAAAACCAGCAGATGCCTATCAGATGCCGCGACCATATGAATTTTGTGTTCCAACCGCCGGCCGGCGCGTTTGCCATTCAGGCGGTTGCTTCAACTGCTCAATCAGCTCCTGCAAATCAAGCGCCGGTGTTTTCCCCTCCGGCACTTCAACTTTGCGCAAATCTGGTCCTTTGTAAAACGCCATGTCAAATTTCCGGGCGCCTATCTTGCGCTCCTCCATCCAGAATGTGGGCATCCGCTTTTGCACACGTGGCCGGTTTCACCCTGCGCGCAAAAAGGCACGCCTTGAAAGTTTCACTTACATCCTCGCCAAAAATGTGGTATGATAATATTTATAAAGTGCGGTTGCCCAGCGGATGCAAAGCCGGCTGGGCAAACTGTTTTTTTATGGGCTTGCAAACGAAAGGAAGGCGCATATGTCATGCCAAACGAATGATACTGTTTTATATGGAACGGAGGGCGTATGCCGCGTTGTGGGTGTGGAAGAGCGCGAAATGTGCGGCGGCCGCTGCGAATATTACATCCTGCAGCCGGTGCACACTGCCCATTCCACTATTTTTGTCCCTGTGGACAACGAAACCCTTGCGCGGCGCATCCGCCCCGTGCTGACGCCAAAGGAGATCTACGCGCTGATTGAGGCCATGCCGGACGAAAGCAGCATTTGGATCGAGGACGAGACCGCGCGGCGCACGCAGTACAAGCAAATCTTGCTGGAGGGTGACCGTGCCAACCTGGTGCGTATTGTTAAAACACTGTACGGCTACCAGCAGGCCCAAAAAGAAAAGGGCCGCAAGATGCACGTTGCCGACGAACGCTTGCTGAAAGACGCCGAAAAGCTGTTGCACGATGAATTTACCTATGTGCTGCACCTGCGCCACGACGAAGTGCTGCCGCTTATTTTGAAGCAGATTCCGGCGAAAAAGCAATGAAACGCATAAAATAACCAAGAGAAAGAGTGCGGGCAAATTGCCCGCACTCTTTCTTTGCGCGTGATCGCGCGGGAACGATAACGACGCCCCAAACGCGATGCGTTTTGGGGCGTCTTGGGTGCTGGTTGTCAAGGTCCTTACGCCGTTGCTGTCATGCACGGTGCCATCAATAAGCTCTTTTCCATCGGCAAACATCTGAGCGGAGGCGTACGCCAACCGCCTGCACCCGAGCACAAAAGATGCTTCGCATCTTTTGTGCGATACCGACAGCCGCGGCGCGCGGCCTAGAATTCGAAAATCACTTCGCGGATGATCTCACTAACGGTGGGGTGCGGGAACACGATTTTCTTCAAATCGTCGATGGGCATGGCCTGCTCGATCATCATGCCCGCGCCGAAAATCATCTCCGAGGCATAGCTGCCGATGATGTGCGCACCCACCAGGGCGCCCGAGCGCTCGTCCAAAAGCAGCTTGCAAAAACCCTCGCCGCGCTCCACCTCGGCCACGTAGCGGCCCGCGTAGCTCATGGGCAGTTTTGCCACCTTCACCGGAATGCCCTTTTCGGCGGCGGTCTCTTCCGTTTCCCCCACACCCGCCACTTCCGGCGTGGTGTAAATAACGGACGGGATAGCACTGTACACCATAGTATCCGCCTTGCCGCATAGGTTGTTCACGGCCACTTCGGCCTCACGGTAGGCCGTGTGGGCCAGCATGCTTTTGCCGTTGATATCGCCCGCGGCGTAAACACCCGGCACATTGGTCTGCATTTTGTCGTCCGTAATCACAGCGCCGCGCTCGGTGGCAACGCCGATGGCGTCGAGGCCGATGCCCTCGGCGGCGGCCCGGCGGCCGATGGACAGCAGGACTTTATCCGCCTGCACGCTCTGTTCGCCCTCGGCGCTTTCAAAGGTAACGCTGCCGTCGCCGACGCCCGTCACCTTGCAGCCAAGGTGGAAGGTGATGCCCTTGGCGGCGCATTCCTTTTGCAGCTGGGCGCTCACTTCATTTTCCGTGGGTCCGGCAATTTTTTCCAGCATTTCCACCACCGCTACCTGGCTGCCGATGGAGTTAAAATAGCTGGCCATCTCCAGGCCGATGACGCCACCGCCCACCACCACCAGCTTTTCCGGCGGCTCGGTCAAATCCAAAATCTCGCGGCTGGTAAGCACAAAGCCCGCCTCCACGCCTTCTTTCACGCCCGGGATGGGCGGCACAATGGCCACGCTGCCCGCCGCAACCAGCAGTTTTGGCGCGGCCAACTCCTCCTCGCCCGCCTTCACCACAAAATCGTCGCCGTTTTTGCCGGTGATGACGCCCTCTGCCGTGAACACTTCCACGCCGTGCTGCTTCATTTTCATCCCCACACCGGCAACCAGCTTTTTTACCACTTTGTTTTTGCGGCGCACCACAGCCAAATGGTCAATTTTCGCCCCTTCGGTGGTTACGCCGTATTTGTCGCCGTGCAGGGCGTATTCATAAATTTTCGCTGAATTCAACAGCGCCTTCGACGGGATGCACCCTTCGTTCAGGCATACGCCGCCTAAGGAGCGTTTTTCCACCACGGCCGTCTTCAGGCCGGCGGACGAAGCGCGCTCTGCCGCCAGATACCCCGCCGGGCCGCCGCCCAGCACGACTAAATCAAATGTTTGCATTCGCCGTTCCCCCTCTAATGCTTCACCGCCGCGCGCGTTTTCGCGCGGCCACTCACTTGTCTTTCCATCATACCATTAAACTCCCACCCGCGCCACCCAAACAAAAAAATACCGCTTTTAGGCCGGGCCCCCTGCGCGGCACCCACCCTAAAAACGGTAATCGGCTCATTAGCGAGGCACTGTGGTCCGGTGTCCGCATTTCTTACTCAAACGCTGCTTAGAACCACTGGCCGATGAAGCGGAACATGTCGCCAATGCTTTCAAACTGCCCAATTTTGGACGCGCAGAACAGCATCAGGAAAATCATCAGGCCAATCACGACCGTCCATAAAACGACGGACCGCACCTTTTTCAGCCTGCGGTTGTCCTTTTGTCTGCTGGCAGCCGAATCGTTGTAATAGTCTTCCTTACCCATCATATCCTCCGTAGCACGGTTTGCCGGCGGCAACCCACATGTTCTAGTCTAAAATACGCGCCCACATCAGGTTCCATTCCACCCACATGTGGCGCAGCATGTCGCCGATAGACTCGTACAAAGCGGCCTTGGCCACGCACCACAGGATGATGAAAATGCCCAACGCAATCACCAAAATGCTGATAACGATACGCAAAATCAGCTTGCCGGGTTCTTCGGCAATTTTGTCGTTTTTCTGCTTCCCGTTTTTGCGGCCAAACGGTCCGCCTTTTTTCTTGGCGCCCTCGTCCTCATACTCGTACTCGTCCGCATACTCCACAGGTGCAGCGGCCACTGCCTCCTCGGTGTCCGGCACCCCGTTTTGTGCCGTGTAAACCTGCTTTTCTGTCTCGTTGCTCATGGAACCTGCTCCTTCCGCCCAAAGGCCTAAGATACGGGATAAACGGGCCCCCCGAAACCGGGGGGTCCGCTTGTTAACGGAACTATATTGCTTTTTCGCGGCATTTTACTGCTGCTCGCTCACTTCTTCCTGCTCATCTGTATCCACGTTTTTCTTAAACATAAAGTGAACAAGAATGGCAATCATGTTGAGGATGAAGAACGCGCCGATGATCGGAGTCCACTGGGTGATCCACGTAATGGGCAGGCGGATATTTTCCAGGATCATGAACAGCACGATCGGGATCAGGCCGGTGATGATGGCCGCCAAGCGCAGGCCGGTGCGGCGCACGCGGATGGCTTTTTGGTCCACATCATTTTCATCGGCTTGCTCGTCCCTCTTCTCACTCCACTTTTTGCGGAACATATGCACGAACAGCAACACGGTGCTGAACAAAGACGTGAGAGCCATCATCAGGTTCAAGAGGCTCCAGGCGATACCTTCGGTCAGGCTGCCGAGCGGCACGTCATTGTCCAAAATCTGCTCTGCCGCACGCTGTGCCGGGGTGCGCGGAGCCGCCGGCGTGGCCGCCGTGGCCGCTGCCACCGGTGCAACCGGGATGCCGACAATAGGCGCCACAGGCACAATGGGCGTTACCGGCGTTACCGGTGTGGGCGGTGTCGGTGTGGGCGGTGTCACGGGCGTTACGGGAGGCACATACGGGGGGTTCGAAGAGCTGCTCGACGAGCTGGAACGGGAGCGGCTGCTGCTCGGGTCAACCGGGTCGCTGCTGCTGGGCGGCGGCGGCTTCGGGTCGCTCGGGTCGTCGGGGTCTTCCTCGTCCTCGTCCGGAGGTGTGATCTTGCCGGGGGTGTTCTCCACGGTGATAATGCGAACACCGTTCTCCCATGTGTCTTGGCCGACAAACAGGGCAAGGCTGGTCAGTTCGTCACCGTTCTTGGGCTTCTCGTAGTGGAAGGGCTGCATGATTTCTTTCAGCACGTAGTTGCCTTCCAGCAGGTTGTCGAAGCGGGCAATGCCGTTTTCACGTGTGGTGACGGTGTCAACCAGCTTGTCGTCCCAATCGTACAGCTCAAACGTGGCGCCCTTCAGCTTCTTGCTGGTATCAGTCGCGTCCACCTTCAGCACTTCCAGCGGATAACGCGACAGCGGCGTGTTGGTAACTTGCGGAAGGCTCGCTTCACCGAAGTCGCTGTTGAACAGGCCCTCTTCCGCGGTCATGCTTGCGCTGATGTTGCCGTACCACACCACCGGGTCCGTGCCGGCGTAGGTATAGCCGGTGGGAAGGGTCTTGCCGGTGGGCAGCAGGTAGTTGGCCGGGGCTTTGGTCTCCACGATGAAGTACTCTTCGCCGCCAACCACATTCGAGAATTCCACAAACCCGTTGGCGCCGGACGTGGCCGTGCTGACCTGCAGGCCGTTTTTCATGAAGAGGGCAAACTCTGCGCCCACAAGGCCCACAGTGGTGTCTGCCACGTCAACCTTTTTGAATTTAACGGTGTACCGCTTCGGCGTGTTTTTCACTTGAACTTCGTACACGCAGTCCTCGTCGGCGGTGTTCGCGTTCAGCTCCACCGTGATGGGGAATGTATCCGAAATGTCGAAGTCGGTTGGGGCAACAATCTCCCGCAGGTAGTAGGTGCCGGGAGCCAGGGTGTCGAACGTGCACACACCGTTCACCGTCAGGGCGGTTACAATCGGCGTAGCACCATCGGCAGCGGTGTCATACAGCCCGAACAGCGCGCCGTCCAGCGGGCGGTTCGGCTCCAGCGAGCTCTTCTTCACCACTTTGATGGAATACTTGGTGGGTGCGTTAAGAACTTCTTTTTCGATCACGATGGTGCCTTCCGCAGAAAGCGTGGCGTTCACAGTGAACGGAATGGCGGCCGTGAGTTTGTCAAAGCCATCCGGCGCCACTGTCTCAACCAGATAGTAGTTGCCGTTCATCAGCGTAACCGCCGGGGTGCGGCCGTTCGAGTCGGTTACCAGGGCCACCGGTGTGGATACGATGTCCGCCGCCGCCGGCGTCATGGTGTTGGTGCGCGAGATAACAAACGTTGCGCCTGCCAGCAGAACATCCTGGCCGAGCTCGTCTTTTTCGGCGGATTTCTTCACCACCTGGAACTCGCTCAGCATCGCCTTCGCGTTGCTCTCAACGCCGATAAACTGCGTCTTCTTCTCCACGGTGCGGGTGGCGGTAAAGCCGTCGCCCTTCAGGGACGCCTTGTTGTAAACCGTGGCCTCGTAATTTTTTACCACCATGCCCAGGGAGACCCTGTCCAGCTTGGTTTGGTACGAGATGGTCAGCTTGTCGGGGATGATCGACGTATCGGTCTTGGAGCCTAGCACCAACTCGTATGGAATTGTGCAAGCCGCGTCCTTGAACAGCGTCAGGGTCATCACGGTTTCAAAGGGCGCCGTGGCGCTGCGCGGGCTTACGGCGATGGTGTAGTAAACGATCTCATTGAGCCTGTTCTTGATCACCGGCGCGCCGGTGCCGCTCTCAACAAACTCCTGCCCGGCGCTCAGCACATCGGTAATCACAACGTTCTTGATGGAATAGATGTCTTGGCCGGCAAAGTTCACCTTTTTCAGGTCGCCGCCGTTAATCACCAGGTCCCATTTAAAGTAATCGGTGCCGCTGATACGCTCGCCGCCGGTTTTGTTAAACAGCGCCGTCGCGTCGTTGCGGGTAATCACCAAGCTTTTGGAAATGGTGGGGCCTTTGACATCGCCCCTGTAGGCGGTGGCATTGTTCACGTAGGTGTTTTGGAACGGCACCTTGTCCCACGCCGCGTCGGTGATATACGCGTAATACTCGATTTGCAGGCGGATGCCGGTAAGGTCATAGCCGGCGAAGGAAATGGAGAAGCCGGAGCCGTCGGCATATGGCGTCACCACATAATTGCTTGCAGCAAGCTGATAATCACGGACGGCCGAGCCGTTGACCGTTTTCATCACCCACACGGAAAGGTCCGCTTTGGCATTGTCAAAAGTCTGCCACTCGTCAAGTTTATCCTCAACGCGGATATTGTTGCCCCAAACATTGTTCGCATTGGTATTCACGCCCACAAGCCATTTCAGGCGGGGCCGCGCGGAATCGTAGGGGTTCTCCACAATAGACCCGTCTTTGCCAAGGCTGCCGCTGCGGAAGTCGGACGCAGGAAGATAGAAATAGGCCTGGCTGTAAGGATGGCTGAACGTTTCCCATTTGCCGGTTTCCTTGTTCCACAGTTGGTTGGTGTCCACGCCAAAGTCGCCACCGAAATTGCCTATCTCACCATAGTTATAGAAGTAACCGGAGGGGTATTCGCCGGTGCTGTCCTTGCCGCGTTCAAAAAGCGTTGTGTAGGTGAGGAACAGCTTGTTGTAGGTGACGTTTTGGGAACTCGCGGGGCCGTTCAGCTCATTTTTGAACTGAACATAGAAGCCCTTTTTCCAGTCACCGCCGCTGCGCGTGGAAATCGTGTAGTCGGTGCCTTCGGTCAGTGTTGTCGCCGTGGCTTCCGTCACGCCATATTTTACCGTCAGCGCCACCTGTGGCGTGCCATAGCCCTTCAGCACCTGGTTCATTGAGCTATAGGTTTGGGTAAACCGGTCGGTGTACACAAAGCCGGCTTTGACGACACGGCCCTGAAAGTCGATCACCGTATTGTAAGTGGCTTCGCCGGAGTTCACGCTGCTGTCAAGTATCATCGGGTTGGTGTAGCCCGGGCGCCCCACGGGATTGGTGCTCGTAATCGTTTTCAGCAGCGTGGGCTTGGGCGCGCCGGTGCCGCCGGTGCCGCCATTGCGGTAAATATAGGCATCGTCTTCGTGTGTTTTGCCGTTATAAGTGTAGGAGATCTTGTTCTGCAGGCCCCCGCTCGTCGCGGCCGCCTTGTCCGCCACCTGGGTATAGTAGTAAATTACGTAGCCGTGGTTTTCCAGGTCCAGGTTTTTGAATGTAAGTGTCTTTGCGCCGGCGGTCACGTCCACAATGGCCGACACTTCCGCGGGCGTCAGGGGATTGGCCCAGTCGATTATCGTGTCACCCGTTGCAGCGGTGTAGCCGGTGATCGGGTAAATCACGTAAGCGGGCTGGTTGCCGTTTTTTGCATCGACAAACAGCGGGTTCAGGTTCGCCACGGTCTCGTGCGCGCCTGTCAGCGTGTCGGTTGCAACGGTGACATTTTTGCCCAGGTTCTCGCAGGTGCGGTTGATTGCAACCACCCACTTCACCAGTTCCACTTCGCCGTTCCCAAGTGCGGGGGTGCCTTTAAAGGTCGCCGCTTCCGCAGAGGTCAAAATCTTGTATGTTTCCGCATTCTTCCATGCGCTCTGCCCGGTAACCAGCGTGAACTTGTGGCCGGCAGCCACGGACTTCACGGGCGCTTCGCCATCTTTTTCTTTGCAGGAGGCTTCATTCAGGAAAGTATATTCCGTGCCGGCGGTAATGGGCTGCGCGGAGGTGTTGATGACTTCCGTCACAACCACCATCTCATAGGCCTTGTCCGTGGGGCCGCCCATGTCCACAACCAGCTCGGTATCCGTAAAGGTAAGCTTGCCGGCGGCGTACAAATCCGCGCCGTTCGCAACCTGCGTCCGCGATTTAATGCTGCCGTCGCGCACATCCACCACAAGCTCGTTCACCACAAGCTTATCCACCACGGCCTGGGTGAATTTGTGCTGGGGCGCGGTTTGGCCTTCCGGTGTTAAAATGGTGTCTACCAGTTTGCCGTCGAACATCACGCCGTACTTATTGTATACCGCGCCCCAGGTGAGGGTTTTGATGTCGCCGTCGCCCGCGGGGTCCTGGGACACAAAAGCTTTTTCCACCTGCAGGGTATCTTCCTGGCGGTAGTCGAAAACCAGCTCAAACGAGCCGGAGCCAAAGTTCACATCGTAGCTGTCGCCGTCGATGATTTCTTCCGACATCTCAATGCGCGAGTCCATGCCGAAGGAGCCACTGACGCCGGAAAGGCCGTGGATCTCGTCGGTAAAAATCATTTTCAGGGCAATGTTGCCGCCTTCGCCGGCGCCCGGCACAAATTGGATATGCCCGATGGTATATGTTTGCGTGCCGTCGCCCTGGCCTTTATCCGTTGTTACATTCACATCCAAGGTCTCATCGACAAAGGAGGAAATCATGGGCAGGTCTTTGTCAATAAAGCCAAAGTACGCCCAGTCACCGTCGATCACGTCGTTGACGTTCCACTCTTCACCGTTGACCGTCCATGTTTCGTTCAGCACCCAGTCCGCCTTGAAGCGGATTTTGGTGGTGCTGTCCGCGTGGACGGGGCCATCGGTGGCCGGATCATACTCGGGGTCGGTGTCCGCAATGTTATTGATCCAGATATGGGTGCCCGTTATATTGATAGGAAGAGCCCCCGTCAAATCCATAGCGCCGGGATCACGCGTCACAGCGTCGGCCGTGGCGAGTTCTTCTTCTTCCTCTTCCTCCTCGGCGTCGGCCGCGGCAAGGGCTTCCTCGGCGTCAGCCGTGGGCAGCTCTTCCTCCACTATGGCCTCGTCCGCCGGGGCGGCAGCTTCTTCTTCCAGCACAGGGTCGTTGGCCGCCGCAGGGGCAGCTTCTTCCTGTGTGGGCACTTCCGCCACGGCTTCTTCTTCAGCCGCAGGGGGCTCCTCAGCCGGCTCTTCGGCCGGGGCAGGTTCCTCAGCCGGGGTCTCAGGCGTCGTGGTCTCCATAACACCCTCGGCCGCGTCCGGAGACGCGTTTTCAGCCGTGGACGCAGCCACGGTTGAAACCATTGCCACAGCAAGAACCACTGTAAGCATAATGGCGAATACCTTTTTTACTCCACTCTTTTTCATGCGCAAACACTCCTACCCAATAATTAGGAACTTTCAAATTCACTCGCGGCAGGGAACCTGCCTGTCGAAATTGATAACTAAACTGCTTCAAAACCGCTCCGGACGTGGAACCCTCGCCTGCCGGGCCATGCTGAAAATCCGTTGTTCACCTTCTCCAAGCCGGATTCTTAGCGGTTTACACACATTCTATCATCGAAAAGTCACAACTTGGTAACAGGTGGGAAATATTTTTTATGTTTTTTCGTCATACATCGTCGGCCTGTTACCCGCCTTGATACTTGCGGCACTCTTGTGCTGCCCGCACACAAACGTATCCATATGGTATTTCGTTTTTTATGGGCGAAAACTGATGCAAAACAAACATAGTTTACAGTTTGTTCACAAACTTGCCGTCGTGCCTCTTCCACCCCCCGCCGGCCATTAGTGCTTTGTGATACAAAATCTTTTTAGGCTGTTTTAGCATGTTTTGCGATATTCATCGTATTTCTGCCAAAAAGTCCAGGTCGATTCCAAGACAAAATAATGGTAATACAATTAAAAGTTTACCACTTACTTTGTTAAATAGCAATAAAAAACATAAATTTCGGCATGTTTGGCGGCAGTTTTTTCACATGTTTTTAACAAGTTATGTGCTACAAACTGTTGCTTCTCCATGCAAACGCAAGGGCGAAGCGGCTTTTTTGCCCGTGCGTTCCTGCCGCTGCCGGCGCGCGCGGCTTTTAAATATCCATGCTGCAAAACCGGCATATTTTGTCAACTTTTGTGCGAAATAACGAAAACAGCCCGCAAAAAAGCCGCAAACGCAAGGCGTTTGCGGCTTTGGTGACCCGCCGGCGATTCGAACGCCGGACCCATTGCTTAAAAGGCAATTGCTCTGCCAACTGAGCTAGCGGGTCATACGAAACCGCCGCACATCCGCGAACGTGCGGCGGTAATAATTATAGCAACACTGGGCGATGCTTGTCAAGCATAAGGTTGCACCCTCCGGCACCCGCCGTTTATGGGGCCAGTGTCAGCGTGTAGATCGCATCTGTCTCCAAATCCATCGCGCCCGCCTCATCCAGGTCTCCGCCGCGGAACACAACATAGAACTCCATCGTGGTGCTGGCGGTGCCTTCGGGAACAGTGGCCTCCACCTCGGGCGGCCACTCGGTGCAGGTGAGCTTCAGGTAATGCACGTCCTCCGGCTCATACCCGTTATATGCCGCGCGCTCGGCGTCGATGCCGAATGTCTTCAGGCGGGAAAATGCCTCCGGGCCCCGGTAAACTTCATAGGTGCCGTTGTAGTAATTGTCATACCGCTGGGCGGGATAAAGATACCACTGGAAGGTACCGTCGGTGTTCAGCACCAAGGCCGAGCCATCCTCCGACACCGACCATTCATGGCCGGAGAGGGCCTCCGGCTGCTGGCTGACAGACGAGACGCTCGCACTGTCTTCCGTGCTTGCCCCGCTGACCTTCATCTCTTCCAGCGCGCTTTGGGCCGACGGCGCAACCAAAGATGACAGGCCGCCCATGGAGCTTACCAGCGTTACGGACGCCACCACCACCGCCAAGCCCACCAGCGCGTAGGCGATGATGCTCAGCGCCGGTTTTTTTGTCTTTTTCTGCGCGATAACAGCTAAAATAACCGCCGGAACGCCCAACAGCACCGCCGGGAAAATAAACACGCCCGTGGCAAGGGCAATGATGCCCAGCACCACCGCCACGGCGGCAAGGGGGCTGCCGCGTTGGGGCACCTGCGCCGGGGTTTTTCCCTGGGCGCGCTGCCGCTGCGCCACGCCGGGCGGCGTGTAGCGCTGCACCGGCGCCTTTGGCACGCCCGCCTGCGCCTGTGTGGATTGTACCTGTGCGGGTTGCGGCCCGGCAGGGGCCGGTGTGGGGGTCTGCGGGCGCATTCCCCGGGCGTCCGTTTTCCTCCGACCGGGCTCCGGCGGTTCCGGCACAGGCTCTCCGCCCAGCAGGGGCAGATCCATTGTGTCCGCCGGGGCCGAGGGTTCTGTTGCAGGCATTTCCACAATAAGGTGGTCCGCCACAGGAGGTTCTGCGGCAGGGGCCCCCGTTGCCGCCGGTTCGGGCACAGCCGTTTCAGCCGCCACCGGTTCTATTGCGGGTGCCCACGCCGGGTCTTCTTTTCCGGCGGGCGCTTTTGTTTCCAGCATCTCCAGCAGGTCCTGCGCCTCCGGCGCGCCCTGCTTCGCGGGTTTTGCCGCCGTCGGCCACGCGTAAGGCGACGGCATGGGCCGCCCCGCTTGGGCGGGCGCGTGCGTTCCTGTCTCCGCCTTCACCTGCGGCGCGGCGGCCACTCCCGCAAACTGCCCCGCTTTGTATATCCGCTTTGCCGCGGGCTTATATGGTTGGTCCTTTTGGCTCATCCTGTTCTTCCTCTCGTCTGTTCTGTTCCATCATGCCGCCTCTTCTTCCTTATCCACAAAGTAGTACAGGCCGCTGGTTCCCTCAAAAAGCTCGGTGGGGTTGATGCATTCGGCGCCGATGCGCGCCTCATAATGCAGGTGCGGGCCTGTGGAATATCCCGTGGTGCCAAGGGTGCCGATCTCCTGTCCCTTGGTCACCAGGTCCCCTTCCCGCACAGCCAGGGAATCCAGATGGAAGAAATAGCTTTTCAGGCCGCCGCCGTGCTCGATAACAATGGTATTGCCCGTGTTCAGCAGTGTGTCCGCGTACACCACGCGGCCACCGTTCGGCGCCACCACCGTGTCGCCCGTGTTCCCGTCGATGTCGATGCCCGCATGGCGGCTGGGCGTATCAGAGCCGTTTGTGTAGCGGAACACGCCGAAGGGCGTCGTCAGCGGGCCGGATTTTGGCTCGATAAACCGGCCGGTCCAATACAGCGTGTCGTCGGTGGTCTCGTAAAACGGCGGGATCGTCTCGTTGTATTGTTGGTAGGCGTAATAGCTGTTGGCCTCGGTAATTACCGTGTCGGACGTGTCGATCTCCATGTCCTGCCGCTCAAAATCGCCTTCCTCCACGGTGAACACCACATCCCACGTGTAGCTGCCCACAACGATGCGCACCTCATAGTCGCCGGGTTCGCGCTGGTAGTCCACCGGAACGAAAGCCGTCATGGTGCCGCTGCCGTCCGCCGTGAAAATGATATGGCCAAGCTCGCTGTCCACCGCCGGCTGGGCGTCGGCGGCAAGATTGTACAGCCGCACGGCCCCAACGCCGCCCTGCTGCAGCGCGGTGGCGCTCACCTCAATACGCGGCTCCACCTTTACATGAAACAGCGCCTTATAAGAAAACGAGCCGTAGCCCTGCCCCTGTTCGGCGTCGCGGGCAAGCTCCATCGACAGCACATACTCGCCGTTGTCGATGAAGCGGTAGCTGCCAAGGTCCGCGCCGCTGCCCTGCCACAGCACCTCGCCGTCCCGCTGCAGCGTGGCGCTGGACGTAAAATTGGATGGGATATCCACAAGGATGCTGGATTCCTTCAGCACGCCGGCGTCTGCCGGGACGCCCGAAACGGTCTCGTAAAATTGCTTGTACCTTATGCCGCCGAACACGGGCGAGTACCACTCGTAGCCCGCGGGGTCCAGCGTAGTGTCCATCACCTTCATCTGCACCTTGGGCACCGTGCTGTCATCCGTCATCACATAGCCCAAATACACCAGCCCCACCAGCGTAAGCGGAAACATGATGAGCGCCACAAGCAATATGACCAAAAACTTTTTCATCGCTTTCTCCAAAACACCAAAGTCTCGCGGAACTTGCACATACATATTTAGTATAACACGTTTTCGCGATAATAGAAATATTACAAACCGTTAATTTTGCATGTGTTCCCAAACCGGCGGTTTTATCGTATAATGGTAATAATGACATGTGAAAATTCCATGAGGAGTCTTTTTTATGAAACGTACCACTGTTTATTCCCTGTACCAAAAGCCGCCGGCGGACGGCGAAAACGTGACGGTTTGCGGCTGGGTGCGCACCCTGCGAGACTCGAAGGCCATCGGCTTTATCGAGCTGAACGACGGCTCCTGCTTTAAAAGCCTGCAGGTGGTGTTTACCGAGGAAAACCTGCCGAACTTCAAAGAGATCGCCCACACGGGCGTGGGCGCGTCGCTGGTGGTGGAAGGGCGCGTGGTGCACACGCCCGGGAACAAGCAGCCGCTGGAGGTACAGGCCGACGCCATTTCTGTAGAGGGCACCTGCCCGCCGGAATACCCTCTGCAAAAAAAGCGTCATTCTGTTGAATTTTTGCGCACGCTGCCCCATTTGCGCGCCCGCACCAACACCTTTTCCGCGGCCTTCCGCGTGCGCAGCGTGGCGTCCTACGCCCTGCACAAGTTTTTTAACGAAAACGGCTTCGTGTACATCCACACCCCCATCATCACCGGCAGTGACTGCGAGGGCGCGGGCGAGATGTTCCGCGTGACCACTTTGCCCCCGGCAAACCCGCCGCTCACAGCGGACGGCGCGGTGGATTACACCGAGGACTTTTTCGGCAGGGAGACCAACCTCACCGTTTCCGGCCAGCTGGAAGGCGAAAGCATGGCCCTCGCCTATTCCAAAATTTACACCTTCGGCCCTACTTTCCGCGCCGAAAACAGCAACACCCCGCGCCACGCGGCCGAGTTCTGGATGCTGGAGCCGGAGATTGCCTTCGCGGACCTTTCCGACAATATGGACCTGGCCGAGGACATGCTGAAATACGCCACCGAGTATGTGCTGGAGCACTGCCCAGATGAAATTGCCTTTTTCACCCAGTTTTTTGACAAGGAACTGACCGCCCGCCTGGAAAACCTGGTGGCGAACCAGTTCGAGCGCATCACCTACACAGACGCCGTGGCCCTTTTGGAAAAACACAACGGCCAGTTCCAGTACAAGGTGGAATGGGGCGCCGACCTGCAGACGGAGCACGAGCGCTTTTTGACGGAGCAGGTGTACAAAAAGCCGGTGTTCGTCACCGATTACCCCGCCGCCATCAAAAGCTTTTACATGCGCCTGAACGACGACGGCAAAACCGTTGCCGCTGTGGACATGCTGGTGCCGGGCGTGGGCGAGCTGATTGGCGGCAGCCAGCGCGAGGAACGCTATGACGTGATGGAAGCCCGCATGAAGGCCCTTGGCATGAATATGGCCGACTACGAGTGGTTTTTGGAGCTGCGGCGTTTTGGCGGCACCAAGCACGCGGGCTTTGGCCTCGGGTTCGAGCGGCTTATCATGTACCTCACGGCCATCCCCAACATCCGCGATGTGCTGCCCTTCCCACGCACGGCCGGCGGCTTTTGTTAGGCCACATCCTTTCCAGCTTTCGCCATAAAAGCGCTTGTATTTTACAGGGAAACACGTTACAATATTTTTGTAACAGCAAACATCACCGGGGCTTTGTTTGGCAGGCCGCTTGGTTTTCCCAAACACCCCGTAGCTTTGGAGGTTCGCCATGGTCATAGATAAACAGCTCTTCCGCAAACTGGCCGGCGCATGGAGCGGCCTGCGCGGCGCGACGAAAGCCGCCATGGCCGGCGCTGCTTCCGCAGCCGTGCTGGCGGGCAACGTGGCCAGCACTGTGCACGGCCGCGCTTCCGACGTGAAAAATGCCGCTCTTGGCAACCGCATAAAAGAAGGAGAAGTCGTTATGAAAAAATCCACCTTGTTTGCCCTGTTCGTCGCCTTGGCGGCCGTTGTGGGCGTTTTGGCCGCCCTATATTTTTACGTGCTGCGCCGCGAAAAAGAGCTGGATGAATACGAGCAGCTGCTGTTTGGCGATGACTACGGCTTTGAGCCGGAAGACGACGCCACCGACATGCCCGCCGAAGAGGCCCCCGCGGACGAAAAAGCCTGATTGGTTTTTTTCCGGCACCGCTGCTGTCAATGTGAAAAAACCCCGGCTTCCGTATGGAAAGCCGGGGTTTTCGTTATCGCGCGCATAGCGCCGAGCCTTGTATGCCTTGTGTGCGCCGTAGCTGCGCCAATTGGCGCGGCGCCCGTTTGCGGAGTCGGGAATGTGTAACGGGCGGCCGTCACCAGCCCTCCGCCAGTTTTTTAAAATCCGCCACAAAGCCGTCTACCTGCGCGTTTGTTACGCACCAGGACGCGACGAAACGCAGCATGCCGTCCTCGTCGTCCACACCGAAGGCCGCGGCGGCCTTTTGGCGCAGGGCTGCGTCCTCCGTTTGCAAAAACAGCATGTTCGCGTCCCGGGTGAAGGCGGGCCGCATGCCCCGGTAGCCGATGAGGGCCTGCTCCAGCCGGGCCGCAGCGGCGTTTGCGGCCCCTGCGTTTTTCAGCCACAAATCGTTTTGCAGCGCGGCCAAAAACTGCGCCGCAATGTAGCGGTTTTTACAGGCAAGCTGCAAAAACTGCTTGTGCAGCCAGAAAAACCGCTCGGCAAGGTCCAAATTGAAAAACACAATGGCCTCGCCGAACACAAAACCGTTTTTCGTGCCGCCAAAGCTCATCACGTCCACGCCCGCTTCGGCGGCAAGCGCCGCCGCGCCGCAGCCCAGCGCCGCCACGGCGTTCGCAAAACGCGCGCCGTCCAAATGCACCAGCATGCCGTTTTGGTGGGCCGTGGCGCAAATCTGCCCCATTTCCTCCGGCGTGTACACGGTGCCGCACTCGGTGACGTTGGCCACGGACACAATGTCCGGCGAGGCAAAATGATGGTTTTGCCGCTGGGGCGCAATGGCGGAAACGGCGGCGGGCGTCAATTTGCCGTTTTGCTGGGGCACGGCAAGCAGCTTCAGCCCCGCCAGTTTTTCCGGCGCGCCGGTCTCATGCACGTTGATGTGGGCGGTGTCCACGCAAAGGACGCCGCCGCCCCGCTTTGCCATGGCCGCCAGCGCCGCCACGTTGGCCCCGGTGCCGTTGAAGACGAAATGCACCTTTACGTCCCGGCCAAACAGGCGGCAAACGGCGGCCTCGGCTTGTTCAGTCAGCTCATCCTCGCCGTATGGCAAGGCAAAGCCCTCGTTGGCGCCGGCCAGCGCCTGCAAAATGGCCGGGTGGGCCGGGGCCCAGGTGTCGCTGGAAAGGGAAAATTCAAGCATGGTTTCAGTTCCTCCTAGCCGCGTGCCGCGGCTGTCAATTGCGCTGAAAAGCGGCACAGAAAAGCGCGAGGGCTACGCCTCGCGCCTGATCGCTATTTTCCTGCTCTGTCATGAAATCAACGCCGAACCCCGGCCGCCCGCACCCGAGCGCCGCACAGCGGCGCGATACCGGCCAGTCCGGCCCCGGCCTATTTATGGCAGTCGTCGCAGTCGCAATCGTCGATCTCGATCTCGATTTTTTCGCCGCAGTTCGAGCACACCACGTGGCCGCTGATGAGCATGTCCTCGTCCACCGTCACCACCTGCTGGCAGTTCGGGCATTCAATCTCATACTCGTCGTCGCCGTAAATGCCGCTGCCGTCGCCAAACAGCTCGTCCTCCACCAGCGACAGGTCCTCGTCCAGGTTCGCCACGGAATCGAAGATATCGTCCATGTCTTCGCCAATGCCGTCCACATCGCCCGCCATGGCGCTCACAAGGTCCAGCAGTTCCAGCAGCACCTTGGCTTCCTTGCGGTCGGTGTCCAGCTCCAGCCCATCGGCCAGGCCCTTGATGTAAGCGGCGCGTTCAGAAAGGTTCATTGTTGCCTCCATTAGTACGTTTATCAGATAAATCCAGCCTTGTGTAACGGGATGCAGCCCGGCCAATGCCGCGCTGCGCCGTTTTGCCGGCTAGGCACGTTCCATGTACTCGCCTGTGCGGGTGTCGATGCGGATGCTGTCGCCCTCGTTGATGAACAGCGGCACGCGCACTTCGGCGCCGGTCTCCATTTTGGCGGGCTTCAGGGTGTTGGTGGCGGTGTTGCCCTTCATGCCGGGCTCGGTCTCCACCACTTCCAGCACCACGAAATTCGGCGTTTCCACGCCGAACACGCTGCCCTTGTAGCTCATCACCTTCACCATCTCGTTCTCTTTCATGAACTTGAACCCGTCGCTCAAATCCTTCTCGTTCAGGGGGATTTGCTCATAGGTCTCCGTGTCCATGAAATAATACAGGCCGCCGTCCTCGTACAGGTATTGCATTTCACGGCGGTCGATGTGGGCCTGCGGGAATTTATCCGAGGGGTTGTAAGTGGTTTCCACCACGGCCCCGGTGATGACATTTTTGGTTTTGGTGCGCACAAACGCCGAGCCCTTGCCCGGTTTCACGTGCTGGAAATCCACCACCTGCAGCACCTGGCCGTCCTGCTCAAATGTGGCGCCGTTTCGAAAATCGCCTGCCGATATCATACCCTACCTCCATAGCGCCACACCTGCCGCGTTTTCGGCACCGCCTGGCTTCCTTGTTTGCTTCGATTTCACGTTATCATTTTACTCTAAAAGCCCCGCCATTTCAACCTTGAATTCGCCGAAGCACAGCGCATCGCATAAATGCGACAGCTTTTGCATAAATCTCCGCAGTTTTTACAAAATTATCAGCTCTTTTTTGCTTTTTGGCAGCGGTGTGCACCCGCCTTCTTCAATCAGCACGGTGTCCTCGATGCGGCAGCCGAACTTACCCGCCAAATAGCACCCCGGCTCCACCGTCATCATCATGCCGGCTTTTATCTCATCCTTGCACACATAGGAAAAACGTGGGTTTTCGTGAATCTCCGCGCCCACCGCGTGGCCCAGGGAATGGGTGAAATACTGGGCCAGGTTCTGGGCGGCCAGCACATCGCGGGCCGCCTTGTCCACGTCGAAGCCGGAGACCCCCGCCCTTGCCGCCGCAATGCCCGCCATGTGCGCCCTCAGCACGGCATCGTACACCCGGCGTTTTTCTTCGCCCGGCTCACCAAGGGCCACGGTGCGGGTCATGTCCGTGCAGTAGCCTTTGTACTTCGCGCCATAGTCCATGGTGATGAAATTCCCCGTCCGCACGCGGTATTCCCCGGGCACGCCGTGGGGCAGGCTCGTGTTCGGGCCGGCCACGCAGATGGTGTCAAAAGCCACCTTCTCCGCGCCGTTTTTCCGCATAAAATATTCCATTTCCAGCATCAGATCTATTTCGCGCACACCCTCTTTGATATAGGGCAAGATATGGTCGAAACAGGCGTCGGTAATGCGCTGGGCCTCGCGCATGCGGGCGATTTCCTCCGCGTCCTTCACCATGCGCAGAGCCTCGACGGCATCACTCAAAGCGCTGTCCGGCATCAGGTTCACGCCACCGGCCTTTTCCTTCATTTTTTGGAACAGCCGCAAGGGGATATCCAACTCTAGATGCACATTTTTCACGCCTGCGTCCTTCAGCACGTCCAGCGCCTGGTCCACGGCGCTATAGCCTGGCGCGCTTTTTTCCAGCACAACCTCGGCGTTCTTCACGCTGTTCCGCGCGGCCTCGATATAGCGCGCGTCCACGATATACACCATTTTTTTTGGCAGCACCACCAGCATACCTGCCTCCCAGGCCTCAAAATCCAGCAGGTAAAACTTGTTCACGTCCGACTGCACCAGCGCCGCCTCAAAGGCCTGCGGCATCAGGGACACGAGCTTTTCCGCGCGGTTTTCCATGCAAAGCACCTCAACATTTCGTCAGGAATTTGTTCTGCTTTCATTATAGCATCCCGCCGGGGCATTGTGCCATCAAATATTTTGCGCCGGCTGCCCTCGTGCCTTGACATTCCGCCGTACTTTTACTATCCTGAAATGAAGAACCGACTCTAGCTGGGCTTGCGGAGGGAATCATGCCAAAAGCATCCACGCGTTTATCTTACATCCTGCTTCGTCTGGGCATCCGGACGGGGCAGCTTGCCGAGGGCTCCGGCATAGACAAAAGCCTGATCAGCCGCTGGCGCAGCGGCGAACGCAAGCTGTCGCCGGGCAGCGAATCCTCGCGCAAAATCGCGGCATACATCCTGCAAAAGAACACGCCCGACGACATGATTGAAAAAACGCTGATGGCTTATGGGCTGGACGCCTACACCGGCACCCTTTCCGACAATTTGGAGTTCTGGCTGTCCGAACAGGACCTGCCCTTGCCCTCCCTTGCAAAAAAACCACTTTCTTCCTCCTCGTACACGGCCTCTTACAACGTATTTACCGGGCCAAGCAATGTGCAGGACGCTCTTGTCACGCTTTACGATTATGCCATCAGCCGTGAAAGCGCCACCGACATCACCGTTGTCGCGCTGGATGACGCACAGACCCTTGCGGCGGCGCCGGGTTTTGTGGAAGTGTTTATGGATCGGGTGCTTACAGCGGCCAAATGGGGCATTCGCACCACGCTGATTTACCGGGGCAGCTATCCGCGCAACCTCACCACCACAGCGCCGCAGTGGACAAATGCCGTTTTGTCCGGCTCCCTGTCCATCATGCGCTACGAGGGCAGCGAAGATTTCACCGATTCCCGCCTTGTTGCCTCGGCCAGGGACATGATTTCCCTGCGCATGAACAGCGACAACAGCGAGGATTCGCCTGTGCTGTATACAGCCACCTTTACGGAACCGCTTACCGTGCGGCACACCCAGGGCATTTGCTCTCGTTATGTCGCGCTTTCCCAGCCGCTTGTGATCCCGGGGTTGTTCACATCTCCCGGCACGCAGCTGCAAGGTTACCGGCCCGACGCCGTTTTTTCCTCGGATGCTTTTACCTGCGCCGAGGTGCCGTTTTTTTGCAGCGTTCTTTTCCGGGAGCTCAGCA
>JAVBNG010000005.1:0-41781 GCA_031551695.1 Oscillospiraceae bacterium
GTTATGATGCTGGTGATGAACTGGCGCATGGGCCTCGCCGTCTTGTGGGTAGTGCCTGTCGCCGTGGTTCTGACGGCGGGCAGCAAAAAGCTGCAAGATAAGTTTGGCGGCAGGAGCATCCAGAAAAAGCGCGTTGTTACCGACAGCATCCAGGAGTGCCTCGAAACCATTCGGGATATCAAATCCAACAATCTGGAAGAAAGCTATCTGGATGAGCTGGATGAAAAGACAAAAAATGCGGAAGACAGCTGTATCCATTCCGAGCTGGTCGCCGGCTCCTTCATCAGCACCGCCCAGGCCTTTTTGAAAGTGGGCCTGGCCACCACCGTGCTGGTGGGTGTTGCACAAGTGACAGCCGGGCGCCTCGACTTCCTGTACTTCCTCGGCTTTTTGTTTGCCGCCGTGCGCGTGTACGACCCTATCGCCGTAACGCTGCAAAACGTTGCCGCCACTTTTAACGCCAAACAGTATATCAACAGGATGCGCGCCATCCAGGAAGAGCCTGTGCAGACCGGGGCGGAAACCTTCACGCCAAACGGGTTTGACATCGTGTTCGACCATGTGGATTTCTCTTACCACGGTGAAGACGAGGGCGTATTGAAGGACGTATCCTTTACGGCGAAGCAGGGCGAAGTGACCGCACTGGTGGGCCCTTCCGGCGGGGGCAAATCCACTGCCACCAAGCTGGCCGCCCGCTTTTGGGACGCCGGGGCCGGGGAAATCACCCTGGGCGGGGTGGATGTTCGGGCGGTGGACCCGGAGGCCCTGCTGAAGTACTATGCAATCGTGTTCCAGGACGTGGTGCTGTTCCGCGACACCATCATGGAGAACATCCGCCTGGGCCGCCGGGACGCCTCCGACGAAGAGGTGCTGGCCGCGGCCCGTGCCGCACGCTGCGACGAATTTGTGCAGAACCTTCCCGGTGGTTATGCCACCATGATCGGTGAAAACGGGGCCACGCTTTCCGGCGGCGAGCGCCAGCGAATTTCCATCGCGAGGGCCCTCTTGAAAAACGCACCCATCGTGCTGCTGGATGAGGCCACCGCCAGCCTGGATGTGGAGAATGAGAGCGCGGTGCAGTCAGCGCTTTCGCGCCTGCTGCAGGGCAAGACCGTGCTCATCATCGCCCACCGCATGCGCACCGTAGCCGGCGCAAATAAAATTGTGGTGCTGGACGGAGGGCGGGTGGCCCAGCAGGGCGAGCCCGGGGAACTTGTGCAAAAGGATGGCCTCTACCGGCGCATGGTGCAACTGCAGCGCCAGAGCACCGCGTGGAGTTTGGGGTAGGGTTTAGGCCACAAAACGGAGCATCATAGGGCAATCGGCCGATTTTATGCAGATGAAGCAGCCCCTCCCCCAGCCACTGCCGTCAGGAGAATCGTCCAGGCTTGTGATGCCCCGCAGCAGATGCACACAATTGTGAAAGAACCAATGCTGCAATTCGACGCGCAGAGGCAAACAAGAAAAACAGGCACAAAGTGCCTGTTTTTAAAAATGGTTGCCCCCAGTGCGGGGCATCCTTTTTACTCTACCGTTACCTTGCACGTCACCTTAATGTTGCTGCCGTCGGTGGTGGTTGCCGAGAGGATGGCAGTGCCTTTTTTCAGCGCGGTAATTCTACCTTTGCTGCTTACCTTGGCCACCTTTTTATTGCTGCTGGTCCATTTCAGTTTTGGGTTTGCCGCATAGGCGGGTGTCACGGTGGCCGTCAGGGTGTATATTTTGCCTTTTTTCAGGCTCAGTTTTGTTTTGTTCAGCTTTACCTTGGTCACTTTTTTGCCCACGTACACCTTGACCTTGGCGGATTTGTCGCTGCCGTCGATTGTCTTGGCCATGATGGTGGCGGTGCCGTTTTTCAGCGCCGTCACCTTGCCGGTGGCGTCCACCTTGACAACCTTCGGGCTGGAGGAACTCCACGCGAGGGCGGTGTTTGCGGCGTAGGCTGGGGCAACGGTGGTGGCCAGCCTTGCTGTTTCGCCCTTGGCAAGGCCGAGGCTGGTTTTGCTGAGTGTGACGGTGTTCACCAGCACAGGCTGTGCGGGTGATGAGGGTTGCTCGGATTGTGTGGGCGCGGCAGAAGAAGACGGAGCCGGCTGGACTGTGGAAGAGGAGGCCGTCGCTTTGAAAACCGGCGTGCAAACAGTATCCGCGCCGGGGAATGCGATGGTGACGGACAGGGCGGTTTCATCGCCGGCGGTGTAGCTGGCCGGCGCGCTGAACTGCCACTTTTCAAAGGTGTAGTTTGCATTGGGAACAGCGCTGAGGGTGACGGTTCCGGCGGAAGGGCCCTTTTGTGCGCCCATGGTCACACTGCCGCCGGTCGTTTGTGTAAGGGTGATGGTATTGCCGTCCGGCGCTGTGAAAGAAGTGAGGGGATTGCCTGTGCACCGGAAGTCGACCAGGCTGTTCTGACCGGAAATATCGAGGGAGGTGAGGCGGTTGTCTGAGCAAAACAGGTTTACAAGGCCTGTTGTTCCCGTGAGGTCAAGGGATGTGATTTCGTTGCCGGTGCATTCCAGGTGGATCAGGTTGGCAAGGCCGGTGGCGTTCAGGCCAGCCAGCCGGTTCACGGCACAATCCAAAAACTGAAGGCGCGTCAGGGCACTTACATCCATCGTGCCGCTCAGCTCGTACTGGGAAATGTTCAAATAAGCGGCTTCCTGCGGCGAGGTGGTGTCGTCCCATTGGAGAAAATAGCCCCAGCCGGCAGGGTTGTTTTGCGCAGGAAGGTAAGGGTCCTCCGGCGGCCAGTTTTGCGCGATGATTTGATTGATGGCGGCGACGTTTGTGGGGGCATATACGTCCGCCTGTGCCGCGGGCAGAGGGTCTGTGCTTTCCGCCCGGGCCGCGGTAGAAACAGGCACAGCATCTTCCGGGGCGGGTGGTTCCTCGGCCGCCACAACAAAGGAAAGACAAAGCGGAAGCGACAATGCCAGTGCTAGGGCAAGCGCCAAGATTTTGATTTTTCGCATGAAGATTGCCTCCTGACGGTCATGGTATTTGACGTGATTCGACAAATTTCGACATTGAAATCAGTTTCATTATTGTGACACAAAAGTGCTACGATATCAATAGTTTCCGCATTGCGGTTGAAAATATTTTTGTTACCTCTGCCGCCAAGTTGTGTTGGCGGCAAGGGCGGGCTACAATATAAAGAAGGCACAAAAATAAGCGCCGGCAAACAGCCGGAACGGAGTTTAAAAATATCTGCTTGACACTCCTGCTGCGGGAGGCTGTACGCTGTAAACATGGAAAGGAGGTGGGCGAAGAGTGTACCGCATCGGCATGTTTTCAAAACTGGGAAAAGTGACTGTGAAAACCCTGCGCCATTATGACGAAGTGGGGCTGCTGGCCCCTGCGCGCGTGGATGGGGAAACCGGATACCGCTATTACACCACGGAGCAGCTGTTCCGCCTGCACGAGATTGTAAGTTTGCGCCAGATGGGCTTTTCCGTGGCCGAGGTTGCCGCGATTGTTGACGGCCGCGACATGGCGGGGATTTTTGAGCGGCGGAAAACCGAGCTGGAAGCCGAACGGGACACCGCCGCCGGCCGCTTGTTCCGCTTGCAGCATTACAGGAAACAACAGGAAGAAGGTGGATGTATGGAGTATCAGGTGGCAGTGAAGGACATTCCGGCGTGCGTGGTGTTTTCCGCGCGGCAGGTTTTGCCGGGCCACGCGGCGCTTCTGGCGGCAGTGCCCGCCGTGGGCAAAAAGGTGGGCGAGGCGAACCGGGGGCTTACCTGCGCCGAACCGGACTATTGCTTTACCGTGTTCCACGGGGACGAATTCCGGGAGAAGGACATCGACGTGGAGATTTGCCAGGCCGTTACCCGGCGCGGCAAGGACGGGGAGGGCTTTGTGTTCAAGGACATGCCCGCCGTAACAGTGGCGTCGGTGCTGCACCGCGGCGCCTATGAAGACCTTGGCGCGGCATATGCATATGTGTTCCGATGGATGGAGGAAAACGGCTATGAGGCCGCGGGTCTGCCGCGGGAAAGCTATATCGACGGCTGCTGGAACAAGGAAAATGTGGCCGACTGGCTGACAGAGCTGCAAATACCTGTTGCGAAACGGGGTTAAGTGCGGCGTGGAAAAAGCGGACGGCCCGGGAAGAGGTCGTCCGCTTTTGTATGGCGCTATCCCGCAAGCCGGGCGGAAAATGTATGGCGAAAAATATAAAAACCCCTTTTATTACGCGCGAATTTGTGGTATTTTGTTTCAAAGCGAAGTACATTTTAGGGGGTTTTGTTGTGTTGAAAAAGACGATTGCCTCTGCGCTTGCCGCCCTGATGCTGGTGTGCCTGATGCCTGTTGCGGCGTTTGCGGCAGGCGGGCCTATTTTGCTGGACGGCCTGAAGGTGGTCATTCGCGGGATGACTTATACGGCGCAGGAATCGGTGGACGGGAACAAAATCACCTACACCGTGGACGGCACCGCCGGGCTGACGAAGATGGGCGGGGGACCGCGCCTCGGAGATGTTTTTGTCGTTTTTGGCAAAGTATACCAAGGGGGGTGCAGTGGTTCCCTTCACCTGCTACTACAATCATACTTTGGTGGAGGACAATGGCGATTGGGCCGGGAATACGGCAACCTATGATTTCAATTACATCGACCACACCTTCGACGGTACCAGCGATGCGAATTATTACCTATACAAGTTTGAATTTTACGAAGGCACGATTGCCAGCCACAACCCGAGTGATAGTACAGAGTACACCCTCCGCCTGAAAAAGAACACGAACGACAGCGCGGTGGTGCTGAGCGACGTATATTTCAGCTTCGACGGCGAGAAATTCCCGGCCACAGTGACGAAAGACGGCACTACCACTGTGCTTACAGTGGACGGTACGAACAAAACCAAGGTGGCGAATTTTGGCGAAAAAATGCTGCATTTCACCAGCAACGTGGGCACCATGAGCCGGAACATCGTCTCCCGGCTAAATTCACTCGATTATGTGTCGACAACCGACGCGTTTACCAATGTACAGTCTGTCAGCGGCATCAGCTTCACCAAGCTGGGGCTGATGTCCGTTGCGGAAGAAGCGGATTACTACGTGTATTCCGGCACGGTGTACGATTACTTCACCTTTCCGATCAGAAATTCCAGCGTGGCGCCGCCCACCCTCAACTCCACCGGCGTCCGCCTGCGCCTGCGCAAATACGACAAGGACGATACACCCACCTTCCCGAACACCCTGTTCGCCGGGGAAGATTTCCTGATGTCGCCTTGGAATTATAAACAGCTGTTCCCCGGGAACTTTGCCACAGTGCCGGGGAAAGATTACCGGGAATATGTGTTTAGGGATGTGACCCTGCCCTTCACCGTCCGCATCCGAAGTGTGAATTCCTACAAAAACACCTTCTATATCGACGGCAAGGCGGCCTCCAATTCCGCCGATTTCACGTACACCTTTACCGAGAAGAAACCGTATATCGACCTAACCTATGTGCCGGGAACAGGCATTGACGACACATTCAACCACTATGTCACAGGCAACTGGCGCATCAGCGTAACGCAGAAGGGCAAAACCTTTGTAAACGGCGCGGCTGTTTCCGCCATATCGAACAAGGCATACACGGGCAGCCAAATCAAACCGTCGCTTACCGTGAAGGTGAACGGCAAAAAGCTGGCCGTGGGCACCGATTACACCGTTAAATACGGTGCGAACAGGAATATCGGCAAGGGTACTGCCACCATCACCGGCAAGGGCAGTTACTCGGGTACGAAAAAGGTCACATTCCAAATTGTGCCGAAAAAGACCGCCGTGGCCAAGGTTGCCGCGGCCAAAAAGCAAATGAAGGTGACATGGAAGAAAGTGGCGGCGGCGCAAACAATCAGCAAATACGAAGTGCGCTACCGCGTGAAGGGCACTGCGGCGTGGAAATCCAAAACCTTTGCCGCTTCGGCGTCCTCGGGCACTATCAAAAGCCTTGTAAGCGGCAAGCGGTACCAGGTGCAGGTGCGCAGCTACAAGACGGTGGCGAGTGTGAAGTATTACAGCAGCTGGAGCACCGTGAAAACCAGCGGCACGGTAAAGTAAAGGCGTCGCCTGCATACTGCATCATAAATAAAACGGGCGGCCCTTTTTGGGCCGCCCGTTGTTTACACCGTTCCACTTGACACGGCAAAGTGTGCCGCCGTACAATTGAAAGAATAAAAAGACGAAACGGGGAGACCTATGGAAAACACACAAAAAACCATGGACATCATCACCGCCATGTGCAAGAACCGGGGGTTCGTGTTCCCGGGCAGCGAAATTTACGGCGGGCTTGCGAACTCGTGGGACTACGGCCCTTTGGGCGTGGAGTTCAAGAACAATGTGAAGAAGGCCTGGTGGAAGAAATTCGTGCAGGAAAGCCCGACGAACGTGGGGCTGGACAGCGCCATTTTGATGAACCCGGAAGTTTGGGTGGCCACGGGCCATGTGGGCGGATTTTCGGACCCGCTGATGGACTGCCGCGCCTGCAAGACCCGCTACCGGGCGGACCAGCTGATTGAAGAGCACGGCGGTAACCCCACCGCCATGTCGGACGCGGAGATGCAGGATTACATCAAAAAACACGATGTGAAATGCCCGAACTGCGGCAAAAGCGACTTCACCGACATCCGCAAGTTCAACCTGATGTTCAAGACATTCATGGGCGTGACGGAGGATTCGCAGAGCGAGGTATACCTGCGGCCGGAGACGGCGCAGGGAATTTTTGTGGATTTTGCCGCCATCCAGCGCACCACCCGCAAAAAGCCGCCCTTCGGCGTGTGCCAGGTGGGCAAGGCTTTCCGCAACGAGATCACCCCGGGCAACTTTATTTTTCGCATCCGCGAGTTTGAGCAGATGGAGATGGAGTTTTTCTGCAAGCCCGGCACGGACCTCGAATGGTTCGCCTACTGGAAGGATTTCTGCAAAAACTGGCTGCTGAGCCTTGGCATGTCGGAAGAGAACCTGCGCCTGCGCGACCACGACCCTGAGGAGCTGGCCTTTTACTCTAAAGGCACCACGGACATTGAGTATCTGTTCCCCTTTGGCTGGGGTGAACTGTGGGGCATTGCGGACCGCACGGACTATGACCTTGGCCGCCACAACGAGCACAGCGGCAAAACCCAGGACTTTTTCGACCAAGAGACAAACGAGCATTACGTGCCCTATGTGGTGGAGCCGTCCCTTGGGGCGGACCGCGTGGCCTTGGCCTTTTTGGTGGAAGCCTACGACGAGGAAGTGCTGAGCAGTGACGACGGCAAGGAGGACAAGCGCGTGGTGATGCGTTTGCACCCGTTTCTTGCGCCGTTCAAGGCGGCGGTGCTGCCCCTTTCAAAAAAGCTGGCCGAGCCCGCCGAGGCCCTGCGGGCCGAGCTTGCCAAGCGCTTTATGGTGGATTACGACGACACAGGCTCTATTGGCAAGCGCTACCGCCGGCAGGACGAGATTGGCACGCCGTTTTGCATCACCTACGATTTTGATTCTGCCGAGGACGGCGCCGTCACCATCCGCAGCCGCGACAGTATGGAGCAGGTGCGCCTGCCCATTGCGGAGGTGGCCGCCTGGCTTGACGAGCGGGTGCAGTTTTAAAGGCGCGCGGCCGCAGCGCACACATGAAAAAACAAAAACCACCGCCGCGGCGGTGGTTTTTTTGTGCGCGTTTACGCGTCCGTAATTTCCGTCAGCTCGGGCACGGCGTCTTCGCCAAGGGGCAGGTAAATAAAAACATGCACATATTTGTCGGCGGCCACGTCTTTGGCGTAGAAGCGGTAGTTTGTGCCGGACACCACCTGCGTGGCCACTGTTTCGGGCATGTAGTTTGCGGCGTCGGCATTGTCCGCCATGGCGGCGGTGAACACGGCAAGGTCATCGTCGGTCAGGTCTCGGTCCTCGGTGTAGGCGCCCACCATCTGCTGGGAACTGGAGGACGCGCCGCCGCAGCCGCCCAGCAAAAAGGCGAAGGCAAATGTGAGAAACATTGCCGCGGCCAAAAATTTTTTATGCATATTGGGTAAACCTCCAGGGTATTTGTAGACAGGACCCTAGTTTCATTAAAAAACAAGTGGCTGTAAAATGCAAGCGCTGCGGCGGCATTGAAACAAAATTGTCAACACCTGCGGGTGTGCGGTTTCGCATTTTGCCGTGGCCGCGCGCTGCAACGACACGGCGGCATGGAAAAGCCGCCACGGCCGTTTTGCGGTGTGGCGGCTTTTTTGCCAAATTGGCAACGGGCTGGTTAAGCGGCCTCGGAGCTGACGGCGGTTTCGCTGCTGACGGCTTCAGAACTGACGGCGGCTTTGGAGCTGCCGGTGGCTTCGCTGCCGGTGGCTTTGGAGCTGCCGGTGGCTTTGGAGCTATCGATGGCTTCGCTGCTGACGGCTTTGGAGCTATCGGCGGCTTTGCTGCTGACGACTTCGGAGCTGACGGCGGCTTTGCTGCTGACGGCTTCGGAGCTGTCGACAGCCTTGCTGACGGCGGCGGGCTCGCTGGCGGGTTTGCTGCTGCTGGTGGAGCTGTTGCAGCCGCCCAACACAAGGGCGCAAACAAGGGTAAGCATCGCAATTACGGCCAAAAATTTCTTGTGCATATTGTCTAATCCTCCATGGGGTAATTTGTGGATAATATATAATCCACATGCACCATTAAAAAGCAAGCGCCGGCAAAATGCAAGCGCTTGGAACGGTTTGAAACCGGATTGTTAACTATGAATATTTCGTTAATTTTGCTCGCGCTAAAAATGAAACCGGCGCTTGAATTCGCTTTTAATTGTCCTGTCGCCGAAAAAGGCGGTAGCCAAAATGCTGCCCAGGGCCAGCGCCGCCGCAATGATGACCAGAAGCCGGTTTTGTGCAAGGCCCACGGCGTACAGCAGCAGCGGAATGAAGCCGAACACCCCCGCAATGACCTGATACAGCACGTATTGGCTCCAGCGGGTGCGGTTGAACACGGACATGAGCGCCGTGGCCACGATGCCGGCGGCGCAGATGGCGGGCAGGGCGTAGGTGACGCTCCAGCCGGTGTAGCCGAGGATGAAGTCCAGCGCGACGGCCAGCGCGGACGTGAGGATGACCGTGAACACGATGTGCTTGCCGAAGTTTGCACCGCGGCGCAGCATGGGCGGCACAGCCAGCCAGCCGTAGGCCGCGGCGGCCAGCACGATGAGGCTCCACAAAAAGCGCGGGTCCACCAGCAGGTTTACCAGCACGCACACGCCGCAGCCCAAAACGCTGACGAACAGCATGAGGCGCTTGATGAAATTGTATTTTGCCACTTCGCGGGAAAGGTCCGGGTAGGCGTTTTGCGGCGGGGGCTGGCCGCCCTCGGCCGCGGGGGCGATGTCGCTGTTTGCCTTTGCGGTGGCCATGTCCTCGAGGGCCGTGCCGCACAGGGGGCAAAAATCTCCGTCGCCCATTATTTTTACTTTGCAGCTACCGCATACTTCCATAGTCTACTCCGTTTGTTTGTACGGCAACGTCCAGGCCGTCTTTGGCAAAGCGCCTGGCCAGCGCTTTTTGCAGGGACATGCTTTTCAGCGTGCTGGTGGCGGTAACGGTGAGCACACCGCCGTAGGAAATGGCGCTGCACTTGAACGGTTCCCGCGGGGAACAGCTGAGCATTACGTTTGCGCCGGTGATGTAGCTTTGGAACGGCGAAGGCACGCTTAAAGCGCCCATGTTGGTGAAGCCAAGGGTGCTGGAATAGCGGCTGGTCTCGTAAATGGCGCGCAGCACCATGTTTTTGATGGGCAGCGGCATGACGCGCACCAAGCCGTTGTGGCTGCCGCCCACGGTGTAGCTCATTTTTTCAAGGATTTTTTCCTTCGTCACTTTTTCTTCAAACTGGCGTTTTACTTCCTGCAAGATGCCTTCAAATGTGGGTTCACCGTCTGCAAACGACAGGCGCACGTAGATGTTGGAAAAAAAATTAAGGGTGGTTGCCGATTCGAAAAAATTGCGCAGGTTTACCGGCGTAAACACGCTGACGGGATATTTGGTGGGGTGTTCCTTCAAAAGCTGCTCGTACACAGCCCAGCCGATGGCCGCGATGATGTAGTGAGTGATGCTGACGCCCTGTGCCCGGCAATAGGCCTTTAGCGTGGGCACAGTGATATTGTAATGGGTGACGCTGACGAGGCCCATCACGTCGCGTTCGCCCTTCAGCTTATAAGCGCGGCCCTCGTTGAAGTCCGATTTTTTCGTGGGGGTGAAGTTCGCGGCATAGCTGTCTTCCGTGTTGGCGGCGTGGCCCGTGTGCCAACGGATTTTTTTCTGCTCCTCGGTAAAGGCGGCGGGGTGGGCCATCATCAGGTACTGGCACAGCATGGCCAGCAGAAATTCCCGCGCGCCGTTGCCGTCGGCCAGGGCGTGGAAGCACTCCAAATTTACCCGGTTGGCAAAGTAGGTGACGCGGAACAGGAAATGGTCGTTTTGCGCGGGGTCGATGAAGCGGCAGGGGGAGTCATCCTCCTCATACACGGCGGGCAAGGCGGGGTTGTACTCGAAATAATGCCAAAAAAGCCCGCGCCGCAGCCGCACCCGGAAGGCGGCGAACCAGGGCAGGGCCTTTTCCAGCGATTTTTGCAGAAGTTCCGCGTCCACCTGTTCCGAAAGGTTGACGGCCACGCGGTACACGTTTGAAAATTTGCGCGACGAAATGACCGGGAACAGATGGGCCGTGTTGTCCAGCTTGTGCCATACGGTTGCTTCGTCCAGCCGTTCCATGGGGCGGATACGCTCCGGGGTGGCGGCGCGCGCTGTTTGGCGCTCTTTTTTCATGCGGTGCTCCATTGGGGCGACGCGGCAGGCGCCGCCAATTAAAAGATGATTTTTTAAGTATAACACGCTTTTGCGGCAAAGTGAAGGTGTGCCGGCGGCAGGGCCCCTTACGCCGCGCCACTGACACAAAAAACTTGCCAACTGCAATTAGATGTGATATAATCTGTGGCAGTAAGTATGTTAACCGAGAGAGTGGGCTTGCCCGCTCTCTCCGCGCGTTTGGGGCAAATTTTACGTGCCCGTGGTTTTTGCGGCAATGCGGCCATTTTGCTGCGTTGAAAAAATCGTGACGCAGCGCGGGATATGGAAACGAGGATGACCACATGCCGAAAAAGGGCCAAAGCAAAGGGCCGAAGCCCACGCCGAAAAAAACGGGTGGTGTTGCCGCCTCGGCCGAGCGGCTGGCCCGGCCCGTAGTGGAAGGCTTTGGCCTGCGGCTGTGGGATGTGCGCTTTGAAAAAGAGGGGCCGGAGTGGTTTTTGCGCATTTTGATTGACCGGGACGAGCCGCTGGACACGGACACATGCGAAAAGGTAAGCCGCGCGGTAGACCCCTTACTGGACGAGGCGGACTTGATCGACCAGGGATATTACCTGGAAGTGGGCAGCCCCGGCCTTGGCCGCAAGCTGACGCGGGCAGAGCATTTCGCCTGGATGGCGGGACAGGACGTGGAAGTGCGGTTTTATGCCCCTGATGAAGAGGGCCGCAAGAGCCTGAAGGGTGTGCTGCTGGGCAAGGAGGATGGGAACATCCGCCTGCGAACGGCAGAGGGCGACGAATTGCTGGAAGAGAAAAAAGTGTCGGTGGTGAAGCTGGCCGACGACGAGGACTTGTTTCGCTAGAGGAACGTATCGCATTATAGTGGAAATGGAAGAGTGATGATGAACGAAGAGTTGTTTATGGCGCTGGAAATGCTGGAAAAGGACCGTGGCGTTTCCGCCGATTACCTGCTTGAAAAAGTGAAAAACGCCATCGCCATCGCCGTGAAGAAGGACTATGACGTGGAGGACGAAAACGTCAGCGTGGTGATGGACCCGGAGAGCGGCGCCTTTGAAGTGAAGCTGTTGAAGGACGTGGTGGACGAGGTGGAAAACCCGAACACCCAAATCTCTGTGGACGACGCGAAGAAAATAAAGAAGTCTTACAAAGAGGGCGACCAGGTGGAGACCCTGCTGCAAACCAAAGACTTTGGCCGCATAGCCGCGCAAACGGCAAAGCACGTCATCCGCCAGGGCATCCGCGAGGCCGAACGTAGCCAAATGTACACGGAGATGCAGTCGAAGAGCCAGGAGATCGTGTCCTGCCTCGTGACCCGTGTGGACAATGCCCGCGGCATTGTGACGGTGGAGCTGGGCAAGAACGAGGCCATTTTGCCGAAGAACGAGCAGGTGCCCGGCGAGATTTTGCGCGAGGGCGACCGCATTAAAATTTACGTGGTTGACGTGGTGGTGACGGAGCGCGGCCCGCGCGTGATGATCAGCCGCACGCATCCGGGCCTTGTGAAGCGCATGTTTGAGATGGAAGTGCCGGAGGTGTTCGACGGCACGGTGGAGATAAAGGCCATCGCCCGCGAGGCGGGCCAGCGCACGAAAATTGCCGTGTGGAGCAAGGACCCCAACGTGGACCCGCGCGGCGCCTGCATTGGCGCGCACGGCAGCCGTGTGGCGGGCATTGTGGATGAGCTGGGCGGCGAGAAGATAGACGTGGTGCTGTGGAATGAGGACCCGGCCGAGTTCATTGCGGCGGCGCTTTCCCCGGCAAACGTGCTGGACGTGGAGATTTTGGAAGGCGAAGGCAAAAGCTGCCGCGTTACCGTGCCGGACAACCAGTTGTCGCTTGCCATAGGTAACCGCGGCCAGAACGCGCGGCTTTGCGCGCGGCTGACCGGATATAAAATCGACATCCGCCCGGAAAGCGGCTACTACGGCGAGGAAGACGAGCCGATGGAGCCGGTGGAAGAGGCGGCCGACGAATAGGGTAAGAGGGAACAGTTTGGGTGAAAGAAAAATTCCGGTGCGCCGGTGCGTGGGCTGCATGGAAGGCAAAGAGAAGCCGCGGCTGGTGCGTGTGGTGAAAACGGCGGACGGGGAAATTGCCCTGGACGAAACCGGCAAAAAAGCCGGGCGCGGCGCCTACCTTTGCCGCAACGCCGCCTGCTTTGCCAAGGCGAAGAAGAAAAAAGCCCTGGAGCGCGCGCTGGGCTGCCGCGTGCCGGACGATGTGTACGACGCGCTGGCCGAAAAGCTGGAGGACGCCGATGGCACATGACGAAAAAAACGGCGGGCTTATCCACGCGCTGAGCCTGTGCCGCAAGGCCGGGGCGCTGGTAACAGGGTTTGACGCGTGCGTGGCCGCCGCGCGCAAGGGCACGGCAAAGCTGGTGCTGTTTGCGGCGGATGCCTCGGAAAAAACGAAGAAGAACGTGCGCTTTTCCATTGACGGTGCATGCCCCGCGCTGGACATGCCGGCCTGCCAGGCGGACCTTCTGCCCATCACGAAAAAAGCGGTGGCCGTTTACGCCGTTATGAACGAAGATTTAGCCGCGCTTTGTATCAAAAACACCGGCGGCGCAACCCATGATACCCAGGGAGGAAAGACGTTTGATCATTAAGTACAAACTCAGCGATTTCGCAAAGGACATTGGCGCCCAGACGAAGCAGGTGACGGAAATCCTGGACGGCAAGTTCGGCGAAGTGAAAAAACCCACCACGCCACTCACGGAAAGTGAGCTGGACTTTTTGTTCCTGCACTTTTTGAAGGCGGCGGAAGTGGAGAATTTTGAGGAATACTTTGCAAGCGCGCCTCCGAAGCCAAAGCCCGCGCCAAAGGCGGAAGCCCCGGCGAAGCAGGCGGCCCCGGCGCCGGGCGCCGCGCAGCAAAGGCCCACAGGCGCACAGCCGCAGCATAGGCCTGGCGGTGTGCCTGCCGCTGCGCCGCCAAAGCAGCCGCGCCCGCAGGAGCTGCAGAAAAAGCGAGACGGCCTGGGCCGTATCCGCGAAATAAAGGGCGACAAGCCGGAAAAAGAGGCCGCGCCGAAGCGCGAGGTGGTGACGCGCACCATCGACACGCGCACGGTGGACGTGAACCTCGACAAGTTCAACGAAAAATATACGAATTTGGCGTCTTCCCAGAACACGGAGAACCGCCGCAAGCCCACGCAGAACCGGCAAAAACTGCGCCAGGGCGGCAAGGGCCGCCAACAGCAGCAGTTTGCCCAGCGCCACCGCGAGACGGAGGCGGAAAAATTGCAGCGCATCCAGCTGGAAAAAGCCCGCAAGGCCCAGTTGAAGGTGGCCATTCCGGACACCATTGTGGTGAGTGAGTTGGCCAGCCGCCTGAAGCAGCCGGCGGCGAAGGTCATCAAAAAGCTGATGGGCCTTGGTGTGATGGCGAATGTCTCGGAAGAAGTTGATTTTGACACCGCCTCCCTTGTGGCGGATGAATTTGGCGCCAAGGTGGAGCACGAAGTGGTCGTTACCATTGAAGAACGCCTGTTTGAAGTGGATGAGGACGACCCGAAGGACCTGGAGCCGCGCCCGCCGGTCGTGGTGGTCATGGGCCACGTGGACCACGGCAAGACCTCGATTTTGGACGCCATCCGCACCACCAGTGTTACCGAGGGTGAGGCCGGCGGCATCACCCAGCACATCGGCGCTTACCAGATTGTGAAGGACGGGCGCCCCATCACCTTCCTGGACACCCCGGGCCATGAGGCCTTTACCTCCATGCGCGCCCGCGGCGCGAACCTGACGGACATCGCCGTGCTGGTGGTGGCCGCCGACGACGGTATTATGCCGCAGACGGTGGAGTCCATCAACCACGCGAAAGCGGCGGGCGTCTCCATCATCGTGGCCGTCAACAAGATGGACAAGGAAGACGCGAACCCCGAGCGTATCAAGCAGCAGTTGACCGAGTACGAGCTGGTGCCGGAAGAGTGGGGCGGCGAAACGGTGGTTGTGCCGGTGTCGGCCAAAACAGGCGCGGGCATCGACGATTTGCTGGAAATGATCAACCTGACGGCCGACGTGGCCGATTTGAAGGCGAACCCGAACCGCCGCGCCAAAGGTACTGTCATCGAGGCGCGGCTGGACAAAGGCCAGGGCCCCGTGGCCACCATTTTGGTGGAAAAAGGTACACTGAAGCAGGGCGATGTGGTGATTGCCGGCACCAGCGTGGGCCATGTGCGCACCATGCGGGGCGACGCGGGCGAAATGCTGGAAGCGGCCGGGCCGTCCATGCCGGTGGAAATCACGGGCCTGACCGACGTGCCCGCCGCCGGCGACGAGTTTGACGCCGTTGAGGACGAGCGCCTGGCCCGTGAGTTGGCCGGGCGCCGCCAGGCCGATATCCGTGAGGAGCACTTGGGCAGCTACACCAAGGTGACGCTGGACAATTTGTTCAGCCAGATTGCCGCGGGCGAAATGAAGCAGCTTTCCATCATTGTAAAGGCGGACGTGCAGGGCAGCGCCGAGGCGGTGAAGCAGAGCCTTGAAAAAATCACCAACGAAGAAGTGCGGGTGAAGGTCATCCATTCCGGCGTCGGCGCCATCAACAAAAGCGACGTGATGCTGGCCAACGCGTCGGGGGCCATCATCATCGGCTTCAACGTGCGGCCGGACCCGGTGGCCACCGCCGACGCCGCCCAGGACGGCGTGGAAATGCGCATGTACCGCGTGATTTACGACGCCATCAACGACGTGGAGGCCGCCATGAAGGGTATGCTGGCGCCGAAGTACCGCGAGGTGGAGCAGGCCCGCGTGGAAGTGCGCGAGGTGTACAAGGTGAGCAGCGTTGGCACCATTGCCGGTTGCTATGTGCTGGACGGCAAGGTGACGCGCAACTCGAAGGTGCGCGTGGTGCGCGACGGCATCATCGTGGCGGACGACGAGATCAAGGGGCTGCGCCGGTTCAAGGACGACGTGAAGGAAGTGGCGCAGGGCTATGAGTGCGGCATTTCGCTGGAGAAATTTGCAGACATCAAGGAAGGCGACATTTTCGAAGCCTATATTATAGAAGAATACAGGGACTAAGGACATGCCGAAAGAAGCATCCAAAAATTTGGGCCGCCTGAACGAGGACATGAAGCGCGAGTTGATTTCCATTATCGGCGGCATGAAGGACCCGCGCCTGAAAGAGGGCCTTTTGACGGTGACGCGCGTGGAAGTGGCGCAGGACCTTTCCACCTGTAAGGTGTTTGTAAGCGTGCTGGACAAGGCGGATGAACACGCCACCGCCGCCGTGGTGAAGGCGCTGGAAAGCGCAAAGGGCCATGTGCGCAGCGAGGTGGCAAAGCACATGCACATCCGCCGCGCGCCGGAGTTTTATTTCCTGCCGGATGAAAACGCCGCCTATGCCGCGCACATCAACGAGCTTTTGAGCAAATTGTAAGGGGGCGCCATGAGCGAGAGCATCGACAAGGCCGGCGCCGCGTCGCGCCTAAAAAAAGCCGACAAAGTGTTGATTTTGTGCCATAAAAACCCCGACGGCGACACCCTGGGTGCCGCCGGCGGCATTTATTGGGCCCTTTCGCAGCTGGGCAAAACGGCGGCGGTGCTGTGCAGTGACCCCATCAACGAAAAGTACGGTTTCCTCGGTTTTGAAACGTACCATGGCCAGTTTGAGCCACTGTACGTGGTGGCGGTGGACATTGCCGGGCCGCAGTTGTTTGGCGAAAAAGCCGCCGCCTGGGCGGACAAGGTGGATTTGTGCATCGACCACCACGGCAGCAACAGCGGTTACGCCGCCTACATGCTGCTGGACGAAACCGCGGCGGCCACCTGTGAGATCGTTTTCGATTTGTACCGTTTTTTGGACACGAAAATCGACCGGCAGGTGGCGAACTGCCTGTATGCGGGCGTTGCCACGGATACGGGCTGTTTCCGTTTTGCCAACACCACTGCCGAAAGCCACAAGGTGGCGGCCAGCCTGATGGAATTTGGCGCGCAAACGGAAAAGCTGAACGAGCTGTTTTTTGACACGAAAACAAAAGAGCGCATTGCGGTGGAACAGATTGCGCTGTCCACTTTGGAGTACCATTTTGACGAACAGTGCGCCCTGATTTGCCTGACCCGCGACCAGTTGGACAACATCGGCATCGACCCGTCGGACCTGGAGGGCGTCACCAGCATCCCGCGCTCCATCGAAGGGGTGCGGGTGGGCATCACCATGCGGCAAAACGGCGACGGCAGCTATAAGATCAGCGTGCGCACGCGGGGCGACATCGATGCCACGGTGATTTGCCGCGCCCTTGGCGGCGGCGGCCACAAGCAGGCCGCCGGGTGCGAGCTGTTGGGCAGCCAGGACAATGTGAAGGAAGCCATTTTGCAGCAGGTGGCACTGGCGCTGGGAGTGGAGTGCCCGTGAACGGTATTATTGTAATAGACAAGCCCGCGGGCTTCACGTCCTTCGACGTGGTGGCGAAAATGCGGGGCATTTTGGGCACACGCAAAATTGGCCACGGCGGCACGCTGGACCCGATGGCCACAGGCGTGCTGCCTGTTTTTGTGGGCGGCGCGGCCAAGGCGGTGGACATGCAGCCGGACCAGGACAAAACCTATGAGGCTGTTTTTTTGCTGGGCACGGCCACGGACACGGGGGATATCACCGGCGCCGTGCTGGAAACAGGTGGCAGCCACGTGGGCGAAGCGGCTTTGGCGGCGGTTTTGCACCGGTTTTCCGGGCCGCAAAGCCAGGTGCCGCCCATGTACAGCGCCGTGAAAGTGGACGGCAGGCCGCTGTACAAATACGCCCGTGCGGGCGTGGAGGTGCAGCGAAAAAGCCGGGACATTGTGGTGCACGAAATAGAACGCCTTGGCCCGGAAAAGGGCGACGCGCCGGAAGACGGCCGCGTGGCCGTGCGGGTGCGCTGTTCCAAAGGGACGTACATCCGTGTGCTGGCAGAGGACATGGGCAAGGCCCTTGGCACCTGCGCCACCCTGTATGCCCTGCGGCGCACGGCAGCGGGGGTTTTCAGCGAGGCGGAAGCCCACACGCTGGAGGCGGCGCAGGCGGCGAAAGACGCGGGCGGCCTTGCACAGCTGGTGCTGCCGGTGGAGCGGCTGTTTCGAATGTACCCGGCGGTGATGTTTGCGCCGGAGGATGTGAAGCGGCTTTTGAACGGCGCGGCCGTGCGCAAAGCTGGCGTACCGGCGGGCCTGTGCCGCGCGGTGGACGAAGAGGGCTTCCTTGGGCTTGCGAAAGGCGACGGGGAAGGGAATATTCTTGTAGAGAAGCTGTTCAGGCGGGATTAAGACATACAGGAGGGCAGTGCGTTGCAAGTGCTGACAGACGGCGGCTACACCGGCGAAAAGCCCGGCGTGGCGCTTGCGCTGGGATATTTTGACGGCGTGCACCGCGGCCATGCCGAGGTGATTGCGGCCGCGCGGGACTACGCCGCCGCAAACGGCCTTGCCGCCGCGGTGTTCACCTTCACCATTGGGGCGAACGGCCACAAGGGGAAGCGCCTGCTGCCCGAGGCGGACAAGCACAACGCCCTTGCCGCTCTTGATGTGGGCTATTGCTTTGAACCGGATTTTGAAAGCTTTCAAAGCCTTTCTCCGGAGGAGTTTTTTGAAACGTTTATTTTGGGGAAGTACAAGGCGAAGGCCGTGTTTTGCGGCACGAACTATTCTTTTGGCGCGCACCGGGCGGGAAACGCAAAACGGCTGGAACAGCTGTGCCGCGCGCACGGCCTGTATTTTTGCGAGGTGCCCCTTGCCTTGTATGAAGGCGAAGCCGTGAGCACCAGCCGCATCAAAGCCGCGCTGGACGCGGGCGACACAAAGCTTGCCAACGCGCTTTTGGGGCGGGAGTGTTTTTAGGGTTTTGGTTAAGTGCAAGGCTTGCGGACAGCTAGTGTGTAACGCACATCTACCTTCCGCGCCTTCGTCATACAATTCTCACGAATTGTTTGCCGCCGGCCTTGCGGCTGAGAAGGTGAATTGCCGCGAAGTGGCAAGAGAGGCGCCCCTGGGGGCCGACGCGCTTTTACACACTGGCCGTCCACATGCTCTAGGCTTGCTGCGTTGCTCCAAATGTGAAATTTTCCGCAACCCTCCGATTGCAGGGGAAATATTCCCTGAATGATTGAATTGCGGGCATGGTTGTGGTAAAATGACCAAGGTACCTTTGCTTCGGCGGGTGGCGTGTTCCTCATGGCGCATTCATCACCCCCGCGGGGCAACAGGCGAATTTAGCGGAGGCACGTGATTGTCTTCCGAAAAGAGGAGAACAGACATGAAAACCAAGAGCGAGATTATGAACGAGTATGCCGTTCACAAGGGCGACACCGGCAGCCCGGAAGTGCAGGTGGCCCTGCTGACAGAGCGCATCAACCATTTGACCGAGCACTCGAAGCAGAACCCGAAGGACCATCACTCGAACCGCGGCTTGCTGAAGCTGGTTGGCCAGCGCCGCAATCTGCTGAAGTACCTGCAGAACAAAGACGTGGAGCGCTACCGCGCGCTGATTGCGAAACTGGGCCTGCGCAAATAGAGAGCATTCCCTGAAAGCAGGGCAGCCCCCTGCTTTCAGGTTGTTTTATTTATAGCATACCCGCACGCGCCAGCACACAATACGCCAATCACCCCGGGCACGGAAGCTTAGCAATGATTGGAGCGGCAAGAAAGGACGGAAACCCGTTTCCCTGCCGCTGCACTGATTGCTAAATTCCGGCCCTAATCACGAATGGAGGCTTTGGAATTGAGCGACAACATTACCGTTACCAGCAAAAAAGAGACATTCCAAAATTACCGCAGCTTTGAAATGGAGCTTGCCGGCCGCAAGCTGCTGGTGGAAACCGGCAAAATGGGCGGCCTTTCAAACGGCAGCTGCTTTGTGCACTACGGCGACACCTGCGTTTTTGTGAACGCAACCATGAGCGCAAAGCCCCGTGAGGGCATCGATTTCTTCCCGCTTAGCGTGGATTTTGAAGAAAAACACTACGCCATTGGCAAAATTCCCGGCAGCTTTATGCGCCGCGAAGGCCGCCCCGGCGAAAAAGCCATCCTCACCAGCCGCGTCATCGACCGACAAATCCGCCCCCTGTTCCCGAAGGACATGCGCAATGACGTGGCCGTGGTGGTGACGGTGATGAGCGTGGACCAGGACTGCAGCCCCGAGGTTGCGGGCATGATCGGCGTGTCCATCGCCCTTTCCATTTCCGATATCCCGTGGAAGGGCCCCACTTCCGGTGTGAACGTGGGCCTGGTGGACGGCCAGGTGGTGGTGAACCCCACCTTGGAGCAGCGCGAAGCCAGTACCTTGGCTCTTATCCTTGCCGCCAGCGCGGAAAAAATTGTGATGATCGAGGCGGGCGCGAGCGAAGTGGGCGAAGCCGACATGATGGAGGCCATCCGCCAGGGCCACGAGACCGACAAGCAGGTCATCGCGTTCATCAACTCGATTGTGGAAGCCATTGGCAAGCCGAAGGTGGCGTTTGAATCCATGCATTTGAACGATGCCCTCTTCGCCGAAGTGAAGGGCGCGTTCCTGGACCAGTTCAAATCCGCCATGGACACGGACGACAAAAACGTGCGCGACGCGGCGCTTTTGCCCATCCGCGATGAGATCGAAGCCCGCTATGCCGAAGAGTGGGGCCCGAACATTGTGGAAGAGCTGATGTACCAGATGCAGAAATATGTGGTGCGCCGCTGGCTGCTGGACGACGGCAAGCGCGTGGACGGCCGCGGCATCGATGAGATTCGCCCGCTGGCCGCCGAGGTGGGTTTGCTGCCCCGCGCCCACGGCAGCGGCATGTTCACCCGCGGGCAAACCCAGTGCCTGACGGTGGCGGCCCTTTCCACCATGCGCGACGCGCAGATTGTGGACGACCTTTCCACAGACGAGCACAAGCGCTACATGCACCACTACAACTTCCCGCCCTTCAGCGTAGGCGAGGCGCGCGCCCCGCGCAGCCCCGGCCGCCGCGAGATCGGCCACGGCGCGCTGGCCGAAAAGGCCCTGCTGCCCATGCTGCCGGAAGTGGCGGAGTTCCCGTATTCCATCCGTTTGGTGTCGGAGATCCTCTCCTCCAACGGCTCCACCAGCCAGGCCTCCATCTGCGCCAGCTCCCTGGCCCTGATGGACGCCGGTGTGCCCATCAAAGCGCCCGTGGCGGGCATCTCCTGCGGCCTCATTACCGAGGGCGAGCGCTGGATGACCATGATCGACATCCAGGGTGTGGAAGACTTCCACGGCGACATGGACTTTAAAGTTGGCGGCACCACGAACGGCATCACCGCCATCCAAATGGACATCAAGGTGGACGGCCTGACCCATGAGATCGTGGCCGAGGCGCTGGAAAAATGCCGCATTGGCCGCCTGTACATCCTTAAGGATATCATGAACCCCGTTATCGCCGCGCCGCGCGCGGAGCTTTCCGACTACGCGCCGAAGATGCTGTCCATCGTCATCGACGTGGACAAGATCCGCGACGTGATTGGCAAGGGCGGCAAGGTGATCCAGGAGATCTCCGCCACCAACAACTGCAAAATCGACGTGGAAGAGGACGGCCATGTGTACGTGTCCGCCATCGACATTGAGGACGCCCGCCGCGCCATCCACACCATTAAGACCATTGTGGAGGACCCGGAGGTGGGCGCCATTTACAAAGGCAAAGTGACCCGCCTGATGAACTTTGGCGCCTTTGTGGAAATTGCCCCGGGCAAAGAGGGCCTTGTCCACATCTCGAAGCTGGACCGCCAGCGCGTGGAGCGTGTGGAAGACGTGGTGGCCGTGGGCGACGAGCTGGTTGTGAAGGTGACAGAGATCGACCAGCAGGGGCGTATCAACCTGAGCCGCAAAGACGCGCTGGCCGATTTGGAAGCCAAAAAGGGCTGATAGTGGCAGTGGCGCAATAGAAAAACAGTGGCCGCCCGCGGTGGATGGGTAATCCGTTGCGGGTGGCTTTGTTTAAGATATAATGCCTTGTGGGCTGGCCAACTTGCTTGGAACAAAATCACCGCCCGGCATGAAAAGCCGGGCGGCAATCTATTTTTTAGATTTTGGTACAGTTATTCAAGACCAGGTATAAAATCTTTCGAACTGTAAATCCTGTTTTTACTATTAGAAACCTTCAAGCTGTAATGAAAAATGCTGTTCTGGAAAATAAACCGAAAACTTCTTTACGCTTTCTGTTCCTGAACTTCGGGATAGATCCTGATTTGTTTTCCTTTCAAATTCAGTGTGGATAACTAATAAAAGAATCTATACGAACATTTTTCGCTCTCGGGCTTTTGTCTACTGCTGGCCCAAAACCAGCTCCGTGCTGAAGGGGCAAAGGAATTTGCGAACCGGCTATTTTCATAATTACCGGCTGCGCGGCCACCCGGCTTTGTCTCATACCCGGCGCACCGGGCATCCACAGCCTCACATCGATGGCGGCATCCTTACTGCCGGAATGATTCACTTCTTAATGGAGTGTGCAATGTAGCTCTTGTCGTTCATTCCATTTGCCCCAGCAGAACGGACGGACCTTGCTGGTACATCGGTATCACTCCTTTCCTTTTCTATGGCCTCATTGTACCTGAAGTGCATGCAAAAATCCATAGGCAAAATGCATGAGAATCTGCGAAATATTTGTGCAAAAAATATATATTTCATTAGTAATTGATGTCGAATTTATGCATTTCGCCTCAGAATGCGGAACTTTTTACCCTGTGTGGTTCTTTTTTGCTTGACAAACGGGCATTGCCATTTTACCCTGTATATGAATAGAGAGTGCGATTGGCATACAAATTTACAGTGCATGTGTCGCTGGTGCCACAGGTTACGCTGCGACGCAAGGAGGATGCAATGGTCAAGATTCAGAGCAATATTATCGAGCTGCACACGCGCCGCACCAGCATGGTGCTTTCTGCGGGAAGAAACGGCCTGTTGGAGAATTTGTACTATGGCCGGCGAATTCACGTGGCGGACGCCGCAGTTCTGCAGGTGAAGGCAGACGCCGGCTACGGCGGCGAGATCAAACGCAGGGACGGCGAGGTGTCCCTGTCCGTGCTGCGGCTGGAGCTTTCTCCCGCCCTGCGCGGGGACTATCGCCGCGGCGCGCTGCTGGCCGAAAACCGCAGCGGCGACACGGTGAGCGATTTCAGCGTTTCCGGCTTCCGGCAGCAAAAGGCGCCGGCGCCCGCCGGCGGCATGCCCCATGGCCGGGGCGGCGACGAGGTGGTGTGCGTTTCCTTCGCGGAACCGACGGGCATCAGCGTAGAGTTGTACTACACCATTTTTTACGAAGCCGATGTCATTACGAAAAAAATGCGTATCACCAATGATGGCGATGGGCCGCTGCGTTTGCTGCGCGCCCTTTCCGCCCAAACAGACCTGCCCCGGGGCAATTACCGGCTTGCGAACCTGACCGGCGCCTGGGCGCGTGAGAACGACTTGACGGAAACACCGCTAAGCCGCGGCATCAAGCTGTTTGGCAGCAATTACGGCGTTTCGGGCGCAAAGTGCAACCCGTTTTTCTTTTTGGCGGAGGAATGTGCCACAGAAACAACGGGCGATGTGTACGGGTTTAACCTCATTTACTCCGGCAGCCACGAGGGCGGTGTGGAGGTGGATCCCTTTGGCCGCACCCGGGTGCTGCAGGGCCTTTCCAGCGAAGGCTTTTCCTGGCCGCTGGCGCCTGGCGAAAGCTTCCTGACGCCGGAGGCGGTGCTCACTTTTTCCGCCGCGGGCAAAACCGGCATGAGCCACAACATGCACCGCTTTGTGCTGGGCCACATCATCCCGCCCCAATGGAACAACACGGAGCGCCCGGTGCTGGTGAACAACTGGGAGGGCACCTATTTTGACTTTAATGAATCGAAAATTTTGGCCATGGCGAAGGTGGCGGCCAAGGTGGGCGTGGAACTGTTTGTGCTGGACGACGGCTGGTTCGGCCGCCGCAATTCCGATGAGGCGGGCCTTGGCGATTATGACGTGAACCGCAAAAAGCTGCCCTCCGGCATTGTGGGCCTGTGCGAAAAGCTGAAGAAAATGGGCCTTCAATTTGGCCTTTGGTTCGAGCCGGAGATGGTGAACGCCGATTCGTACCTGTACGAGCAGCACCCCGACTGGGCTGTTGCGGCGCCTGGCCACGCGCCCTGCGTGGGCCGCCACCAGCTGGCGCTGGACATTTGCCGCGCCGAGGTGCGCGACTATATTGTGGATAGCATGGGCCGCGTGCTGGACAGCTGCGACATCCGCTATGTGAAATGGGACATGAACCGCAACCTGGCCGACTGCCATTCCCCGGCCCTTTCCGACCAAGGCATGTTCATGCACAGCTATATCCTCGGCCTGTACGATTTGTTCGCCCGTATCTGCGCGACGCGGCCGGAGATTTTGTTCGAGGGCTGCGCTTCCGGCGGCAACCGGTTTGACCTGGGCGTTTTGTACTATATGCCGCAGATATGGACAAGCGACGGCACCGACGCCTACCGCCGGGCGTTCACCCAGACCGGCGCCAGCTATGGCTACCCCCAAAGCACTATGGGCTGCCATGTGTCCGCCGCGCCGAACCACCAAACCCTGCGGGTGACGCCGTTTGAGACTCGCTTTAACACGGCGGTCTTCGGTGTGCTGGGGTACGAGCTGGACATGCGCACCCTTAGCCATTTTGAGAAAACCGACATGGAAAAGCAGATCGCCTATTATAAGGAACACCGGAAGCTGTTGCAGTTTGGCGAATATTACCGCGTGAAAACGCCAGAAATTGGCAAAGGGTACTGCGTGATGGTGGTGTCTGCGGACAAAAAGGAAGCCATTGTGGGCGACTTCTTGGGTCTTTTGGAGACGAACAGCGAGGCGCCGCCCCTGAAAATGCGCGGCCTGCTTCCGGACATGTTGTACAAAGGCGAAACACGGGCGCAGAAAGTGACCATCGACACCTTTGGTGGGCTGATCAACCACGTGCTGCCCGTGCACCTGAACCCGGACGGCGTTTTGCTGAAAGCCGCCCGCGAGGTGAAGCGGCTGGACACGGAGAAGGAGACCTTCACCGCCTACGGCGACTTGCTGTGCGCCGCCGGGGTGGAGCGGCTGCAAGCCTTTTCCGGCGCGGGCTACAGCGAGAACATGCGCCTTCTGTACGATTTTGCCAGCCGGCTGTATTACTTGAAGGCGCAAACGTAAGCGGAAGCGCCGTGCGCTTTCGCCGGAAGGCGCTTACGCCCCTGCGGCAGGGCGAATGCTTAGCATAGGCGGCAGACAAAAAATAAGCCCCACCCTTGCGGGCGAGGCTTTCTTTGTCTTTTGCCAGGGAATCGCTGTGGTGATGGACGTTTGCGGGCAAAAATGCACGCTAGTTGGCGGCCGCTTCCTCTTCCTTCATGGTGGCAAAGCACTCGCTGCAGTACACCGGGCGGTCTTCGCGCGGTTTAAACGGTACTTTTGCCTCTTTGCCGCAGTTTGCGCACGTTGCGGTGTGCATTTCGCGGTTGCCATGCAGGCTGGCCTTGTGGCTGTCTCGGCAGGGCTTGCAGCGCTGGGGCTCGTTCTCAAAGCCGCGGCTGGCATAAAACTCCTGCTCACCTGCTGTGAACACGAATTCCTGCCCACAATCTTTGCAAACCAAGTTCTTGTCTTCGTACATCTGGATTCTCCTTCAAACAAAGAATTTGTGTTTTTGCCCGCGGAAGGATTCAAACCGTCACCTTTGGCATAGACCAACGCTCTTTTTAAGCTACTGGGCAAACAAGGCGGGTTCCCGCCTTGAAACCGGAAGTTAACGCAGCTTTTGCCGTGCGCGCTGCAACGCATTCTCCACAGATTTTTGCCCCCGCCCCAGCTTTGTGGAAATTTCTTCCACGGTGTAGCCCTGCAAGATGAGGCCGAAGATGGTCTTCTCATACTCCGACAGGCACCGCCGCGCCTTTTCCAGCGCAAGAAGGATCTCTTCGGAGACGATGGCCTGCTCTTCGGGCCCGGGGGACGCATGTGTATCTGTCAGAGGGACGCTGAAATTCAGTGGAGAGTGCTTTTTCCTTGCGGCCGCCTTGCTGGCGGAGGCGATGGAATTGCGAATGCACACGGCAGCGTATGTTTTGAAAGAGGCACTGCTGGCATCACTGTACCGCGCCACCGCGCGCAGCAGGCCGATAAGGCCTTCCTGCACGGCGTCGTCAAAATCCAGCCCGGGGCCAACGGCGCGGCGGGCCATGCGGCGAATCAGCGGCATTTGGCGCATAATCACGGCGGCCAGCGCCGCTTCGTCGCCTGCTTTTGCCAGTTCCAGTTCCCGGTTCAAAAGATCATTTGCCATTGGAGTATCCAGAATAGTTTATAGTGGAGAGCGCACGCTGGGTTTTTTATCGATTTACCCCCTTATTGTAACGAACCGATGATAAAAAGTCAACAAACTTTTCAAAAGCGGCGGGAAACGACAAAAAGCCGCAAACAATTCGCCATATCATGCCGAATATGCATTTATATTTTAGCTGCGGCATTTCTTTACTTGCCCTGTTTGGCCGCTTTGTGGTAAACTGAAACCACGGCGCAAAGGCGTAATTCATCGCAAGGGGTGTTGTTTGATGGCGACCATCAGTGTGTGCATGATTGTGAAAAACGAGGAAGAAACGCTGGAGCGGTGTTTGACGTCACTCGCGGGCATTGCCGACGAAACCATCATCGTGGACACAGGCTCCACGGACAAAACCAGGGAAATAGCGAAACAATTCACCGACAAGGTGTTCGATTATGAGTGGGACGACGATTTTGCCGCAGCGCGCAATTTTTCGCTTGAAAAAGCCACCTGCGAGTTTGTGTACACGGCGGATGCGGACGAGGTGATCGACGCCGAAAACCGCGAGCGGTTTTTGACGCTGAAGGGTGCGCTGCTGCCGGAGGTGGAAGTGGTGGAGATGGCGTATGCCAATCAGCTTTCCCACAACACCACGGCCAATTTTGACACGGAGTACCGCCCGAAGCTGTTTAAGCGCATGCGGCGGTTTTGCTTTGTGGATCCCATCCACGAGGTGCTGCGCACGGACCCGGTGGTGTACCGCAGCAATGTGGTGGTGAACCACTGCCCCACCGGCGGCCACGGCGGGCGTGATTTGGAACTGTTGGCCAAGCTGGCGGCCCGGGGCGAGCGGTTTTCCAGCCGTTTGGAAATGATGTACGCCCGGGAACTGATGTTGGTGGGCGAAAAGAAGGATTTCCTGGCGGCCCAGGCCTATTTTGAGGCCGTGCACGGCGACCCCACGCGCCCGCCGGAAGTGCTGCGCCGCGCGGCCTGCGTGCTGTGCCGTACGGCGGCCATCACCCAAAACGGCGATATGCTGCTGCGCTATGCATCGCCGGAGCTGGTGGGCCAGCCGCCGGCGGAGATTTGCTGTTCCATGGGCGACTACTACCTGCTGGCCGGCGACGAGCAGCAGGCGGCGGACTGGTACAGCGCGGCGCTGTCCGGCGCGCAGCCGGAGCTGATTGCAGCGTCGGTGGGCTACCTGCCGCTCATCGGCTTGTCCGAATGCTTCAAGCTGGCGGGGGATGAAGCGCGGGCCGAACATTTCCGAAACCGCGCCGCGGAGTGGAACCCGACCGACCGGGCGAACTGGCAGGGCTGAAACGCGTGAGGGCGCGCCGCCGTTTTGCAGACATAGCTTGGAGGACACAGTGAAGCGTGCGTACCTGAAATATTTGCTGCCCATTGCGGCGGTTTTGCTGGTGCTGGCGGTGGCGCTGTTTTTTATCAATCCGGTTGCGCCGCTGTTTTTGTTGTTGGCGGTGGCTGTGCAGGTGCCCATTGTTTACGGCATGACGGCTTCTGTGCAGAACAACGCCTACGAGGCGCGAAACGACCTTCGCCAAAAGCAGTTTGACGAAGAGGGAGACGCCGCCGCCTGGCTGGCGCAGGAAGATGCCGAGGCACAAAGCATCCAGCGGATGTTTTGGTCGAAGGGAACAAAGCGGCTGAACGCCCTTTCCCGCGCGGAGATGATGCACGTGCTGGGCCGGGAAGAGGAAGCAAAGGCGACGCTGGCCGGGGCGGGGGTTTCACCCACCGCAGCCACGGATTATGAAAAAAAACGGTTCAGTGTTCTGCGGCAGGTGGACACTGCGGATACGGCTTCGGCAGCAGTAGAATAAAAGAGTTTGTTTATAGAGAAGAGCCCCCACGCGGCCTTGGCCGCGTGGGGGTTCGGTTGCAAAGGGTTTTGGTGGTGGAACTTTTGGTGGCAGGGGGCCTGGTGGGTGTCGCTGTTTTGTCAAAGTGGTGGGGCCGTATGGGTTTTGGCTCTTTTTTCCTCAGGGCCGCCCGGCGGCAGGCCTATGAAATGAGGCCGCAAACAAGGTTTGAGTAGGCGGCGGGGTCCGCAATGGGCATGCCTTCAATCAGCAGCGCCTGGTCGTACAAAATGGCGGCGTAATCTTTCAACTTGTCCTTGTCGGCGGCTTTTTTCGACGCGTACAGTTTTTTCAACTTTTCAAAAACGGGATGCTCCGCGTTGATTTCCAGCACCTTCACGCTTTCCACCTTTGCGCCGGTGGGCATGCTGTTCAGCACCTTTTCCATCTCCAGCGAAAGCCCGCCGGACGCCGTGATGATGACCGGGTGCTCCTTCAGGCGGCCGCTGGCCTTCACCTCGCGCACTTTGCCGCCCAGTGCGTCGGTAAGGAAGGTGAACAGGTCCTTGTTCGCCTCGTTCTGCTTTTCCACTTCCTCTTTTTCCGCGTCGCTTTCAAGGCCAAGGTCATCGCCGGAGATGTTTTTGAACTCTTTGTCCTCGTAGCTGCGCAGCATGGAGAGGGCAAACTCGTCCACGTGCTCGGTAAGCAGAAGCAGGTCATAGCCCTTGTCCCGCACAAGGCCCGCTTGCGGGAGCTTCGCCAGGCGCTCGGCGGAATCACCCGCGGCGTAGTAGATGTACTTTTGCCCCTCGGGCATGGCGTCTACATATTCTTTCAGGGTGACGTACTTTTCCAAAGCGGCAGAACGGTACAGCAGCAGGTCTTTTAAATTGTCGGCCTCGGCGCCGTAACTTTCGTACACGCCAACTTTTAATTGCAGGCCGAAGTTTTTGAAAAATTCCTCGTATTTTTCGCGGTCGTTTGCCAGCCACGCGGCAAGCTCGCCGCGGATTTTGCGTTCAAGCGAGGTTTTGATGAGCTTAAGTTGGCGGTCGTGCTGCAGCATTTCGCGGCTGATGTTGAGGCTTAAATCCTGGCTGTCCACCAGGCCCTTCACAAAGCTGAAATGGTCCGGCAGCAAATCGCCGCATTTCTCCATGATCAAAACGCCGGAGGCATACAACTGCAGGCCTTTTTCGAACTCTTTGGTGTAATAGTCGAAGGGCGCGCGGGAGGGCACAAACAAAAGGGCGTTGTAGGTGGCGGTGCCCTCGGTCTTGCTCAAAATCACCCGGGCGGGGTCCGAAAAATCCATGAATTTTTCTTTGTAGAAGGCGGAGTAGTCCTCGTCGCTCACTTCGCTTTTGGCGCGTTTCCAGATGGGCACCATGCTGTTCAGCGTCTTCAACTCCACGACTTCCTCGTAGTCGTCACTGTCCTCTTTTTTGCGGCGTTCCGTCACATTCATCTTGATGGGATAGCGGATGTAATCGGAGTATTTTTTTACGAGGCCCTCGAGGCGGTACTCATCCAAAAATTCGCTGTAGCGCTCGTCGTCGGTGTCTTCCTTCAGCACAAGGATAATGTCTGTGCCAGCGGCGCTGCGCTCGGCGGGGGTGATTTGGTACCCCTCGGCGCCGTGGCTCTCCCATTTATAGGCCTCTTCGGCGCCGTAGGCCCGGCTGATGACAGTGACCTTGGACGCCACCATGAACGCCGAGTAGAACCCCACGCCGAACTGGCCGATGATGTCGATGCCGTCGGCCCCGGCGTTTTCGTTTTTGAAGCCAAGGGACCCGCTGGAGGCGATGACGCCGAGGTTGCCCTCCAAATCGGCCTTGTCCATGCCCACGCCGTTGTCGGAAATGGTGACGGTGCGCGTTTCCTTGTTCGGCGTGATGCGAATTTCAAAATCTTCGCGCTTCAGCTTCACGCCCTCGTCCGTCAGCGAGATAAAATACAGTTTGTCGATGGCGTCGGACGCGTTGGAAATAAGCTCCCGCAGGAAAATTTCCTTGTGGGTGTAAATGCTGTTGATCATAAGGTCTAGCAGCCGTTTGCTTTCGGCTTTGAACTGACGCATAAAATGCAACGCCCCTTTGCGATATGGTGTTTAGCAGTCGGTGTGTACGAGTGCTAATTCATATGATACAACTTTTTTTGCGGTATTGCAAGGGGGAAGCTGTAATTTTTTGGCAAACGCTTTTCCGGGCGAAACCCCTTTGAAAAAGCGGCGGCGTGTGGTATGGTTTTAAAGGAAAAGCCGCGGCACATACCGCGCATGGCGAAGAAAGGACGATAAAAATGAAAGTATTGCTTTTGAACGGCAGCCCCAATAAGGACGGCTGCACCTATACGGCGCTGCGCGAGGTGGGCGGGGCTTTGGAAGCCGACGGCGTGGAGACGGAGATGTTCCAAATGGGCGCGAAGCCGGTGCGCGGGTGCGCCGGCTGCGGCAAATGCCGCACGGCGGGCAAGTGCGTGTTTGAGGACGACGCAGCTAACGCCCTGGCGGAAGCTATCATTGCCGCAGACGGCCTGGTGGTGGGCAGCCCGGTGTATTACGCAGGGCCGAACGGCGCTTTGCTGGCGCTGATGGACCGCGCATTTTATTCCCGCGCGCGGGAATTTTACGGCCGGCCCGCCAGCGCGGTGGTAAGCTGCCGGCGCGGCGGTTCGTCCTCCGCGCTGGACCGGTTGTACAAATACTTCACCATCAGCCAGATGCCCGTGGTGAGCAGCCAATACTGGAACATGGTGCACGGCAACGAGCCGGAAGAAGTGCGCCGGGACCTCGAGGGCCTGCAGACCATGCGCGTGCTGGGGCACAACATGGCCGGGATGCTGAAGGGGTTTGCGGCGGCATATGGCCAGCCCACCATGCCGAAACAGAGTGACGAAAAACGCCTGTGGACGAATTTTATTGATTAGCAGGCAAAGTGAGAGCCGCGCGGCGGGTTGCCGTGCGGCGTTGCGGATGTCTTGTACGGATACGCTTAGTCCAGCTGCACCACGCGGGCGCCGTGGGCCACAGGCCGCGTGACGTAGGCGGTGAAGCCGTTTTGCTCCAACTGTTTTGCGGCGGTTTGCGCGCCGCTCTCAGCGGTGAACACACCGAACACGGCGGCGCCGCTGCCGGTCATTACGGCGGTGGCGGCCCCTGCGGCGTGTAAAATGCGGCGCATGGCGGCGGCTGTTTCGCCGCCGCTTGTTTCTTCCAGCGCGTTTTGCATGTGGGGATACAGGGCGGCCAAATTGCCCGCATTGATGGCGGCGGCCCCGGCGGCGACGTCCGGGTGCACGGCGCCGCCCGTTTGGTCGTACAGTTCGAAGGCCGCAGGGGTGGACACGCCGCTTTGCGGCATGCCGATGGCAAAAAAGCAGGGGGGCAGGGTTTTCAGCGGCGTGATGATTTCGCCCACGCCCTCCACCCGGGCCGTGCCGCCCACAAGGGCAAAGGGCACGTCGGAGCCGACCGTGAGGCCGATTTCGCAAAGTTCTGTTAAAGACAGCCGCGCGCCGTAGAGTTCGTTCAGCGCCACCAGAACGGCGGCAGCGTCCGCGCTGCCGCCGCCCAGCCCCGCGCGGGTGGGCGTGGCTTTGTGCACCACGATGTCCGCCCCGGCCAAAAGGCCGGTCTCACGGAAAAAAGCTGCCGCCGCCTTCGTGGCGGTGTTTTTTTCGTTTGCCTTCACGCGGCTTTTGGGCAGGCGCAGGGAATAGCCCATGCTTTTCGACACCTCTACGCGTTCTGAAAGGCCAATGGCCTGCATCAGCATGTCCAGCAGATGGTAGCCGTTTTCGGCAATGCCGGTGATGTCGAGGGCAAGGTTCACTTTGGCGGGTGCTTCCACTATGGCGCGGATGGGCATGGGGTCAACTCCAAGCGGTGGCCGCGAAGTGTAGGTATACGCAACGGACATCAGCCGTGCATGCGTTCAACTGGTCAAAAATGAAACATTTTTGACGTTGAACTGGATACCTTCCGCGCCCGTCCACAAACAATGCGTCGCATTTGTTCGCCGCCGGGCTTGCGGCTGATGATATCCTTATGCGTATACCTCCCCTCCACAGCAAACTCTAAAATTTTAACAGCGAATTGCGCCGGATGGCAATGGCCTTGGCCGGGCACATCTCATGGCAGCAAAAACAGCGGATGCAGTTTTTTGGCCGGATGCGCGCCTTTTTGCCGCCGTTTGCCTGTTCCATGTCAATCACTTTTTCCGGGCAGATCTCGGCGCATTTGCCGCAGCCGATGCACGCGGCGCGCCGCACCACCGGGCGCGGCGCAATGGCGTGCTCCAGCACAGGGCCAAGCTTTTTCAGCGGGCCGGGCAGCCAGTGCTCGGCCCCCACGGGGCCCTCGTAACTTTTGGGGTGCCGGAAGTTCAAAAGCAGGGCCCTGGCGGCTTCGTCACCAACCAGCAGGGTTTCGTCCAGGGTGGCAGGGCACAGGCCGTTTTCCATGGCGGCAGCAAGGTAGGGTACCCGCGCGGGCGGCATGCCGATATAGCGGCACACGGCAAGATCCATGGCGTAGGGGTCTTCGCTTGCCAGCAGAAGGCTTTCCGTGCGGGGCGTGCCGCCGGCCGGGCCGTCGCCCTCCATGGCGATGAGGCCGTCCATCAGGTGGATGTCTGCCTTCACGCACTCGCACAGATCCACCAGCATTTGGCCAAAGTTTTCCCGCGCGGGAAAACGCATGTGGAACTCGGCCTTTTGCATGCCCGGCACACAGCCGAACAAATTTTTCACCGCGCCGGAAATCCCGGTGAGCGCGTGGGTTTTCAGCTTGGGCAGGTTGATGATGACGTCGCTGTTCCGTGCGGGGTCGATCAGCGTAAAGCTGTGCACCAAGCGGCCGTTTGCCGCGCGGGCGCCGCTTTCGCAGGCGGTGTATAATGCCGTGCCCGTTTCGCGGCACACGGCGGCAAGGCCGCTGGTCTCATAAACGCCCTTGATAGCGGCGGGGGTGTAAGGGCCGCCGGGGGAATCGGCCACGGTAACGTTTTTTGCCCCCTGCTTTTGCACGGCTAAAATGACCGCGCGCAGCACGGCGGGGTGCGTGGTCACGGACCTTTCCGGCACGGCGCGCGTCAGCAAATTTGGCTTCAGCAGCACCGTTGTTTCGCCAGTAATGCGGCCGAAGGCGGGCAGGGCCGAAAGCAACTCGAACACGGCGGCGTTCACCGCCGCATTGTCCGTTTCACCGCCGAAGGCGGCCAGCCGCCGGGCATACACCTCAGAAGAGGCCAAGCCATCACTTCCTGTCGGTTTATTAGCGGGCTATTTGTGGTATTTCTCCAAAAACGCGGCGATGCGGTCCACCGCCTCGGATAAATGGTCCAGCGAATAGGCGTAGCTGATGCGCACGAAGCCTTCGCCGCAGTCGCCAAAGGCGGTGCCCGGCACCACGGCCACCTTGCTTTCGTACAGCAGCTTTTCGCAAAAATCCGCGCTGGAAAGGCCCGTGCGGCGGATGTCCGGGAACACGTAGAACGCGCCCTCCGGCTCGAAGCAGGGCAGGCCCAGCTCCGCAAAACGTTTCATCAAAAAGCGGCGGCGCATGTCGTACTCCGTGCGCATAGTCTCGATTTCGCCGTCGCCCTCGCGCAGGGCCGTGATGGCGGCGTACTGGCTGGTGGTGGGCGAGGACATAATGGCCGCCTGGTGGATGCGGGTCATGGCGTCGATGACCGGCGCGGGCCCCAGGGCGTAACCGAGGCGCCAGCCCGTCATGGCGTAGGCCTTGGAAAAGCCGCTGGCAATCACCGTCCGTTCATACATGCCGGGGAAGGTGGCGATGCTGACATGCTTTTCGCCGCCGTAGGTCAATTCGGCGTAAATCTCGTCGCTCAAAACGGTGATGTCCGTGCCGCGCAGCACCTCGCAAATGGGCTCGATGTCCTCTTTGCGCATCACGGCGCCGGTGGGGTTGCACGGGTAGGGGAAAATGAGCACCTTGGTGCGCGGGGTGATGGCCGCTTTCAAATCCTCCGCCGTAAGGCGAAACTTGTTCTCATTTTTCAGCGGGATAGACACCGGCACGCCGCCGCACAGGGTGGTGAGCGGGTGGTAGCACACGAAGCTGGGTTCGGGAATCAGCACTTCATCCCCGGGGCCCACCAGCGCGCGCAGGCAGGCGTCGATGGCCTCGCTGCCGCCCACGGTGATGAGCATTTGGTCCTTCGGGCTGTAGGAGAGGCTGAATTTGCGCTCCATGTAGCGGCCCAGTTCTTCCCGCAGGGGCAAAAGGCCCGAGTTCGATGTATAAAACGTGTGCCCGCGCTCCAGGCTTTTGATGCCGGCCTCGCGGATGACCCACGGGGTCTTGAAATCCGGCTCGCCCACGCCGAGGGTGATGCAGTCCTTCATCTCGGCGGCAATGTCGAAATATTTTCGGATGCCGGACGGACGCATATTGGCGGCGCCCGGCGAAATGAGTTTTGTATAGTCCATCAGGACGTCGCACCTACCCTTTCATCTTTGTGGTCGAAGCTGTACATCGCCCCGTCCTTTTTGTATACTTTCAGCACAAAATGCGTGGCGGTGGAAAGCACGCCGTCCATGGGGGAAAGCCGCCGCGCCACAAACAGGGCCACTTCCTGGAAGCTGGTGCCCTTGATGGTGACAGTGAGGTCGTACCCGCCGCTCATCAGCGACACACCGTCTACCTCTTCCAGTTGGGCGATGGTCTCGGCAATTTCGTCAAAGCCGATGGACTTCTTCGGCGACACGCGCACTTCGATCAGCGCCGTCACTTCACCGCCGCCCACGCGGTCCCAGTCGATGAGGCTGCGGGTGCCGCGGATGATGCCGTTTTTCTTGTACTCGTCCATGCGTGCTGCCACGGCGTCGGGGGTCTCGTTAATGATTGCGGCAATTTCCTCCAGCGACAACCGCGCGTTCTGCTCGATGACTTTCAACAGCTTGTCCATGTCCATCGGTCCTTTCTTTAATGAAGTTTTACAAAACCGCTCCGGCACATGTGCACGGAGCGGATGTAGGCCGGATGCCCGGCCGGGCTATTGCGGCGTGCGCCGCCGCTTATATGGCTGGAAAGCGCGGGCCTTACAGCGCCGCCACGATCTCGGCGGTGTCCTGTGCGATCATAAGCTCTTCGTTGGTGGCGATGACCAGCGTTTTCACCGTGGCGTTCGGCGCGGTGACGTCCAGCACGTCGGCGCAGTGCTGCTTGTTCACCTCATAGTCGATGTCCACGCCAAGGTAGGTGAGGCCGCCGGCCACGTCCGCGCGCAGCACGCCGGAGTTTTCGCCGATGCCGCCGGTGAACACGATGGCGTCCACGCCGTTCATGGCGGCGGTGTAGGCGCCAATGAATTTTTTGATTTGGTAGGCGAACATATCATGCACCAGCAGGGCGCGGTCATTGCCTTCCACCTGGGCGGCCTGCTCGATGTCGCGGTTGTCGCTGGAGATGCCGGAAACGCCGAGGAAGCCGCTTTCTGTGTTCAGCAGCTTTGCAAGATTGTTGCCCGTGCGGCCGGTAAGCTCGGCAAGGTAGGTGGCCACGCTGGGGTCAAGGTCGCCGCAGCGGGTGCCCATCATCAGGCCGCCCAGCGGCGTAAGGCCCATGCTGGTGTCCACGCTTTGGCCGTGGTCCACGGCGGTGATGGAGGAGCCGTTGCCCAAATGGCAGGTGACGATCTTCAAATCGTGGATGTCCTTGCCGATGTATTCGGCGGCCTTCGCGCTCACATAGCGGTGGCTGGTGCCATGGAAGCCGTAGCGGCGCACGCCGTTTTCCTCATAAAATTTATAGGGAATGGCGAACATATAGGCGTAGGCGGGCATGGTTTGGTGGAAAGAGGTGTCGAACACGGCCACTTCGGGCACGCCTTCGCCGAACACTTTCTGCGCGCTGCGGATGCCCATCACCTGCGGGGGGTTATGCAGCGGCGCCAGGGGAGACAGCTCTTCCAGCGTGGCAATCACTTCGTCCGTTACAAGCACGCTGCCGGTGAACTTTTCGCCGCCGTGCACCACACGGTGGCCAATGGCGTCAATTTCGCTTTTGTCCTTCACCACGGCGCCGTCGCCCTTGGTCATGAAGTCCAGCATAATGGTGAATGCTTCGGCGTGGGTGGGCAATTCCCCTTCTTTCGTGAAGCTTTTGTCGCCCACTTTATGCGTGACACAGCCGCCTTCGATGCCGATGCGCTCCGCAAGGCCCTTGCACAACATCTGTTTCGTGTCCATGTCTACCAGCTGGTACTTCAGCGACGAAGAACCGCTGTTGATAACAAGTACTTTCATTCATATCCTCCTTCAAACTGGGGCTTTCCGGCTTAGGGGTTTTACGGAAAGCCCTTGGCGGCGGCTTGTAATTTGTCCGCTAGGCGCCTACAATATTATAGTATGTAGTGCAAAGGTTTTCAAGCTAATTCTTACCTTTATAGTGAAATTTTCGGTATTTTGTAGTTTTTGCAAGGAGAAACGCCATGAAAACGGCAGGGATCGTCGCCGAATACAACCCGTTCCACAACGGCCACGCCTATATGGCAAACGCCCTGCGCAAAGCGGGGTTTGAGGCCGTGGTGTGTGTGATGAGCGGCGCCTTTGTGCAGCGGGGCGAAGCCGCGCTGTTGCCCACAAACGTGCGCGCGGCGGCGGCGCTGGCGGGCGGGGTGGATTTGGTTTTGCGGCTGCCCGTGCCGTGGGCGGCGGCCAGCGCCGAGCCCTTTGCCATGGGCGGCGTTTCGGCGCTGGCGGGCCTTGGCTGTGTGGACGCCATATGTTTTGGCGCGGAAACGCCGGATGTGGCGCGGCTGGCCGAAGTGGCCGCCGTGTTTGAAGCTGAGGCGTTTAAGCAGGCGCTGCAAACGCGGCTGGCCACAGGGCAAAGCTTTGCGGCGGCGCGGGCGGCGGCGGCGGAGGCGGTGCTGCCGGGGGCGGGCGCCCTGCTGGCCAGCCCCAACAATATTTTGGGCGTGGAATACTGCAAGGCGCTGGCGGCTTTGCGCACGCGTGAAGGCGCTGTGGAGAAGGGCGGGGCCGGCAATCCGGCACCGGAAGAAGCCGGAGGGGACGCCGGCTATGGCGGTGTGGCCTTGCCGCGGGCCTTTGCCCTGCGGCGCGTGGGCGCCGTCCACGACGGCCCGCCGGAAAAGGGCGCGCCGTCGGCCGGGTGGCTGCGGGGGCGTGTTTTTGGCGCGCGGGGTGTCTTCGATACACAAATTGCCCTCGGCCCGCACGGTGTTTCCAGTGTGCAGGGCAGCATGGAGGTATTGGCCGGCTATGTGCCCGACGCGTGCCTGGCCTTGTATCGGCAGGCGGCAGCGGATGGCCGCGTGTTGAGCCAAGCGCGCTACGGGCTTGCCATGATGGCCCGCCTGCGGGGCAAAACGGCGGCGGACTTTGCAAAATACCCGGACGCCGCAGGCGGCCTTGCCGCGCGTATGGCCGCGGCGGCAAACGAGGCCGTGGCGCTGGAGGACGTGTACACCCTGGCGAAAACGAAACGCTTTGCCCACGCGCGCATCCGCCGCCTTGCGCTGGCGGCGGCTCTGGGGTTGCCGCCGGACGTGCCCGCCCACACGCCGTTTTTGCAGGTGCTGGCGGCGAACGAAACGGGCAAGCGGCTGCTGGCAAAGACCAAGCAGGCGCGGGAAAGCGGCGGAGGCGGAGGCGCTGAAACGGCAGGCCCGCTGCCGCCTGTTGGCACCAGTTTGGCCAAGCTGATGAAAACATCGCCTCAAGCGGCCCTTGTGGGCGTGGCGGAGGCGGCCGCCGAGGATTTCTATGCCTTGTGCATGGAGACGCCGTGGCCCGGCGGCGGCGTTTTTACTGCGGCGGCGCGCATATAAGGCGGCGGCTTGCACATCTACATCCAAAAGGGTATAATAACACCGGGTATTGCCCGAAAGTTGCTTGTTACTGCGGCGCAGGCGCGCAGCGCAAAGCGTTCCACGCGAAGGAGGTGGCCGGGTTTGCATGTCACTTCCACCCCGCGGGAAACCGAGGCGCTGGGCGAAAAAACGGCCGCCGCCGTTCGGGGCGGCACGGTAATTGCGCTGCAAGGCGGCCTTGGCGCCGGCAAAACCACCTTTTGCCGCGGCTTGGCACGGGGCCTTGGCTGCACGGACGAAGTGTCCAGCCCCACCTACGCCATTGTGAACCTGTACCGCGGTCGGGTGCCTTTGGCCCACATGGACGCCTGGCGCATCACCTCGGCGGACGATTTGGAAGCCGCCGGATATTACGATTTTTTGGACCAGGGGGCCGTGGTGGCCATAGAGTGGAGCGAAAAAGTGGCGGCCTTCCTGCCGCCAAACCATGTGACTGTCGCCATTGTGGACATGGAGGGCGGCAAACGCGGCATCACCATTACCGGCCTGGAGGGAGCGGGGCTTTGAGCACGATTTTTGCGCTGGACGCAAGCGGGCGCACCGCGGGCGTGTGCGTGCGGCAAAACGGCAAGGTGCTGTTTTGCAAAACGCTGGCCGAAGGGCTGACCCATTCTGAAACCTTGCTGCCCTTGGCAAAAGCGGCCTTCGCCGCCACGGGGCTTACCCCATGCGATGTAGACGCTTTCGCCGTTACGGCGGGGCCGGGCAGTTTTACCGGCTTGCGCATTGGTATGGCGCTGGCAAAGGGGCTGGCATTGCCGGGCAACGTGCCGCTTGCGCCGGTGTCCACCCTGCGGGCCGTGGCACTGGCCTCGGGCGAGGCGGGCGTGGTTGTGCCCGCGCTGGACGCGCGCCGCAATGAAGTGTACTGCATGGCGCTGAACACGGCCACGGGCCGGGTGCTGCTGCCCGAAACGGCGGGCCCGCCCACAGTGCTGGCGGGGGTGCTCGATGATGCGCCTGAATCCGTTTTTTTTGTTGGTGACGGCGCGCAAATATGTTATAATACCCTGAAACGCGGTTCCGTTTCGTCCATAGCGGGTGCGGCGCTGCACATTGCGGCGGGCGCGGCCGAAATTGGCGAGGAGATGTTAGCTGCGGGCACATGCGTTCCGGCAAACGAGGCGGCCATCCGTTATCTGCGCCTGTCCCAGGCGGAGCGCGAACGCGCCGCGAAGCTTGCGGCGAATGAAGCGGCAAACCACACATGAGGGAGGCACCCATGGAAGACCAGGTCGTGGTGATCAACCATCCGCTGATCCAGCACAAAGTGGCCATTTTACGGAACAAGGATACCGGCACAAAGGTTTTTAAAGAACTGGTGGGGGAAATTGCCGCGCTGATGTGCTACGAGGCCACGCGGGATTTGCCCACGGAAGAAGTGGAAGTGGAAACGCCGCTGGCCGTGGCGAAGGTGCGCATCCTGGCCGGGCGCAAAATGGCCGTGGTGCCCATTTTGCGGGCGGGCCTTGGCATGGTGGACGGCCTGCTGTCTTTAGTGCCCGCCGCAAAGGTGGGGCACATTGGCCTGTACCGAGACCCCGACACGCTGAACCCGGTGGAGTATTACGCGAAACTGCCCAGCGACATTGCCGAGCGAGACGTGATGGTGCTGGACCCCATGCTGGCCACCGGCGGCAGCGCGTGCGACGCCATCGCCATGATTAAAAAGCGCGGCGCAAAAAGCATCAAGCTGCTGTGCATCATTGCGGCGCCGGAGGGCGTGGCACGCATGAAGAAGGAACACCCGGACGTGCAGGTGTATATTGCCGCGCTGGATGAAAAGCTAAACGACCATGGCTACATTATTCCGGGCCTTGGCGACGCGGGCGACCGCATTTTCGGCACAAAATAAACAGGCGCAACAGCGCCTGGCGGAAAGGAGCGGGAGGCTTGGCAAAAAAGTTGTTGGTCATATTAAGCACGGGCCTTGCCCCCATTTTAGTGCTTGTTTTGGCGATAGCGGTGCTGTTCCAAAACCAGGACTTTTTTGGAACGGCCATCACATGGGTGCTTGTGGCCATTTGCGCCATCATCATCCTGTTTTTCATATACCTTGTCATCAGCAGCACGGTGGAGGCGGTGAAAAAGAGGGGCACCGGCGAAGAGGCGCTGAGCGAGCGCGTGATTGAAAAAATGCTGACGGGGGAAATCAAGCTGCAGCGCGACGAGCCCGCGGATGAGCCCGCCAGGAAAAGCACGCTGGAACTTCGGCGAGAGAAGGCGGCCGCGAAGTTGGAAGAACGCGTGCGCCAGCAAGAGGAAAAACAACGCCAACAAGAAGAAAAATCGGCGAAAAAGAAGGCTAAAAAAGGCGGAGAACCCGCGCCGCAGGCTCAAAAAACCGAAAAACCGGCGGAGCAGCAAACCGCGAAGCCCGACGCGGAGCAAAAGCCGGAGGCCGAAGCGCCGAAAGCGGCGCCATCGGCCCGGCACGACGCGCCAAAGCAAGTTTCGTTGAAAACGGAAGCTTTGGGGGACGAGGAAGCGAAGAAGGCCGCCGCGCAGGAGGCTGCGCGCCAGCGTGCCGCAAAGGTGGCGGCGGAGAAGAGGCTGTTCCAAACGGCGGACATTGAGACCGCCCCGCCCGCGGAGGAAGCCCCCGCGCCCGTGGAAGAATTCGTGTTTGAAGAAGCCATGGCGGAAGAGGCCATCTCGTTTGCCGAACTGGCTGGCGATGCCGCGCCCGTAGAGGATATGTTCCATGAAGCGCCGACGGCTGTTACGGCACCGGCCACCACGCACATGCCCGTGCCGACAGACGCCAAAACCCGCGCGGCGGAACTGGCGAAGGCAGAAGCCGCCGCCGCTGAGCTTGCGCGGGAGGCGGAAGAAGAGGCAAAGCGCAAAGCAGGAGAAACCGCAAGGCGTGAGGCGGAAGAAACGGCCAAGCGCGAAGCCGAAGAGAACGCAAAACGTGAGGCGGAACAGCGCGCCCAGCGGCGGAAAAGTGCCAGGGACGCCGGCGAGCAGGTTCAACCGGCAGAGCAGGTTGCCGTACCGGTTCAGACGGCGGCGCCAGCCCCGGCGGAACAGGTTGCCCAGGCGAAACAGCCGATGCAAGCGGTACAGGCTCCGCTGATGGCTGCGGCCAAGGTGGAGGAGATCGAAATGGACGCGAAGGCGCGCCGCCGCGCCGCCATTGCCGCGCGCGCGCAAGCAGGCGCGGCCGGCCCTGCAAAGCCCCAAGGGGCAAGGCCCGCGGCGGCGGCGCAGCCGACGCCTCAGGAAAGCTATGACAGCAAGCGCCAGTCGCTGCTGGATGATATTGCAGCCGTAACGGCAAAAACCCGCACGGCGGATGCGCCCGCTGCACCGGCGGCTTCTGCCCTGAGCGCTGCAAGCGCGGCACAGCGGCTGGCCGCCCCGGCGGGAACCAGACCTGCGGCGCAGGCCCCGCACGCGCCTCAGGTGCGCACCGCCCAGTCGGCAGTTGGCGCACGTCCGGCGGGAACACCGCCGGTGAACCCGGCCCGCCGCCCGATGATGGGCCAGCCGGCGCAGCAGGCGCCGCGCAGCGCGCAGGCGCAACCGTCCGCACAGGCAAGAGAAGAGAAACCGTTCCTTACCGGCACCGGTGCGCCGGCGGACACGGAAGAGCGCGCGGCAACGGCCCAACGCGCTGCGCTGGAAGCGGCCGTGCAGCAGCTTGCACCCCGCCCGGCAAGGCCGAAACCACCGCCGCCCCCGCCGCAAAAGCTGATGACGGGCACCCAGTGGCCCGCCTCCTCCGGGCAGCGCCCGGCCGCGGCGCTGCAGCAAAAACCGATGCCGCACCCCGCACAGCGCCCCACCGCGGTTACGCAAGCGCACCAGCGGCCGCTGGCAACACCGACGACCGCGATGGCGCCTGCATCGGCCGTGCCCAAACCGGCAGTGCAGGCCCAGTGGCCTTTGGCACAGCAGAAAACGCCTGTCGCTTCGGCCATGCCTGCGTCGTCCGCAGTGCCGGAGGCCAGCGAGCTGACAAAGCGCCCGCGCGGCCGCCCGCCGAAGCCGAAGAACGAGGAAGAGCTGAACGCGCCGAAGCGTCCGCGCGGCCGCCCGCCGAAGCCGAAGAACGAAGAAGAGCTGAACGCGCCGAAGCGCCCGCGCGGCCGCCC
>JAVBNG010000072.1:0-36068 GCA_031551695.1 Oscillospiraceae bacterium
CTGCTGCGTGACGCTCAAAGCGTTGTAGTCGATGGTGCCGTAGCCGCCGTTGGTGGTGTCGGGGTTGGTCGGTTCCACACAGTAGGCAAGCCGCCCATCGATGTCCATGATGTACCACGGGCGCATTTCCAAACCACCACCGTGGGAAAAACCGAAGTTCCACTGGTAGGCGTCATACTTGTGGATGGTGAGGTTGCCGGTTGCCATGATGCCGATACCGCGGGACAGGCCGTCGCCGCCGAGGATGCTGACAGAAATACCGTCCGCGTCCTCTGCTTCGGCTTCGGCGCTCACCGGGTCGCTCACCGGCTCGTCGTCGGCCTCGCTGCTATCCGAGGCCGGTTCGCTGCCCGGCTCCTGCGGCTGGCTGCTGCTTGGAGTTTCACTTTCGGGGGCCGACGATCCGCCGCCCTCGTTTGGGGTGGTGGATATATCCACCTCGCTGTTCGAGGTGCTGGTGGAACTGCTGCTCTCGATGCCGCTCGTCGGCTCGATGGAAATGTCGGGGCTGCCGGCAGACGCTGTGATGGGCAGCGCCCCAAACAACAGGATAACGATCAGGAAAAGCGGCAACGCTTTCCTGCAAATGGTTTTTGCCATTCAATCCTCCTTTCTGGATGGTTTTCGTCGTCCCACGGTGAGACAAAGCTGTGGGGTTGGCCTCGTAACATAATGTGACGAGGTGGTGGGCAACAAAAAAAACCGCCTTGCGGCGGGGCTGAACAAAACAGTATAGGGTTGTGGTATAATGTGAGCACAATTTCAACTTATTGCAAATAAAAGCCGAACGAATGGTGGCTATAATCTGAAGAAAAGGGGTAGGCAAAGATGGCAGATCTAATATCAGGTAAGGATAAAATGTTGGATGCGTTTAGCGATGCATTTTTTCAGGATCTTACTGCTATTGGCGTTAATTTTATTCATGAAAATACACCCAAAGCCGTAGAGGCTGTCAAAAAAATGGGCAACGATATTGCGGGTGCGATCAAAGAAATTTTTGTGACAATAAAAAACACAGGAAAACCAGAACAAAAGGTTGACAGCATTATTCGTGACTTGTGCAATAAGTCATTGGCAGAGGGTTGCGAGATAGGGTATCAAGAAGGACGACAGCAAAAAATGCAAATGATGCTATATGGTATGTCTCAGGCTGGGTTACATATGGACCAGATTAAGCAAATTTTTGCGGCAACGAAGAAAGCCGAAGATGAGTTTGCGGATTCATACGACACTTACGAGCATTATTTGTTGACGATGGATCAGATTGAGAAAGGTAGATAATTACATTTCTTGAACAGGAGAATCTATATGGTAAACGGTTTTTGCTGTACGAATATTTTTACGAAAAACGCTGTAGAGTTAATAAAGTTTTATCGTGAAACACTTGAAATACCAATGCTGAAAACTGATGTCGATGACTACAATGGTGTCTATCTTGGATTCATAAAAGATGCACCGTCAATCTGTATTTGGGATGCAACAAAGTGGAATGTGCCTGTTAGCGGGGCAATGTCATTCGTTTTCAGTTGCGACAATATGGATGCCACATGTTTAGAACTAAAGAAGAAAGGTCTTATTCTCAATCCACCTGTAAAATTTGATTGGGGTACATATGAACTCCGTCTAAAAGACCCAGACAATAATGAAATAGTGATTGTGGAGTATCTGGACAAGTGAAACTAATAAGTATTATTACATCTCCATGTTGAAATAAGCTGCAAAAAAGCCGTGGTGCTCACGCCACGGCTTTTCGCTGTACTGCTTTGTTCAGCCCCGCCAATGCGGGGCAATTTCTATCCGTACAGAACATAAATGAGTGTGCCACTCACCACAAACTTGTAACATGGGTAAACGGTGCCGGAGTCAAACTCCGGCATGGCGGTTAGCTGGCTGTGGATCAGGCTGAGTTGATACGTCAGATGTTCGGTCACTTGCGCGTCGGTCTTGCCGCTCGTCTCAATGGGGTTTTCGTACCCGGCCCCGCCGAGGGTCAGCCCATCGTTCACGGCCATGTTGTTGCCGCTGGCCCAGCCAGCGGCGGCCGACAGGCAGGCGTCAATGTTTGCGCTGGACGCTGGTGGCGGGGCCGGAGCTGGTTCAAGCGCGGGGGTCGGAGTGGGAGCAGGCGCGCACTCCGATTGCGACGCTGGGGCCTGTGCCTGAGGCGGGGCGCTTTGCGGCTCCTGCGTGGCCGGTGCCTGTGACGAGAGCGGCGGCGCACTGCTGGCCGTCTCGCAGGAACTGCTGGCCGGGCAGTTGCTCTGGCTGCTGGCGCTCTGGCCTGTGCTTTGGCTACTGGCCGGTACGCTGCTGGCGGCCATGCTTACGCCTTCGCTTTCCGCCTGTGACAAGCTACTGGCCGTCATGCCTTGGCCCGGCCCGGTGGCCTCGACGGCACACGCCACAAGCAGGGATGATGCCAAAAGTACGGACGCGGAAACGCCAGCAATAAGTAGTATTTTTTTACGGTTCATGGTGCAAAACCTCCTTTATAGCATCATCATAACCCGCCATAAAAACAGACGCAAGGCTGCCTATTTCCACAACTTCGGCCTATTAGGCCGAAGTTAAAAACCATACCTCGTCACATCAATGTGACAAGGTGGGATGGGCTATACCTCCACAGCCTGCACACAAAGGCGCTGCGTGTCCTGGCCCGCAATGCAGGTGGTGAGGGTGATGCGGTTGTCCTCGGTGCGGCCCAGGTAGCTCCAATCGGTATCGCTGATAGTGGCAATCTCGGCCACGGCGTAGGTACGGGTGCCCAGCGCCGTCTCGTAGATGATTTCATCGTCCACTTTCAACTCATACAATCGCTCAAAGTAGGAGTAGCTGGCGTTGCCGATGTGCGCCGCCATCCCCACATTGCCGTCAAAATAGCTTGTGGTGCGGTAATGGGCCGCGCCGCGCTTCATGTCCTCTACGGTGCTGCTCTCGTCGCTGTCGAACACATGGACGGAGACGCCGATCTTCTCGATGGTAAGCACACCGATGCTGCCCTCCTCCGCGCCGAGCTGGGCGCGGGTGGTGAAGCCGTTATAGCCGGTGGCCTCGTCATCGGCCCAGCTCTCATCGGGCGGCGCGTCCAACAGCGGCCCAGCCATGACTGCCGGGGCCGATTCGCTGGCCGTAGCCTCCGGCTCCGGGGCCACGTCTTTGTGCTTGGCGAGGTAGCCCACCACCAGCATGGCGCACACCACCACAGCCAGGATGGCGGCGGCGATGATCCTCGTTTTCTTGCTCATCCTACTCATTGAAAAAGCCCTCCTCGTTGAACAGGTCGTCGATGTTAAATTCGTCCTGGGGATAGACCTGCCGGGGCGGTTCCGGCTGCCACTCGAAACCCTGTGCATCCTCCTGTTCCGTCTCTGCCGGGCTAGGGTTCTCCGCCGTGTAATCCTCATAATCGGAAAAATCCCTGCCATCATCGCCGCCGCGCCGGCCGCGGACGCGCTGAACGATGCGCACACCGCCCACGGCAAGGCAGGCCGCTGAAAGCAGAATGACCACAATCAGCATGATTGTAAACCCAGCGCTGCCCTCCTTGTCCTCCTGACCAGTGGCGGCGGGTTCCGATTCGTCCGGGTCTACCTCGCTGGCGGCGGCCACTGGCTCACCGCGGAAGATAACCGTGCACACCATCGTGCTGGGGTTTGTTTTCGTCACTTCGCCGGTATAGGTGAGGGTGGCGGTGTAGCCGGTGGCCCGGCTCCCGGTGGCCGTGCCCGCGTAGGTGGCGATGGCTTTGAACAGATTGGGCACCATACGCCCATCTACCGGGTGCTGGCCCATCACCACCCACTCAATGTTTTCCAGTTGCAGGGTCACGCCGTTTTTCAGCACTGTCTTAGGGATATAGGCGGCGTCGTTGCGGTCCAGGTTTGCATACTCGCGCACATCCTCCACCCGGTAGCTGTAAGTGGTGGTGCCGTTTTCCTCCACCACGATTGCGGCCACGTCCAGCAAAAGCTGCCCGGTGTAGCCGTCCTCGCTGTACGGCAGCACCGGCACAGCGGCGGCCACAATATCCGCAACCTTGCCGCTCTCGCTCTCCAGCGTCTCGGTCTGCGTCACCGTTTTGGTGTCGGCTTGACCCTGCCGCCCCTGCTGGGAAAGGTCGTGCTTGGTGAACAGAACAAAAACGGTGCAGTCCTCGGCAACTTTACCACCGACATTGACGGCCGCATCTACCTGGAGGGCCTGGAGCCGCAGCTTGTGGTGATCGAGGAAGTGAGCGCCCCGGATGGGTACATCGTAAGCAATGGCCCACAGGAAATGCTGCTCAAGCCCGGACAGATCCACACCGTCACCTTTGAGAACGTGCCCAAAAGCCCCATCATCATCAAGAAGATCGATTCCGTCACCGGGGAACCGCTGGCTGGGGCAAAGTTTCGTGTGACCAAGATGAACGGTGAGCTGATTGGCGAGTTTACCTCGGGGCGCTACGGCTACGTCACCATCCCCGAACAACAGCCGGGATGGTTTACCGTCGTTGAGATTCTGAGTCCGGCGGGGTATAAGCTGAACGGCGCGCCCATCAACGTGGAAATCAAGCTGAACGGAGACCCCGCCATTGTGGAGTTTGAGAACACCCCGCTGCCCGGCCTGCTTATCCGCAAAGTGGACGCCACGACCGGCCTGGGCATGGCTGGCGTGGAGTTTAAAATCGAAAAGCTGAACGGGGAACGCATCGGCACCTACACCTCGGACGAGGGCGGCGCCATCTTCATCGAGGGCCTGACCGCACAGCACATCCTCATCCGCGAGGTGGCCACCCTGCCCGGTTACAAAATCGACACCGCCGAGAAGCTGGTGGAGCTGAAGGAGGGCGAACTGAACACGGTGGAGTTTGAAAATCACCCCTGGCCCTACCTTGTGATTCAGAAGCTGGACGAGGACAAGAACCCGCTGCCCGGCGCCGTGTTCAAAATATCTGCGCTGGATGGCAAGGAGATCGGCACCTACACCACTAACGAAAAGGGCCGCATCGTGCTCACCGGCATCGATGCGCAGACGGTGCTGGTGCAGGAAGTGCAGGCCCCGGAGGGTTTTGCGCTGGACGACCGTGTGTGGGAGGTGGAATTGCAATGGGGCATGACCACCACCATCACATTGAAGAACGTGCCGCTCAAAATCGAGGTCGAGGTGGAGAAGCGCGGCCCGGTGGAGGCCATCGCCGGCCAGGAGATACGCTAGCAAGGCCTGGTTTTGTTCCCACAGTTGCCCCACAGCTTCCATATCCCCGCTTTGGGCCAACAGGCATAATTCTTCATTCGACATTTGCAAACCTCCCGTAAAAGCGTTATAATGGCCGTAGCAGGGGCCGCCTTCGGGTGGCTTTCTTTTTGTGGTATAATGGGTGCAAAGGAGGCGATAGCATGGGAGCCATAGCCGATGCAGTAAAACAGTTCGGAACAGCGACACCGTTTTCAAAAGGTCACATGAACGCCGCCGAAAAAATGCTTGTCCCTGGCGAAACTGTTTTGTATGCGGATATCGTGAATGTGTCGATAGAGCCGGTGGCCGGTGGCATATCCCCCAATATTGCGACGCTAAAAGGCAAGGTAAACGGGGTTTTTGCTGTCACGAACAAACGGGTATTATTTTGCAACAATGTCATGGGCCAGGGAACAAGCAAACAGATACGGCTTGCAGACATAACGTCCATCGACAACGCCAATTCCGTACTTGGTTCATCAAAAGTGCGCATTTGTGGGATAACAGAAATGTTTGTGATTGACGGAAACAGCAAATCTTCCGCCGCTCTTGTAAATGCCGTAAATAACGCAAGTCTGTGAACACAGGGTTAATAATTTGGCACCAATGTGCTTGACATACTGGAGCCGCGCCGTGATTCTTCGGCCTTCATGGCGGGGAATATCAACCGCACAAGTGCCATCATATCGGGGTCGGCATTGAAATTAACTTGGGGCGTTGGCAGATTTGCTATCGCCTCATTTACAGGAAAAAGCCTCTGCCGCTCTCGAAAGCGTACTATTGCCGGAAGCCAAACAGGGATAACAAAAAGCAGGGCCAGCCTACACGCTGCCCTGCTATTTTTTCGGGCTTTTCTTGAACAAATCTTGAACATGAGGCGCTTTCTGCAAAAGAAAACACCGCCCAAAACCTAAGTTTTCTGACGGTGTATCGTGGAGCGGATTACGGGACTCGAACCCGTCGCCTTCTGCTTGGGAAGCAGACGCTCTACCGGATGAGCTAAACCCGCGCGGGGCCGTGTAAGGGTGTTTGCGCAACCATTATTTTAGCTTTTTTTTGCGGCATTGTCAATATAGCCGCGCCGGGGCGCCGCGGCGCAGGCCGTTTTCGGGCGCGCGCTTTTGTATCTTGCGCGGCGGGGCGGATGCCTGTATACTGGAACTTGCAGTCAGTCCGGATTTTTTACCATGGCGGCGCGGGCGGCCCCGCGCGAAGGAGACCCCCTATGAAATTTTCTGTGAAGCGGCTGGTGCTGTCGGGCCTGTTTTTGGCCATGGGCTTTGCCTTGCCGCAATTATTCCATCTGTTTGGCGCGGGCAGCGCTTTTTCGCCCATGCACATCCCGGTGCTGCTGTGCGGGTTTGTGTGCGGCGCGCCCTACGGCGCAATCTGCGGCTTTTTACTGCCGTACCTTTCGTCCGCCATTACGGGCATGCCGCCCTTGTTCCCCATGGCTGTGGCCATGAGTTTGGAGCTTTGCGCCTACGGTGCGCTGTCCGGCCTGTTTTATCGGCGGCTGAACTGGAACGTGTACCTTGCGCTGGTGGCGGCGCAGCTGATCGGCCGCGCGGTGTTCGGCGCGGCCATGGCGGCGATGCTGGCGGCCAGCGGAGGCTCATACACCTTTGCCGCGTTTATATCGTCGGCGTTTGTGTCCAGCCTGCCGGGCATTATTTTACAGCTGGTGCTGGTGCCTGCCGTTGTGGCGGTGCTGGTGAAAACCGGCCTCATCACCCATGCCGACCAACCCCCCAGACAATGCAAAAGCGAATGACCGCTTTTTGAGGATTTTTGAAACTGTACGGTACAAAACGCTCTTTCTTGCCAATATTTGCGCGTGTGGCCCGCTATAATGGGAAGCCCACAGCAAAATGCAGGAAGGAGCGCGTTTTATTATGAAGAATTGGTTGGCTTTTGCGGCGGCGTGCTTTGTCGTAGGTTTTTTGCCGTACGCCGCCCCGGCCGAAGTTTACGCCGACAGTGCTGAACAAACGGCCGGCGCGTTTACCATTACGGCGGTGGCCCCGGCGGACGGCATTGGCGAAAGCGGCGGTTTTCACCTGCTGGCCGGCGGGGATGCACGCACGCTTACGGCGCGGGTGTACAATGCCTCCTCCCGGCCCATTGAAGTGCACGTGACCGCGGTGAACGCCATCACCGGAAACAACGGCGAAATTGCCTATGCTTCCGCCGGCGTGGGCGGCGCAAACCCAGCCTTTGCCACCCTGGCCAGTGTGAAAACAGGCCGCCTGTGGGTGCCACCCTATGCCGATGAAACCGCGCGCGTGGTGCTGGCTATGCCGGCGGAAGTTTTCAGCGGCGACATTCTGGGCGGCATCTCCTTCACGCGTGTTCCGGCCCAGGCGGGCGAAAACAATGCCAATGCCGACGCTGTGCGGGTGCTGCCGGTACGCCTTTCCGGCGCGGGGCGGGCGGCAGACCAAACGTTTGCCGTGGCAAGCGTGGAACCACAGGTTGTTGGCGGCGCGGGCGCTCTGGTGCACGCGGTGCAAAATGAAAGCCCCCTTGTGGTAAGCGGCCTTTCGCTGCAAGCGGACATTTACCGCGACGGTGTGTTGGTACTGCGCAATGAAAAAAGTGGCATGGAAATGGCGCCGGGCTCGGCGATGCAATACGCGGTGCAAATGCCCGGCACACTGCTGGCGCCCGGCGAGTATGAAAGCCGCGTGACCCTTTCCCTGCCGCAGGGCGAGGAGTGGCTGTTCACCACCGGCTTTGCCCTTACCCGTGGCGACGTGGCCCGACTCAGCCGCCAAACGCGGCAAAACCTGTACCTTGGCATTCCTATGTGGGCGGTGCTGGGCATCTGCGCGGTGGGCGCGGCAGTCATCACGCTGTCTGCGTTCACGCTTACCACCATCCGCGCGCAACAAAAACGCGAGGCGATGCTGAACCGCCCGTCGGACAGTCGGTAGAAAACGCACAACGCAAAGACCCCGCGCCCACCCATTACGGGCGGCGCGGGGTTTGTTTTGGTGCGTTTTGGTTTTATGTGTGGCTTGTATGGTTACGCCTGTTCGTTTTTTTGCTCTTCGCGGCGCTGTGAAAGCTTCAGCGCCAGCGCGGCTGCCAGCTGCACCAGCAGCAGGGCGCCCATCAGCAGGGTCCATTGGTCCGCCGCCTGCATGGGCAGGCGAACATTTTCGGTAAGCAGGAACACTATGACGGCGGCGGGCCCCGCCAGGATGGCCGCAATGCGCCAGCCAAGGCCGGTTTTGCGGCTGCTCGGGGCGTTGTCCCCATGGTCGGTGCCGTTTCGTTTGCCGCGCACAGCCATGCCCACGGCCAGCAGCACGGCGCCGCCCGCCGCCAGCAGGGCGAATATGAGGTTCAGCAGTGCCCAGTGGCCGCTTGCCGCCGGGGCTTGGGGCTCCAGCGCGGCGAGAGGTGTTTCACCGTCGGTGATGTTTTCCACAGGATCAGGCACACGCGGCTGCACCACGGCGTCAGGGCCTGCCGTTGCTGTGGGCGCGGGGCCTTCCGTTACTACAGGCGCCACCGCGGGCGCCACCGGGGTTACCGGCGTCACAGGTGCAGGCACCGGTTCAGGCGTCGGGGCCGGGGTTGGTGTCGGGTCCGGCGTTGGTGTCGGGTCCGGGTCAGGTGTCGGGTCCGGCGTCGGCTCGGGCACTACAACGGCCGTAATTTCCAAGCTGCCCTCGAAGGGAACAACGGTGTAGTTTGCGTTTTGGCCAAGGGTGATGTGAATGGCCTTGCTGCCAACGGTGTTGTCGAAAATATTGTCGCGCCACACACTGTAGGCAAGGGTGTCGCCGTCCACCAGAGTGGCGGGCGAGTCCGGCGCGATAAAGGCTGTGAACGCCGGGTCGCTTTCCGCGGTGGTTTTGGTGTAGCTGTTTGCCACAAGGTAGATCACTCGTTTTTCAATGTGCAGCGTGGCGGAGGTTTTGACGCTGTCGAAATTCTTTGCACTCGCCTGGGCCCAAACGGTGTAACTGCCCGCGCCGGTGAAGCTGGGCGGCTCGTCAAGGTCGAACGGTCCGTTTTCGCTTAAAGAATACTTAACGCTGACGTTTTCGCCGCCGACGACATCGGCTGCCGCAAGGGCGTGGGGCGCGCCGTCATAGGTTACGGTGCCGCCCGCCAGCAAAACAGCCATTCCGCCTGCCGGAACAATGGTGAAGGTAGCGGTCTCGGTTTGGTATTCATAGTTGGCGTTTGCGCCGCTAAGCCGGATGCCTTTGATGGCATAGGTGCCGGTTTCTTCCCCGGTGTCGCGGGATACGCCATAGTCACGGCCAAACTGCAGCTCGTTTGCCACGGGCAAGGGCAATGTGCCATGGCCGCTGCGAACGGTGGCCTTTGCCAGCGGGGAAGGGTCGGCGTCGCCGTAGGTTTTGCCCGCGTCCTGCGGTTCAATCACCATAGGGAAGGGCAGGATGTTCAGGGTGGCCGTTCCGGCGGAAGTGACGGTTTCGTAGTTCCCGCTTTCGGCCCGCACGGTGAAGGCGTAAACGCCTGCATCGGTGCGCGCGGCGGAAGAAGTGAACGCGGTTTCGCCGACGGCTTTAAAGCTGAGGGAGAACTGGCCGGTAACGTTCTTGCCGTTCGCCGTGACGGTGATTTTCGAGGTGTCCAGCGAGATGGGCCCGCCATTGTAATAGGCGGTGACATCGGCCGCGCCAAGGGAAAGCGCCACAGAAGAGGCCGGGGCTTTGTCCACGATGAAGGCGCCGTCCGTATAGACGATATCGTAGTTTGTACTTGCCAGCCCGCCGGTTATGTTGAGGGTGTAAGACCCCGCGTTCCCGGGAGTGGCGAAATCATACTGCGGGCTATAGTTTGCAGTGCCGTTTACCGCTGTGGCCAGGGTGTCGCCGCCCTTCAGCTGGCCGGGAACCGGCGCAAAATAGCTGTAGACGCTGTTTGCCGGCTTGGGGCTGCCGTAGGTATGGTGATAATCGGTGGCCTGCAGGGTGAGGGGCGCTTTTGTAATGGTAAGCGTGGCGCTTAGTGTTGTGCTCTTGCTGCCGCGCGTCACTTTCACGGAGATGGGATAGGCTCCCACGTCCGTCAGGCCTGTAACAGCCGCGCCGCCATAGGAGTATTCCACCTTGTCACCGGCGATAATGCCCGATACGTTGACCATATGGGCCGCGCCGTCGTAGGGAACAGTGACGTCGGAGGCGGTGACGGTGGAAAGGTCGGGAGCTGCTTGCCAACGGGCTTCAAAAATGGGGCCGGAGATGGGGTTGCTCGTGTGGTCCACGGCTTTGGCGATGTCGCCGGGCTGGTAGATTTTAAAGCTTTGCTGGTTATAGGCCCAGCCGGTGAACACGTAACCCGGCAGGGAAAAACCGAGGCTTTCCGGCGAAAGCACAGTAAAGGTGGAGGGTTGGTTCTCGAACTTCACGCTGGTCTCGCCGCCATTGGAAGTTTTGGTTTTGTAATAGACCGTGACGCTGCCGTTGCCTGCAAACACCGGGCGCAGCACCAGGTTGGCAGTGAGGGTAACGACGCTGCCCGCCGGGTAAAGGTTCCCTGTCTGGTCGATCCAGCACAGAAATTTTTCCGGGCCGCCTTTGCGGTTGGGGTTTGCGGGTTCCGCCTGCAATGTGGCGGTCACGTCCTCGCCTTCGTCTGCGGTAAAGGAACCGTTCCCGGCGGAAAGGCCGGGGTTGCTTTGTGTGCTTTCGGCGGGCTCGTTCGTGCCCAGCACAATGCCGACTTGCTCGTAGGCCACGGTATAGGTGACGGTTGCTTCGTCGGCGGTGGCAAGGGCTTCTTCCCCGCCGATGGCCTCGTTAGAGGCCGCCGGGGCTTCTTCTTCCACAGAAGCCTCGGTATTTTCCGGCTCGGCGGGGGGCGCCGCGGGTTCTTCGGCAGGGGGGTCTGCCGGTTCCCCGGCAGGGGGCGCCGCGGGTTCTTCGGCGGGGGGCGCCGCCGGGTCTTCCGCCGAAAGCCCGGCCACGTCCGCGCCAAGGGCTTCGGCGGCAGCGGTGGCTGTCTCTTCCGCCACGGCCTCCGGTGTGCCGGCCATAGCCGCCTGTGCGGTTGGGCCGATGATCATCAGCGCCGCCAGAAGGACGGCAAACAGCGTGGATATCATTTTGTGTTTCATGTCAGTGCTCCTGTCTGGTTTAAGGGGCGAATGTGTGGATTAAAAGCAAAATGGCAGATTTTGCAAGAGTGCAAACGCGTTTAAATATGCTTTTTCGACATTTTTGTTCATAAATATTTAAAATTTTGTCAATAAATGGCAATTAACTGGTTCAAATACTGCTTCATTATATCTGCGCCTGGTAACAGGAAGGTAACACAACAGCTCTGGAAGTGCGTTCGTATGACAACGATGCAGACGGGCCGCAAAAAGCGGGCCCCCCTCGGGGGCCCGCTATATAACAGAAATATCTAGTACCAGATCCACCCAAACAGTAAAATGACGATGAGCCATTGGCCGAAGCTGTAGCCGACATCCACACCGCAGGTGGCCGTGGCGCCGCCCTCGGCCGCGCAGGTGATGACCGCCTCGCCCCGGCCGGTGGCGGCCACGTTGCCGTTTTCGTCCACTGTGGCCACGGTTTCGTCGCTGGATGTGAAAGTGACCGGCGCGTTCGCCGCATTGTCCGGCTTCAGGGTGGCGGCAAGCTGCGCCGTGCCTTTGTAGTGCAGGGAAAGGTGTGTCTGGTTAAGGATGCACTCACTGGCCGCCACCAGCACTTCTTCCTCCGCCACTTCGCCGCACTGGGTGCAATAGCGCACGCGCAGGCCGTTTTCCGTGCCGGTGGGTTCTTTCACCACCAGCCAGTCTCCCGGTTGGTGGGCGCGCGGGGTGTAGTTTGCGGTGTAGGTGTAGCCACAGGTGGCACAGGCGTATGTGCTGTAGCCGTAGCTGTGGCAGGTGGCCGGGGTGACGGTTTCGGTGTAGGCAGGGTTTTTGCAGGGGTTTGGCAGCAGGGTGGTGGAATAGTCAAACACCTCGCCGTTCACATAGTTCGTAGCGGTGTTGTCCGCAATGGCCATGCTCCAGTTCAGCTGTTCGCCCACTGCGGGGTCGCAGTAAGCGCGGCGGTCGTCGTTGTCTTCAAAAAAGTAGATCTCTGCGTCCACCGTGTTACCTGTTACGTAGCCCATATGGCCGGCGTCGTCTGTATGCACATAGTACATGCCCGCAATGCCGCCGTTGTGCACGTAACCGGACACGGACGTGTAGGCCCGCACTTTAATATCGCAGCCGGAGATGTCGGCGTAGCCGGTGGCCATGGCTCCGCCCATAAACTCCTCGCTTTTGGTGGCGGGGGCGGTGTCCACAAGCGCCAGTTCCACGTCGGTTCGGCAGTTTGTGATTTCGCCCCAGCCAAAGCCCAGCAGCCCCGCAACGCCAATGTTGATGCCGTCGGTGTGAAGGGCCACCTTGCCCTGCACGCCGCAGTTTGTCAGGGTGACGTCCTCGGCGTAGCCCGCCAGAACAGAGGCAAAAAAGCTTTGGCCCGCGGTGGCGCTCACGTCCGCGCCCCAGATATCCAGGTTTTGGATGGTGGCCCCCACGCAACGGGAAAACAGCGCGGCAAACCCGGTGTCGTATTCCTTGTGGTTGCCGTCCACAGAGACGGCGGTAACGGGGTCTCCCCCAGCGATTGTAAGGTTCAACAGGGCGTGGCCGTTCCCCTCCAGCGTGCCGTTAAAAGGAATGGGCTGCCACGGCGCGCCGCCAAGGTCGATGTCGGCTTCGAGGATATAGTTGCCGTTTGGATTTTCGGCGATGGCTTCAAGGCCCTCGCGGTCATAAATATGGGTGAAGCCGTCCGGCACAGGGGTTCCGGCTTCTTCCGCCCGCGGGGAAAACGCCGGTGTGGCGCACAGCAGCGCCGCCAGCAGAACAAACGAAATGATGGAACCTGCAATTCTTTTCATGGAACTCCCTTCGTGGCCGGGTTTACGGTTTTTTCTATAGAGGCGCAGTTGTTTTTGCGCGTGCTATTTTGCGTAGACCGCCTTTGCCGCGTCCACACTGGCGGTGGCGGATTTTACATAATAGTCCGCGCCGATTGTTTCGGCGTATTCCGCCGTGAGCACCGCGCCGCCCACCATCACCTTCACGCCGGGGCACTGGGCCCGCAGCAGGCGGATGGTCTCCTCCATGGCGGGCAGGGTGGTGGTCATCAAAGCGCTGAGGCCGCACAGTTTTGCGCCGCTTGTCTTCACCGCCGCCACCACTTTGTCCGGCGGCACGTCGCGGCCTAGGTCGATGACCTTGAAGCCGTAGTTTTCCAGCAAAGCCTTTGCGATGTTTTTGCCGATGTCGTGCACGTCGCCCTGCACGGTGGCCACCACCACGGGCTCGCCTTCGTCGCCGCCGGTGCCGTAGTGTGCCTTCACCGCGCTGAAAGCTGCCTCCGCCGCCATGGCGCTTGCCATCAGTTGGGGCAAAAACAGGCTGCCGTCCTCAAAGCCGCGGCCAACGTCGTCCAAAGCGGGCACCATGTACGCACCCAGAATATCCACGCCGTTTTGGCCCTCTTCCAGCAAAGCTTTGGTGTGCAGGGCGGCTTCGTCCTTCAGGCCGGCAAACACGGCGCCGCGCAGCAGCGTGCCGTGCGGCGTGCCGCCGCCGTCGGTATCGGCGGCTTCACCGCCTCGGGCGCCAGCTGCTTGGCCTGCGCCGTTGGTATTTTCCTTGCCGCCGTGTGCCGGTGCACTTGCGGGTGTGCTTGCGGGCGGCATCGCCGAGGGCACAGGCGCTTTCGCCGCTTCCTCGGCGGCGTATTCCACCGCCTTGGCGCAAAAGCCCTGCCCGCCGGCGTCCGCGCCGCTCAGCAGCCGGTGTACGTCAATGGTGTCCATCATTTCGCGCACGCCGGGGTTCACAATGGCAAGGTCCAGCCCCACGGTGAGGCCCATGGCCAAAAACTGCGCGTTCACCAGCGGCCGCCGCGGCAGGCCAAAGCTGACGTTGGAAACGCCCAGCACCGTGCGGCAGCCGTAAAGCTGCTTGCACAGGTGCACGGCGCGGATGGTCTCGGTGGCGGGCACGTCGCCCGCGCTTGCGGCAAGGGTCAGGCAGTCGATGTAAACGTCCCAGGGGCCAACGCCCAGCTTTTGCGCTTCGGCCAAAATCTTGGCGGCCACCTCCGCGCGGCCTTCCGCCGTTTCGGGAATGCCGGCATCGTCCATGGCAAGGCCCACCACCGCCGCGCCGTATTTTGCCACCAGCGGCAACACGGCGGCAAGCTTTGCCGCCTCGCCGCTTGTGGAGTTCACCAGCGGCTTGCCGTTGTACACGCGCAGCGCCGCTTCCAGCGCTTTGGGGTTTGCGCTGTCCAGCACCAGCGGCAGGCCGCACACCGCCTGTACCGCCTGCACGGCGCGGGGCAAAAGGTCCACTTCGTCCACGCCCGGCGCGCCCACGTTTACGTCCAGCAACGCCGCGCCGCTTTGCTCCTGCTCGGCGGCCAGCTTTTGGATATGTCCGAGGTCCCCTTTTGCCAGCGCCGCCTGCAGCGCTTTCTTCCCCGTGGGGTTGATGCGCTCGCCAATGGGCAAAACGCCGTTCACTTCCACCACCCGGGTGCCGCTGGCAAACAGACTGCGGGTTTTTACACTGCGCGCGGCGGGGGCCTGCCCGCCAAAGGCTTCGGCCAGCAGGCGGATGGTCTCCGGCGTGGTGCCGCAGCAGCCGCCCACGGCCGCCACCCCCAAAAACATGCAGGGCATCATTTGCTTGCAGAATTCTTCCGGTGAAAGGGAGTATTCCCCGGTGGCAGGGTCCGGCAGGCCTGCGTTCGGCATCACAAACACCGGCACCGGGCTGGTTTCGCACAGGGTTTGCACCATGGGCATGATGTCTACCGGCGCAAGGGAGCAGTTGATGCCCAGCGCTTCCACGCCAAGGCCCGGCAATACGGCGGCCATAGCCCCGACCGGCACGCCCGCAAAGGTGCGGCCGTTTGGCTCAAAGGTCATGGAAACGGCCACGGGCAAGGCTGTGTTTTCTTTCGCGGCCAGCACGGCGGCCTTCACTTCCAAAAGGTCCGTCATGGTCTCAATCATCACAAAATCCGCCCCGGCCTCTTCGCCCGCCACCATCTCCTCTGCAAAGGCGGCGTAGGCTTCTTCAAAGGAAAGGGAGCCGCCGGGGGCCATCAATTCGCCCAAAGGGCCGACGTCCAGCGCCACGCGGCATGTGGTGCCCGCCGTGGCCGCCTTTGCGCAGGCAACAGCGCGGGCCACGGTGTCCGCCGGGGCATAGCCGCTGCCCGCCAGCTTTTTGGCGTTGGCGCCGAAGGTGTTGGCCATAATGTCGTTGGCCCCGGCGTCCACATAGGCGCGGTGGATGGCCGTCAGTTTTTCCGGCTGTTCAAAAATGAACCGCTCCGGCTTTTCGCCGGGCGCAAGCCCCACCTGCTGCAGCATGGTACCCAGCGCGCCGTCCAAAATGGTGAAGCGCGCGGATGAAAAAAAGCCGCCGTTTGCCGCTCCCGCCTGTTTTGCCATGGTTGTCCTCCTCTGATGTGGGGCCTGCTAAAAATTCAGTGTAAAGCGGTTTTTGCGGTAATCCAGCAAGCCGTCCCGCTTCATTTTGGAAAGCTCGTGGGAAAGGGCCGTGCGCTCCACGCACAAAAAATCGGCCAGTTCCTCGCGGTTGAACGGCACGGCAACTTCCGCGCCTTGCTGCGCCGCCAGCGTTTCCAGGTATAAAAGCACCTTGGCGCGCACGGTTTTCTGGCGCAGCACCTCCGTGCGGTCTTGCAAAAACAGGTTTTTGTTTGCGATGATGCGCAGCAGGTTTTGCAGCAGCTGCCGGTGGAAGCGGCACGCCTCGCCGCAGGGGTGCAGAATGCGGGAATAGTCCAGCAGCAGCACGGCGGCGTCGCTGCCGGCCGCCACGCTTACCGGGCTTTCTTCCACACCCGCGCAGCACAGCGCTTCGGCAAAAATATCCCCCGGCACAAGCGCCGCCATGATGGCGCGGCTGCCGCTGTAGTCTTCCTTCAGCACGTTCATCTGCCCCGCCAGCACCACGCCGATGGACACGGGCTTTTCGCCCGCCAGTAGCACAAAGCCGTCTTTTTGCACACGCCTTGTTTTGGCCCGCAGGCAGCCCAGCATGGCGGCAAGGTCTTCCCGCTCAATGCCGGAAAACAGCGGTGTTTTGGCCAAAACGGGAAAATGTTGCTCCAAAGGCGGCACCCCCGGTTAAATGTGGTTAAAACCACGGAATTTTATCCCCTCCATGGTATCATAGAACCAGCGAAAGAGCCAGCGCAAAGCCGGCACGCAACAACAAAAGCACAGCCGCAAAAGCGCAAAGCGCAGAACGCAGCCGCAAAAGCGGCAAGGAGGCAAATATATGGTTCGGAAAATCATCAAAATCGACAAAGAAAAATGCAACGGGTGCGGGCTGTGTGTAAGCGCCTGCCATGAAAGCGCCATCGGCCTGGTGGGCGGCAAGGCGCAGCTGCTGCGCGACGACTACTGCGACGGCCTGGGCGACTGCCTGCCGGCGTGCCCCACGGGCGCCATCACCTTTGAAGAGCGCGAGGCCCTTGCCTATAACGAGGCCGAAGTGAAGAAAAACATGGCGGCGAAAGCGCAAGCGCAGGCGCCGGAAGAGCTTGCCTGTGGCTGCCCCGGCACCCACGCGAAGGCCATCCGCCGCGAAGAGGCCGCAGCGCCCACGGCGGTGAGCAGCGCGGCCGCGCCGTCACAGCTGAACCAGTGGCCGGTGCAAATCAAGCTGGTGCCGGTGAACGCGCCATACCTCGACGGCGCGCACCTGCTGGTGGCGGCGGACTGCGCCGCCTACGCCTACGGCAATTTCCATAACGACTTCATGAAAAACAAAATTACGCTTATCGGCTGCCCCAAGCTGGACGACGGCGACTACAGCGAAAAGCTTGCGGCCATTTTGCGCGAGAACGATATCAAATCTGTAACGGTTGCGCGCATGGAAGTGCCCTGTTGCGGCGGCATTGAAAACGCCGTGAAAACGGCGCTGCAGCAAAGCGGGAAAATGATCCCCTGGCAGGTGGTCACCATCACGACAGACGGCGGTGTGCTGCCCGTTTAGGCCGGTGCCCGGCCGGGCGGTATCGTGCCCGCCTTGCGGCACTCTGGCGCATGTTTATGTCACACGCCTCCGATGGGTTCCCAGGCGCAGGCGTAAATGTCAGTATAACAGGTCCTTTACGCCCGCGTACACGCGCTTGGCCACCTCGGGGCGGTTCATGGCGTACAGGTGGATGCCGTCCACGCCGGCCTCGATGAGGTCGCGCGCTTGGCAAATGGCATAATCCAGCCCGGCCTCGTAAAAAGAGGCCGGGTCGTTTTGGTATTTGCGCACCATGGCGGCGAAACCGGCCGGGATGGACGCCGAGGACATGGCAAGGGTGCGTTCCACCTGCGTGATGGAGACGATGGGCATCACGCCGGCCTCCACGGGGCAGTTCACCTGTTTTTTACGCGCCAGGTTCAAAAAACGGAAAAACTTGCCGTTGTCAAAAAACAGCTGGCTCACAAAATGCCCGGCCCCGGCGTCAATTTTAAAACGCAGGCGGTCCACGTCGTCGGCAAGGCAGGAACTGTCCGGGTGGCCTTCCGGGTAGCACGCGGCCGCGATGTAAAAACCTCCGCGCGCCTTGATGGCGGCGCAAAGGTCGCTGGCGTGGGCAAAGTCGCGGCAGGCCGGGCGGCCGTTTATCACGTCGCCGCGCAGGGCCAAAATATTCTCCACGCCCGCGTCCCGCAGGCGGGAAAGTTCGTCGTCCACCGCGTTCCGGGGCGAGCCCAGGCACGTGAGGTGGGCCAACGGTTCCACCCCTAGCTTTTGCCGCAGGTAGCGTGCGATGTCGGCGGTGTATTCCGTGGCGCCGCTGCCCCCGGCGGAGTATGTGACGCTGATGTAGTCGGCGCCGATTTTTTGGGTGGCGTCCAGCGTCTTGTACACCGTTTCCACGCCGCTGGTGCGTTTCGGTGGGAACACCTCAACGGCAAAGAGGCATTTTTGTTCTTTAAACAGGCCGTCCAGTTTCATCTGTCACTCCACAACACGCGCCACCGCAAAAGCGCGAGTATTCCTGCCTTTATGATACCGCAAACGCGCCTGTTTGAAAAGGCCCGCCGCGATAAAACAGCGCTGCGGCCCGTTTTTTACAAAACCTTTGCGCACCGGGCGGTATATCTGGTATACTATATCGTGCGCCGCTGTGGTGAAATTGGCAGACACCAGGCTTTAAAATCTGGGGATGTGAAAAGGCACCATGCCCTGCCAAACTTGCTTGTGCGTTGGTTTTGCAGCTTGCAGTTCGCTGTCCGTCTCCATTTCTTTTGCGTTTTTCTTTTGTCCTGCGTTATCCTTAAATAAACCCTTGCCGTCGTGGTGGAATTGGCAGACACCCAGGACTTAAAATCTAACGTGTCTTTACTTGCACTCCTGCCCACAAACCCGCTGCACAAGCGGCTTTGGCGAACGGCCCACAATGGCATTTTTCAAAAGTTCTTCGGTCTTTTCTGCGGTTCTTCTGAGATACTGTTTTTTCACGCCGCCATGATGGAATTGGCAGACATACCTGACTTAAAATCAGGAATCGGAAACGATGTGCCGGTTCAAATCCGGCTGGCGGCACCATCGGGGCCTTTAGGCCCCGATTTTTTGTTGCTCGTCCACCGGGCCGCCGCCCAATGCGCTGGCGATGGCGTTGGCACTGGAAATCTTGCTCTTGCTGTCAAGGTGTGCATAAATGTTGGCCGTGGTGTTGTAACTGCTGTGGCCTAGCCATTCCTGTATCTGCTTCATGCTTACCCCATTGGCAAGCAATAGGCTGGCGCAAGAATGGCGCAAATCGTGAAAACGTATGTGCCGCAGGCCATGCTTTTTTAGCAGCTTACCAAAGTGCTGCGACACCACATCGGGCGTTACCAAATTGCCAAGCCGCCCGGTGTTCACATATTGCAGATTGTCGGTGCGGTACGACTTTCCATATCTCTGGCGGTACGCCTCTTGCTGTGCTTTCTTCTGTAACAGCTTTTCCTCGATGGCCGGGATAAGGGGTAACGTGCGAAAACTGGACTTGTTTTTGGTGCGGTTCCGCTTCTGGAAAATCATGTTCCCGGCTTCATCCTCTGCCCGCACAACAATGTGGTTGACGGTGATGGTTTTGTTCTCAAAATCAATTGCATCCCACCGCAGACCCATGACTTCACTGCGCCGCAGTCCATAGTAGGCGGCAATCATCACTGGCAACTCCATTATCGTGCCTTTTGTCACTTCAAAAAGCTGTGCCAGTTCTTGTTTGTTATAAATGTCCGCCACATGTGGTTTGATTTTTGGCACTTCCACCTTGTCGGCAGGGTTGGATGGAATAAGGTCTGATATCATGGCCGATTTTAGCGCCTTGCGTAGATTGGCATGGTGGTGTCTCACGGTACTGGCCGAATTGCCACGCTCCATTTGCAGATAGTCATAATACGATTTGACGTGTTTTGCTTCCAGTTCGTGTAGGTAAAGGCCCAATGGTTCAAAGTAAGGCAACATCACCTTTTCCATAACGCGCCGATAGCTGATATAGGTACTGCCTTCCACCTGCTGCTTTATCAGCTTTAGCCATCCGGCCAGATAGTCAACCAACAGAATTTGAGCCTGCTGCCCGCTGGCCTGCATCTGCTCCATCCGCAATTCATCTGCTTCATACTCGTTGATGGTTTCCCGCAATATGTTGTCGGCCTTGCGCTTGTTGCCCTTTACGGCGGCAAGCCCGGTAGAAATCCATTTGGGTTTCCATTTTCCATCCTCGCCGCGCAGGTTCAGCACCACATAATATCTGCCTTTTTTCTCTTGTAGACGGCCTGTAATCATTTACTTTACCTCCATGATTAGGCCCTATTTCTACCACTGATAAGTAAATTATAGTGGCAAAAGGGCGGGCACACAAGACTGTGGCAAATGGCAATCCTATGTGTTTGTCACACCTTGAAGGTACGAAATGATGTTTATTTTCGGTATTTTATAGTCTTTCCCCAATTTGAAGTTGCCAACTGCCTTGCTGCGCAACAACTTATAACAGGATTTTCGGCTGATGCCGCCCAACATGGCGCACATTTCATCAACGCCAACCACATCGTCATAGCCGATAAAGCGTTGATGGTAATAATCTGCAAAATTGTTTGTCAAGGCTCTGTTTTCGGTTTTTTCGGATTCCACCAAAAGCATCCCTCCTTTGACGAAGGGCCGCGCCTCCTGCATTTGCAGCGGCGCGGCCCAAACAACAGGGCGATAAAATGCTCGTGGGCTACCGGCAACGGGTCGTTGCTCCATAGGCCGGCGCCGTGCGCCGCCTCCCCCTTCACGCGGGCTGCCCCTTTCGGGCGCAGAAGTATCATTATCGGGTTCCGTTTCGCCTTTTAGCGGGGCACCACTCCCGCCCGCCGCACACGTTTGTCGCTCCCGGCAGGGTAGCTATCACCCCCTTGGCCCTGCCGATCATCGCGCCGTATGCGGCTGGCTTTCCCGCACAAGCGGGCAGCAAACCCAACGTAGTAACCACACGATATTCTCTTGTCAAAGTTCAGCGTTGCAGTAGGGGCCGCGTTTTTGTCCCTCATATAACAGGGAATATTCAGCCATTTTGTTGATACCCCCAAAATTGTTGATAGTGTTCGAGGTAGAACCTCAGTTCCTCCCTGGCTTTGGACAGCACCCGGCTCACCACCGCCTTATCGATGCCCTCCATATCCGCAATCTCCTGCACGGTGTAACCCTTGAAGTAATAGGCGTGGACATAGTTTTTCTGCCGGGGCAACAGGCGGTTGATGGCACCGTTCACAACGCCGTTGCGCTCCCGCTTTTCAACCTTATCCAGCACCCCTTGCCCAAGGTCATACACCAGCAGTTCCGTCTCACCCTCCACATACCCGTTCTTGTCTAAGAAGCGCCGGTCCTCCCGGCGTCGGGTGCGTTCCCGCTTCTCTTCATTTTCCAAAAACCGTGCAACCGACGGGGACACATTTACCTGCACCGTCTTTCCATCAGCCAGCTTGTAGTTGATTGTTTCATGGCGAGGTTTTCCATTGTCCATGTAATACCCCCTTCCTAGGCGATGCGGAAATGAAAACAATTATTGCCACCGCATACGGCAACAACTGCCCGTCTGTCTGCCGATATTGGAACGTCCCCTCCTTTCCACCGGCGCAAAAGGCGAAGTGTGGATGAGTATACAAGACATTTTTTGGCGATCCATTTGCAAAGACACAGATATGCTGGCTCAAATAAATAGTTTTTTCTTTGACCTTTCGACTTGGTTCGACATTGGAGGCTGAAACACAGCATAAAAATATCCTCGTCACATAATGTGACGAGGATATTTATCTATATTTCGTTATTTATGCAGAATCGCTATCACGAAACCGATAGCCTTCGCCCCACACATTTTCAATGTACTGCGTGTCTGTGAACTGAGCCAGCCTTTTCCGTACATTGTGAATCTGATAGCTCACAACTCCATCCACATTTTCGATAAAATCATCGTGCCACACACGGGTGTATATCTGCTCTTTGCTGAGGACGTGATTTTTGTGTTCCGCCAACAGCTTCAGTATAGCGTATTCCTTGCGGGCAAGGCGTATCTCATCTTGTTGGTAATAGACTTTGCGAATTTCAAAATCAATTAATAAGCCGTGACAGTACACCGATTCTAGGGAGGCATCGGAAACTGGATCAAAAACACTTTGCTCAACTAGCGCACTTCCCCTCGCAATGATTTCATCGGCAGTAAACGGTTCCCATACGCTCTCATGTGCTGCGTGGAGACAGTGCCGGAAACTGTCTGCGTCATGCCCGCGCAGCAAGGCCAAGATGGGAACGGAGGTTGTCTCCCTAAAAATTACAACGGGTTCGGCAGAGAAGCGCCAGGGTGGTATTACTTCCACAACAACCAAGACGTAGTGATTGCGCTGGAGGCGCGCCAAGGCTTCATCGAGCGTACAGACAATATGGGGTTCAATCGCACACAAACGCTCGTCCGCAAGGATATTCTCCATGCGGCTCAACGATTGATGCAATATCAGCACTTTCCGTTTCATGGCGTCCCCCTTTCAGCCATGTCTTGGGGGAAAATAACTTCATTCCAAGTCGGGATAAGTTCTGGCTTGTTTCACCGTTCTTTCCTTGCCATCTTCCGGCGCATCGACTTAACGTATTTTTCTGTTATGTAGTAATGTCCGTTTTTTTCTGCAAGCATTTTTACCATAACAAGACGCTGGATAACGGACTTATCTTTATATGCCACACTTTCAAGTGGAATGGCCTTGCTTTCATCTGTCGCACCTGCCCTGTAAAAAGCCTTCAGGTATTTGTCATTCTGCGCAGACATGATAGCTGAAACAGCCATAACCGCACCAAAACCATACATCATTGATTCCCTTCCATTATGATTGTTGTCATGTGGAAATTCTTAAAAATCACGTTTCGAGTACACATTTCGGGATAGCCCGAATGAAATTATTAAGAGTATTGTTGCCAAAACCGCAATTCCACCGTTAATCAGCAATTTGTTTGCGCTTGCATATTCAAGCATATTAAACAGCATCAATTCATTCCCCGGCAACGTATATATGATCATAAAGACAAAGTATAGAATGCCTACAACGGAAAGCGGTAGAATATAGCCCCAGAACTTTCCTTTTTGATACCCCAATTTGAACAGGATTGGAAAAGTGGAAAGATTGAGAAGCGCAAAAAACAAATAGCTGATTGTAATAATAGACAAGTACCAGCCCACCGGCCCATAATACCGCGAAAGTGAAAATTGATTCGCTAACAACATTAACGGAATGCTGATTATAAGCCCCAAAAGGCCCATAACAATTGAGAGCATGAACCTGCCGGCGACTATGGAATGTCTTTTCACAGGCAAAGGCAGATATAGATTATCCAAAGCACTTTTTTCTTCTACTGCAAAAGCGTTGATTGAAAAAAGGCAGGACAGGATTACACAGGTCGGAATGACAAACACGTTTGTTATCATGCCAATGATAAAAGAGGATATGGGAATGGCAATCATCCGCACATGATAGGACTTCATTGAGCGCCAGTCCAATAAAGCCAGTTGTCTAGCCATTGCTTGCACCCCCTTTGCTGAAATGTATCATAATATCATCCATTGTAACCGTTTCCGTGATGACGTTAGACGGAAACCCGGCGATGTCATTCATTTCAATCATTCCCTCAAAGCCGCCAAAATGTTCCCGCAGCCCCAATACCAATTTGCGCTTTGCTTGCGGCAAATCATCTGTGCCGCCCCGGATAAGGCAGTATTTGTCTATCAGTTCATCTTTCCCGCCGCTATACACAATTTTGCCATCGTGTATGTAGGTGATGTAGTCGGCAATCTTGTCAAGGTCGCTGGTGATGTGGGTGGAAAAGAAAATGGTGCGGTCTTCTTGAACCATGTAATCACGGAGAATATCAAGCATTTCATCGCGCACAACTGGGTCAAGCCCGGAAGTCGGCTCATCAAGCAGCAATATTTTGGCATCATGAGACAATGTGACCGCCATACCCAGCTTGATTTTCATGCCACGCGACAAGGTTTTGAATTTCTGTTTTGAATCAAGGGAAAATCTTTGAAGATATTGATGGTAGGCCCGGCTATTCCATTTTTTATAAAAGGGGCGTATGGCCGCCTCAATATCCGTAGGTGTCCAGTCCTCTTGGTAATATGGTTGGTCGAACAGAATGCCGATATCCGCACGCAAAGAAACATCATCGGCAGGTTTGCCCCATAACCGTATCTCGCCGCCATCTTTCAACGCCATCCCCAAGATAAGTTTGAGTGTTGTCGTTTTCCCCGCACCATTTTCCCCAATGAAACCACAAACATATCCGGTAGGAACAGAAAAACTGACGTTATCCAACGCAAAATGCTTATACCTTTTCGACAACCCGGATATTTCAATCACGTTATTCATTGGTGGGTTCCTCCATTGCATCAATCAGCTTGTGAATATCCTCCGCTGTAAGCCCTGCCAACTTGCCTCGCTGAATTGCCGTTGTAAAAGCCGCCTCAGTTTCCTTTAGATATTGCCCGCGCAATAGCTCGTCATTCACTCTGGTAACGTAGACACCTTTCCCCGGCATAGTGTGGACAAAGCCTTCCAGTTCCAAATCGCCATAAGCCCGCGTGGTCGTCACCAAACTCACCTTCAAATCGCGCGCCAGTTGGCGAAGCGAAGGGAGCGGCGCGTTTTCTGTTAGCTCGCCAGAAATAATTGCAGCTTTAATTTGATCTTTTATCTGCTCATAGATGGGTGTACCTGTTTGATACGATAATACAATGCGCATCATATACTCCTGAGTGAAGTTTATGCCATACTGTATATGTATGGTAAATACAGTATGGCATAAATCACTTTACCAGTCAATACTCTGCGCTGGAATATGTCTAGGCCACCTCGCCCGTCACACAAAGTGACAAGGTGAGAGCCTTTATGATTGCTGACCTTGTTACATTATGTAACAAGGAAAACAGGCCGGCAATTTACTCTATGCATCAGCCATACCCACTAAAATAGGAAAGCGGGTCAACCCGGCCCCCACTCGTATGGGTTTCAAAATGAATGTGCGCGCCATCTACCACGCCGGTTTCTCCCACAAGGCCGATGACCTCGCCCTGGGCAACGGCCTGTCCCACACTGGCCACCATCAGGCTCATGTGGGCATACAGGGTGCGCCGCCCGTCTCCGTGGTCGATGACGATGTAGTTGCCGTAGCTCCAATGCCATTCGGCTGTCACCACCTGGCCGCTGTCGGCGGCCAAGATATTGGCGCCGTAGCCCGCGCCAATATCAATGCCAAGGTGAAAATCTTCCACGCCGGTGACAGGGTGGGTGCGCGGGCCGTAGTAGGACGTGACGCGGTTGCTGGAATCGGAGGGCCAGATATAGCTGCCGGTGCCAACCACGGAGGTTCCGCCGCCCAGCTCTCCGGCGCCGCCAATCAAGTTGCGGAAAAACTCGTCGTAGGCGCCGCCCAGCATCTCGGCCAGAATGTCGCGTTGGTCTTGAGTAAAGGTATAACTGTCCGCCTGTGCGGTGGCGTCCCGTTGGGTAATGGTGATATGCAAAATATAGGTGTAGGTGGTGGTGTCGGTGTCCTCATCGTAATGCTCCACTTCCTCAATGCGGTGGGATAGCTCGGTCATATCCCAAAACACGCCGCGGATGCGCTCAGCCTTGTCCGTGTCGATGGTCACCGCATCGGCGGCGTTTTCATCCAGCAGCACGGTTTTCACGGCGAACACGGCCAAAATATCCTTCCAGTTGTTGCCGCGTTTGCCCTCATAATGCACCTGCAACTCGTCCCACTCTTTCGCGTCCTGTATCTCCTTCATCTGCCGGTTGAAATCTTCGGCTACCTCGCGGATTACGGCAGAGATGGGCGCGACGCCCTGGCCGGTGTCCTCGCTGGAAAAGAACAGGCCAAAGGGTGATGCAATCATCATGGCGATGGCGGCGAAGACCACAAGTATCATTACAAAGGGTCCAGCCGCCGAAGCAACCATGGCAAGAACCCGCACAATCACCCTGGCAACGGTCTTTATCATCTGCGCCACACGCCGGGTCGCCTGTGCAGAGCGCCTGGCCGCGGCTTTCGCCGCTTTAGCCGCCTGCCGTTTCACCTGTGCGCCCCCGGCCTGCCGCGCCTTGCGCCCAGCCAGCGCCGCCTTGGAGGTCTTAGCTCCCGGCCTGTTGATTTTGGACGCCGCCGCATGCTGCTTGCCCTTTGCAGCCGCCGTGCCATGCTTCGGGGCACCACCCGCCGACGAACCGCCGCGCCCCACATCACGAGTGCGGCCAACGCGCTCGGCATTTTGGCCCTTCTCAGCCTTTTCCACCACAAACTGCTTGCGGGCCTTTTTCTGCCGATGGTGTTGCACAAGATGGTCTTTGCCCTGTTTAGCGGCGGATTGCCCAGCGCGGCCCGCGCGCCCGGCCCCATCGCGCGCGGTGTCCTCCACCTGCTGCACGGCCTGTCTGTCCGGCTTTTCCCCGGAATCGCCGCCATACTGTGCGGCCTTTTCCTTGCCCGCGGCAATGTATTCGTTCATCAGTTGGCGGCGGGCTTCGCGGGGCATAGATTGGCCCTTGGTACGCACCTTGGGCTTTTCCATGCGCGGCTTTACCTTTGGGCCTCGTTCTTCCATCGGCTACACCGCCTCGCCGGGCTTGGTGGTGAACAAAGAGTACATTTTGGTTGTGGTGGGCAGCACGTTGGCGAAGGGCACGATGGCCCCGCCCACCTTCACCAGCCCATGCCCGGCCTGCGAGTTGGTGATATAGGAAAGCTGCGTCTCCGAGATGTGCAGCAGCTCGGCCAGCACCTTACGGTCACTAGCGGCCTGGTTGAGCAGCACGAGGTACTCGCTGTTCGCCAGCATCAGCCGGGCCATCTCGGAATCCAGCACCTCGGAAATATTTTGCGTGGCCCCGGTGAGGAAGGTATTTTTCTTCCTGTACCGTTTCCACGCGCGGGAAAGAAATATCTCGCTGTATCGGTTCTGGAAAAACAGATGGATCTCATCGAGGAAAACCCAGGTACGGATGCCGTTGGCCGCGTTGCGCCCCACCCGCGAACCAAAGAAGTCAAACACAATCTTGAGGGCGCTGCCGGACAGTTCCCGGCCCACCTCGTGGATGTCCACACAGGTGATGCGGTTCGTAATATCCACGTTGGTGGGCTGCGCAAAGATGTTCAGCGAACCCACCGTGATGAGTTCAAACCGCAGCGCCAAATCCTGAGCCACGCTCTCTTTCTGTTCCAGCATGTTTTTGTACACGTCCACCATCGTGGGCGGCTTGCCCTTGCCGCTTTTCAGGTATGGCCGCAGCACATTGCCGCAACAGCGGTCTATGATGCTCTTTTCCCGCGCCCCCAGGCTGCTGCCCTGCATGTCGTCCTCGGCAATCGCCATCAGCAGCTCGGATTTGATCATCACCGGGTTATCTTCGTCGGCGTAATCGGCGTCCACAGCGACGACATTGATGCGGTGGGGGCTGTTGGGCGACAGGGTGATGACCTCGCCGCCCACGGCCTCGGTGATTTTGGTATACTCCCGCTCACTGTCCACGATCAAAATATGGTCGTTGGTATTGAGCGCCACCTGCAACAGCAGGTTTTTCAGCGTCACACTCTTGCCCGCGCCGCTTACGCCCAGCACAAACCCGTGGGGGTTCAAGAGCTTTGCCCGGTCCACCATGATGAGATTTTTGGAGATGGCGTTGATGCCCTGGTACTGGCCGCTTCGGTCCAAAATCTCCTGCGTGGAAAACGGGTTGAGCACGGCGGTGCTCTCGGTGGTGAGGGTGCGCACCGCCTCGATGCGCTGAAGGCCGTAGGGCAGTGCCGTGGCAAGCCCATCCTCCTGTTGGTATTTAAGGGTGGTGATCTGGCACAGGTGTTTGCGCCCGATGGATTGCAGCGTTTCGGTGTCGGCGTCAAGCTGCTCCTTGCTATCGGCCAGGTGCACGATGGTGAGCAGGGCGAACATCATACGTTGGTCGCGCGAGGTCAAATCGTCCAGAAATTCCTTGGTTTCCTCCCGCATCTGCGAAAGCTCATAGGGCGGCTCCACCGAGAAATTGTTGTTGGCGTTCTGGCGTTGCTGCCAGCGGGTGATGTCCGTCTCCACAGCAAGGATGCGCTTCTGCATTTCTTTCACGGCCTCGTCGGTGGGAATGGGCATCACGTCAATGGAGAGCATGAGTTGCCGCGGCAGGCCCACCAGTTCGTTCACCAATGTGTCGCGCAGGAAGGATGGGTATTCCTTCAAAAACAGCACCCGGCCCACCCTGTCGCCCATGATGAAGTGGTCGGCCTTGAACTCTAGGCCATCGGGGCAGATGAAGTCCTTGAAGCTGTGGCCCTTCTTCATCGTCTCGGACAGGTTGAAGCGGAAGTGCTGCTCCTGCCCGGCCCGAAAAAAGTCGTGCAGGATACGCAGGCGGCCTACATTGCCGAGGTCGGCTATCTTGCTGGACAGCTTTCCGAAATTGGCGGTGAGGTCATTGCCGGCGCGGGTGAAGTAGGCGCGGGCCTCGTCCACGGTTTTCTTGATGGTGGAGGTTGTAATGTAGCGGTCGCCCACGATACCGCTGGTAAGCTGCGCCTGCTGCGTAAGCAGGTCGTTGTATTCCTCCCGGTAGCTGTCCAGGTCGTCGCCCCGCAATTTCATCATCATTGTTTCGCGGAACTCCACCGGGTTCAGCTTGCGGTTGTTGATGGTGATTTTGGTGACGGAATCCGGGGAGAGCGAGTTGAGCAGGCCGCAGTAATCCATGAACATGCGTACCTGGTCATCGTGGGATGCCGCCGAGTAGTTGATATCTGAAAAGCGCCACGTCCGGCTGAAGCGGTTGCCCACCTGCCAAATGCCATCCTTGAACATGGTGCGGATAGGGATGCTCTGCTGGACGCTGCGCGGAATGGTGAGCTTTTCCCGCTCACCTGTAAAGAGGGCTTTCAGTCCTTTTGCCAAATAGCACGCTCCTTTGGCCGCGCAAAAAGAGCGCACCTATCCCGGCCACTTTGCCAGGTATATCACGCTCCTTTTGCTGTATGGATATAGAAAAGGACAGGCTTTTCAGCCTGTCCACGATGGTCTACTGTTTACTTTTTGCTATCCTTTTGGGGTGGGATGTATTCAATAATATCCTGTACCTCACACTCTAATGTGTAGCACAGGCGTTTTAATATGTGGAAATCGATTCGAGAAGTTTCCCCGGTGCAAAGCCGCCGCACCACCCGGTAATCGACGCCCATCGCCGTTGCCAGGCGTGACCGCGATATCTTTTCCCGTTTGAGAATATCGTCTATTTTAATCCGAATATCGCCGTCGTCGGCCACGATGACCTTATCCACAAAATCTCTCATGAATACGCAAGCTCCTACCTAGTTTCTTGTGGATATTCTATCATAGCCCTATAGCCTTGACACCTCGCCTTATACTACCTAAGATTTATAATACATAGTATCTCACGGCTATCTAACGTACGAATTGCTTACTAAAAAGGAGGTTCGAGCATGACAAGCCAGCAACGGAAAGAATACCAGGCAAGGCAGGAACGGCTGAAACGGGTGGCCGAAAACATCGACAGGGGCGTCAACGGCCCGTTTTTTGGGGCTGATTTTCACTTGGGGTTCAACTTCATGTTTGGTGAGATCATCGAACTACAAAGAGAGTTTAACGAGCGGTTTTCTGATGAGATGCCGGACCCCCGGTTCTCCGAGTTCTACAATCGAATCATACAGATCATGGAATCCAGCAAAGTGGTGCTGATGGATTCCATTGACCCCAACGCCGCGAAAAAGCACATGGCCGATTTGGCGGAACGGAATCAGGCGTTGCTGAATGAAGCCGCCGCGCTGGAAAGCAAGGCAAAACAAGGCACGCTGGCATCCAAACAATGGAAAAAAGAAAATGATGAACGCGACGCCAAAAAGAACAAGCGTTCCACCTTTCGCAAGGGCACAGGCGGAAAAACAATCAAATTACCGACAGATAAAGAGAAATGACTTCGGCATAAATCTTTGTTACATTATGTAACAAAGATTTACTCTTGCCCTGCCGCCCCCCGGCGAGCTGCGGGCTGGCCGGCCCTGGCCCGAGTGGGCCGGGGCCATGCGGCAAGCCCCCACCTTCCTTTTCCGCCCGTAACCCGCCGCTGAGACGGCGGGCACTTTCGCCCAACAATGCTTACGCGCCGGTCTTTGGCCGGATGTACATCTGCGCGTTTTTGAATGCCGCACTCATCCAAGTGGATCGGAAACAGATACGCTGGCCGGGGCTTCCGTCCCTTTTGTTTTTGTGAGATAGCCCACCACCAGCATGGCGCAGACGATGACGCCCACAATCACGACGGCAATAACCTTCGCTTTCTTGCTCATCCTACTCATACAAATCCTCCCTGTTCAACAGGTCATCGATGTTGATGTCATCCTGCGGCTGAACCCGCCGGAACGGTTTTGGAATGCGTGTCCGGGTGGCCTTTGGCGCGGGCGAGGCCGGCTCAGGCTCTACTTCCACATCCTCATCGTAATCGATAGAATCAGTCTCCCAAACCCCGTGTGTTTCTTTGTCACGGGGCAATATTTTGGCCCAAAGCCGCGCGGTGACGGCACCCTTGCGTTTGCCATCGATATCGCATAGCATTTGGATATAGAAGTTCTCTGCCACAAACTTGCGCGGCCCGGCACACAGAAATTCAGACCGCACCCACGCCAGCAGGAACTTTTCCAAGGTCATGCCGTTGTAGCTGAAAAAACCGGCGATGGTAAACGGGGTGGCGGCCAGCACGCACAGCCAGCTCACCGTTTCCCGGCCCAGTACATCGGCCAGGCCGAAGTAAACGCCCACCGCCGCGGCAACGCCAATCAGCGAACAGATAAACTGCCGCATACTCAATCCAAAGAAAACCGATTCATGGAACGCCCGAATTTCCTTCGGCACCTTGATTTCCGTAAAAATCACACCCTTGTGTACAAATTTTGCTCATGATACAATTAAATAAAAGGACGGTGATTCGTATGTTTAGATTGCTTATGCTCCCGTTGATTTACGCCTGTATCGTCGGCACGGTATTTCACCGTTGGGTAGACGCACACCCCATCATCGCCTACGGCATCTTTTTCCTGCTCCTTGCGATTCCCGTGCTGTATTTCCTCAGAGGGGTGTTCCGTTTCATCCGCGATATTGTGCGGTCGTTCACCGGGTAAATACAGGAACAGCGGGCAAAAGTGTGTTACATTATGTGACAAGGTTATACCAAAGGCGGGCTCCGGCCCGCCTTTTCTGTTGCCTACAAGTCCATCATTTCCTTGATGATCCTGTCGGCGCCCTTTACCAGCCCTACAAGCACCAACATACTGAAAATCATTTCGCCTAAATAGGCCCACACCATTGTCACAGCATCCCCGCCGGATATGACAGGCGGCACGCTGGAAAAGGCGGAGAAAATGACACAGGCCAATACGATGACGACGCCCTCCATGCACACGCCGAGATAGCTTTTGACAAACGCCCGCCCAGTGCCGCTCGTCACGTCCGACGCAAAGGCCGATAGCGGCACGGGGCTGATGGCTGTGTACATGTATAGCTTGAAAAATCGACTATACACAGTCAAAATCAGAATAAAAGAGAGCACCATGACGATGATGCTTCCGAGCAGGGTAACAAGCCACAGCGGAATGCTGGCCAGAAAGCCTACTTCCCGAATGGCCGTGTCGATCTCGGCGGGCAGGGTGGCCATGGCGCTGGATATATCACCCATGCTCGTCGCCACCCGCCCGATGATGCCGGCCACAATACCGTACAGCGCCACCATGATATCCATGCCGTAAGTTACAGCCACCTTCGCGGCCACAAAACGGATGAAGTGCCGGAACACCATCTCGGGCCGGCGAAAGTCCTGAAACCCAGCCGCGGATTTGAAGATGCCCGCGGCGAAGAAAATCACAATGAGGGCTAGGCCGATGCCCTGCAACGCCCCGTTGATGCCGACAATGACATTCCATATCCCGCCGCCCCGGAACTCCTGCGGCCCGGTGCTGATAAGGCTCCATATCTCGGCCAGCTTGTTGTTCCAGGTTTCCAGCGCGTTTAGAATATTGTCTATAATCCAGTTATTGCCACCCAAACATGCACCCCCTTATTTCCAGTGGCGGGCCGCCGTTCAGCCCAACACCAAATCGAGGATGTTTTTTGCAAAGGTAATAACCACGCCGCCGAAAAAGGTGAGGAACCCATTCGCCCTTTGGCTGGCATCGTGGCTTTTCAAACTCAACCCAATCTGCACCACGCCGAAGCCCAAAATGATGATACCGATGGCTCGGATAGCCGAAAAGATGAAGGTGGACAGGTTGTTGATGGTGGCGATGGGGTCGCCGCCTGCGGCGAACACGGGCGTGGCCCCAAACACAAGCAGGGTGAGTACAAGACAGGCAGCGAGGTAGCCGTGCACCACCCGGCTTTCTTTTTCCTCCAGGGTGCGGAGCCGCTCGCGCTCCGCCCGCATTTGCTCAAACATGGCGTCCAGTTTTTCTTTCAATAGATTTCCTCCAAAATAGTGAAGGGGTCTGCGCTCGGCAGGCCCCCGTTCGATTGTATTGTTTTCCGGCCTGTTTTAGGCCACGATTTGAATCTCGTCAATGTCGTTCAGACTGTACGATACTGTCGTCCGCGCGTAGCTTTCGCAATGCCGCCGGATATAGAACGGTTCGGCGCCGCCATCGGCGGTAAGCACGATGTTGGGGTGCCGCATAATATCATATTTCAAATCCATCACCGGGTTTTCGCCGCGGATGAACAGCAGGGCGTAGCGGTTATCCATCAGCCGTATTTCGTCGGGTGTCATCAATTCGCGTCCGGCCTGCTGATAGTTTTCATTAGACGAACCATTGCGGCCCTTCGTCATACCGTGTGATTGTGTTGTGATGGTCGCTTTGCCGAGCATCTTGGAAAACTGCTCCGCGCTGTTGACCTCCGACGTGCCGAGCACCAAGATTTCGTCGGTATTGCCCATGATAGATTCCCACGAATCTTTGTATTTTTCTTTGATCTGACTGATGTTCTGTACGATGACACTACATGAAATCCGGCGGCTGCGGCAGGTGCTGAGGATGGAAGGGGCATCGCCGGAATAGACGTTGGCCCATTCGTCCTGGATAAAGTGGACGTGCACGGGAAGCTGGCCTCCGCATTCAAAATCGGCCTTGCGGTACAGCACTTGGAATGCCTGAGTGTACATCATGCCGACAATGTAGTTAAGGGATTGGTCGTTGTCAGGCAGGATGCAGAAAATGGCCCGTTTGCGCTCGCCCAGGCTCCCGAAGTCCATCTCGTCGGGGCGGTTCATCAGCCCGGCCACTGATGCGATGTTCATGGCGGACAGGCGCACCGCCGCCGACACGACAATCGACTTGGCCGTTTTGCCTGCGCTGGCCTTGAAAATGTGGTAGAACTTGCAGGCGATGTGCTCCGGGGCCTGTTCCTCCAGCGCCTCGAACAAAAGGTCCAGCGGTGACTGGAAATCCTCATCTTCTTCCCGCACATCGATGGAAAGCAGCATTTCCATCACCGTGGGAAAGTTCTGTTCCTCTGGCCCGGCCTCATGGCGCAGGTACAGGATAAGGGCCATCAGCAGTGCGGTTTCCGCCTTATCCCAGAACGGATCTGAGGATTTCGCCCCCTTTGGCGTGGTGTTCATGATGAGGTTGTGGATGAGGGAAATGGTGTCTTTGTCGCTGTCCATATAGACAAAAGGGTTATACGCCCCGGTCATGTGAACGAGGTCTAAAATCGTCACCTGATAGCCTTTTTCTATCAGCAAAGGCGCTGCGGCGGCGGTCATCTCCCCCTTGGGATCGGCCACAACATAGGAACAGTTTGCGTTGTATAACTGTGGCTTGCAGTAGAAGCGGGTTTTGCCCGCGCCGCTTGAACCAACCACCAAAACGTTGAGGTTGCGCCGGTGCCGGTGGGTATCAAACCCGATGGCGACGTTCTGCGTGAGGATGATATTCTCCGTGGGCTCCTTGCGGTTTGCATATTTGTGGTAGAGGGCTTTGGGCTTTCCCCACTTGGCGCTGCCGTGTTCCTCCCCGGGGCGGCGGGTGGCCTGCTCCGATTGAAAGCAAAACACCGCCAGCCCATACAGAACCCAAAATCCCAAAAGGAACGCAAGCGAATGGTCCGTCCAGCGTATCATCCAGGGGGAAAACAGCTTGCTTTGCAGGGCCGCAAAAAACGTTTCCAGCACAAGGCCCTGCTCCATCACATCGGCCAACACCACCGCCAGATATCCTATCGGAACCGCCAGAAGAATCCAGAAAAGGACAGGGGGTTTTCGCCCCTGTCCCTGGTTTGTGTTCATCATGGCGCTATCGGATGTGGTCAAGCGGGCGCGCACCACGGGCGGGCGCCTTGGGGTGGATTTTATCCTGCACCCTGTCGCCGCATTTTTGGGCACTGTCCCCGATGATCTTCAACATGGCCTTCTGGCCCTCCAAGTCCATCATGCCGAGCGTCTCCACCGGGGTTTCAAAATCCATCCCCGGCATGGGAACACCAAAACGGCGGCTCACCACATAGGTGGAACAGGCCGTGATAAACTCAAAATCTCCGGGGTCGTAGCCCCGATCACCACCGCTGGCTTGAATATCATCACGGTGCAGGCCGGCATGGGTGGTGGCATTCACCACGGCGGCGAAGGTTTCATAATCGGAAAAGGCGTCGCTCACCCGGATAACCTTGTCGTTGGGGTCATACTGGGCAGGCACGTTCAGATTGTCATCTGCGGCAAGGGGAACCGGCGAGGCTTCCACCAGGGCGTCAAACGCTTTTTGCATCTCCGGGCTGTCCTCCACCAGTTGAATGGTGGGCTTTGTCGCCGGCCTGCCCACGGTCTGCGAAATGTCGTACATCATCTTGGGGTCAAAAAAGGTGGTGTTGTTTTTCTCATGCGGCTTTACGATTTTGATGCCGCTGTTCTTTTTTTCCTCCTGCACATACCGGCCCATGTCATACCAGCCCTTGGGCGATTCCACAAAGGTCGCTTCGGGCATTTGCAGGTACACCAGCATGGCGTTGCGGCTGGTATAGCTGGGCACCTTCACCATCATGTCCAGATAACCCGCAAGCTGCTCCGGGTCGCTGCACACCTTTTCGACGCCCGCATGGTACAATTCCTTCAGGCCGTCCCGCTCATCTTTTTGCCCCTTGGCAAAGGCTTCGCGGCCCTCCATCACCTGCTTGCCGGATTGTGTAATACTTGCCATTCATGCTCCTTCCTATCTCACCGGGCCGGCCTGGGTCTTGGAAACGCTCGTCCCTCGGTTATTTTTAAGGGCTTTCGCCTGTTCCTTGAAACGCTGGATATCCGCAATGGCAGATTTTCCGCCCTGGGCTTCACTACCGGCCCGCGCCGGGGCGTCACTCTCCCTGTTCGGCTTCGACTTCTCGTAGCCACTCCCGCGCTCGTTCGAGCTCTGCTCGGACGCAGCGCGGGTATCGGCGTTTTTTCCGTCATCCCTCTCCGGCACGGGATAGCCCAGCTTTTCATAAATATGGTCAATAGCGCGAACATCCCCGGACAGGGCAACCATATCCACCATCGTGTCCTTGTCCCGGCTCAAAAACACCGGGGGAAACAGCGGCTTGTGGTACAGCACCCCATATTCCTTGGATAGTTTCTTAAACACAGATATGTCGCTCTTTTTAAGCTGAAAAATCTCCAGAGTCTGCCCGGTCTTGAGGGCCTCGTTTTTCAGCTTGGTCACGGGCATCGCGCCTTTTGCCTGTCCTTCGCGCTTGATAAGCGCGGCAAGCAGGGCAATGGCCTCCTTAGTTAGATGGCCCGCAACTTTCGCCAACTCCTCCATGACAACCATGCCGTCGCGGACAAGCTGCTCCGATATATCGCCGCCTGTACTCAATCGTTCACCTCCAAAAATTCGGCATCCCTGTTACATTATGTGACGAGGTGCCCTGTCTCTCGTTTTGTGCATCACCTGCTCGGAAGGGCGCTCCAGCAGGGCCTGCACCGATTCCGTTTTATTGCGGATCGCTTCGGCGTCCCGCTCTACCTGCCGGCACAAACGCAATTGCTTGCGCAGGCGCCGCAGGGCGGCGTTGATGCCGTCAATCTGCGCCATGATATCCGGGCGTTCCGATTCTCCCGCCAGCCGCCGCTGCTCATACAGCGGTTTACGCCGCTCCACCAAAATGTAGATCTCATTGTTCAGCGCATCGGCATACCACGAAAGCTGTGTGGTGCTCTCGATGCGGTTGTCATACAAAAAGCGGAATTGCTGCCTGTATCTA
>JAVBNG010000024.1:0-52986 GCA_031551695.1 Oscillospiraceae bacterium
AAACACCGGCGCGCCGCCGGAAACAGGCGGGGCAGGCGGCTGTGAGGCGGATACCGTCTGCCGCTGCACCGGTGCAGACTGCTGTGCGGAGGAAATCGGCGGGGCCTGCCGCGCCACAAACTGTGGCGCGGGCCGGGCTGCTTGCGCCTGCGGCTGTGGTTCCGGCTGTTCCCTGCGATTCGGATTCCCGGCGCGCCACACGGTGCGCCCTGTAACGGGTTCCGGCCGGCGTGTGCCTGCCGGGTTGTTGTCATGTTCACTCAATGGTCTGGCTCCTTACCTTCGGGCCCGCCCTGGGGTTGTGGCAAACCCGCACAAAATGTTACTATTTGTATTTATGTTAAATATTATACATATAGTCTTCATTGGCTTCCAGCGCCTGCCCCGCCTGCGGGGCGTCTTTTTCGGAAAAGGCGCTTTCCCGCACATAGCGCGCGCCGCGGATGGAATCGCCCCCGGTGGCACCTGTTGCAGCATAGCGCCGCAGCAAAATGGCCGCCGGGAAAAAACCCACCACCGTAAATAAAATCGGCCACAGCATCTCCCGCAGGGCGCCGCCAAAGGTGTAAACGGCAAAGTATTCCCGCGCCGACGCCGCAAGGCCGACATAGTGCCCCGCTGTGGCCGACTGCACCAGCCAAAACCAGAACAGCTCCAAGCCAAACACCGCCAGCGCCGACGAAACCAGCACCACCAGGCCCGCATAGTTGCGGTTTGCCTTGCCGCGGAACAGGCGGTACAAAAGCGCACTTAAAATGGGGATGAACGCATACAGGGCCGACGTGATGCGCCCTTCGGAAATGGCGGTGCTCAGGTTCGGCGCGGCGGCAATAAACGCGCCCAGCAACGCGCCCACAATGCCCGTTACATAGTTGCCGCGCACTTTCACCGGGGTAACGGTATCGTCCTCAGGCAGGTCCAGCCGGGTTTGCAGGCAGGCCCTGTGCACCGGGCGGCAGGCGCCGTTCACAAAGGCGTAGGCGTCCGGCATTGGCGCCTGCCTGCACACGGCACAGGTGCCGTAGGGCGCCACGCCCGCCTCTTCCAGCGCCGTTGGCACAGCGGCAAACACGCTGTGCACCTCGGCCTTGGCGTAAAAATCCGTGGGCAGCGCCGCGCGTGCCAGCAGTATCTGGCCGCCGGTCAGGGGATCCGGCTCAACGGAAAACGCCAGGTTGGAAAGATTCCGCCCGTTCAAAAGCGCGGCGGCGGCCTTCACGTCCCCCTCGGCGGCAAAGGTGACCACGATGGCCTGTTCCTCGCCGTCGCTCGTCAGTTTTGCCGTATAGGGAAAACCGGCGGCCAGCCCAAACACCGCACCCTTGTGAGCGTGGCCGCCGAAATCGTTCATCAGTTCTTCAAAATAATTGACGGTCAAAAGCCATTACTCCCAAATCGGGTTTTTCAGCACCCAGCGTCCATACGCGTCCTTTTCAAACAGGTTCGGGTTGTAGAACTTGTCGATGATCGCCCAGAATTCCTCTTCGCTGTAGCCGCAAAAATCACAAAAATCGCGCACGCACAGGGGGTCCAGCGCGCCGTCCCGCTGCTTGATGACGGGAATGGCCTCCTCCCGCGTCATCATGCCGTAGCGGATGTAACGGGCCGTGTAGTCCGTGGCGGCGGCGTGGCCAAACTTGGGGTATTTCAGCCAGCTGTGCACAAGGTACGCGCGGGAGTCGATCTGGTCGAAATTCTCGGCATGGTGCGCGCGGTCCCACTCGTGGGTCAGGTCGTGAAAGCCGCGGCTTTTGGCAAGCGTGTAATTGCGGAAGCTGTTCCACGGCAGGAAGTACGAAAGATAGAACGGGTCCAGCTTGGCCAAATCCTCCGGCGGCGGCGCCTTTGTCAAAACCAGGTCGTTTTCCGTGATGCCGCCGCCCAGCAGCTCGTCCTCCGGCATGCCCACGGCCACGCCGTTTTCAATTTGCCCGCGGGCGGAATAACTCTCTTCATCGGCGTTGCCGCCGTATTCAAAGCTCACGTTTTCGCCGTAACACAAAAACGGCGTGTTAAATTTCAGGGCCATGTGCAGGGGAAAGGTGTAGATCAACCGGTCGACATACCACGTGGGTTTGCCGTATTTTTCAAAGAACCGGCGCATCAGGATTTTTTGCGCCTTGATATTCGGTTTGCAGGAGATAATGGGGCAGCCGAAGGCCTCGCTGATGTTGCGCAAGTTGTGCTTGCCCGCCTCCGTCATGGGGAAATTGTCTTCCACGGTGAACAGGATGGGGTTCATGCCCATTTTTTCCTTCAGCCAGTACACCTGGAAATGGCTGTCTTTGCCGCCGGAGGCGGCGACGGCGCAGTCGAACCCGCCGGGGCCGTTCATGCCGCGGTATTTATCGCACAGGGCTTCCAGTTCCTTCATGCGTGCAGCCCAGTCCACGTTTTTACGGTCCTCATAGTGCCTGCAGGCGGTGCAAACGCCCTGTTCGTCAAAAGTGATGCCCGGGCGCGTGTCGGGCATGGTGCATTTCGTGCAATAGCGCATACGGTACCTCTTTCCTCTTCATTCGCCGCCTTCGCGTGTATCCATTGTCACACCAACAACTCTATTCTATCACTTTTTCGCGCGATTTAAAACCGATGCTGTCATACGCCGGGCCAAACCCACACAATACAGCAGCTCGGGCTTGTACATCAGGCAGTAAATTGCGGCGGCGGCAAGTGACGCCGCCAGCTTTGCCCAGAAATTCCACGTGAGCACGGTGGCCGCCATGGCCAGCACCACGGCAATGCCGATGGCCACCGTGGTTTTGGCGGGCTGGCGCACCGTGCGGTAAAAGTATTGGGCAAACAGGGTGCGGAACAAAAACATGGCGAAATTTGCCACGCACAGCGCCGCCGCCGCGCCGTAAATGCCCATTTGGGGAATGAGCAAAAAGCAAAACGCAATGTTCATCAAAAGGGACAGGGCGTTGCCCAGGGTGTCGAAAATGGGCCTGCGGGCAATGGCGTTGCCGTAGGTGGTGGTTTCGCACAGCACGGTGAACACAGCGCTCAGCAGCACCAGCGGGAAAATGGGCTGCACGTCCCGAAAGCCGCGCAGCAGCCAGAACAGCACGTCTTCAAAGGCCACCACCAGGGCAAAGAACGCCAGAATCACCAAATTCATGATGTCGTGCACCTTCTGGATTCGCGGCTGCTGGGTTTTGTAGTTGGCGTACATGTACGCGCCCCAAAAGGCGGCAAAGCCCAGCTGGATGGCCGTAATGATGCTGGACATTTGCACGCCGTAGTTAAACACGTCGCGGGCCATTTCGTCCAGCGAGCGGTATACGTACACGGAGGAAAAGCTGGCATTCAGCGTTACCATGACGGCGGTGGGGGCAATGGCCAGCGCAAAGGGCCCGGTGACAGCAAGGGTGCTTTTGTTCAGGTCCGTGCGTTTGGGGCGCAGCAGTTTTGGCCGGCTGCACAGGCAGAACACGGCAAACCCGCCAAGGCCCAGCAGGTAGAAAAACACCATGGCGGCAAGCTGGTTTTCAAAAAACGCGCCCACAAGGTAAAACAGCTTGTAGAAAAAGTTCATCAAAATGCTGGTGACGGTGTAAAAGCGGATATCCTGCTCCATGCGGTACCAGACGTAGTAATAGCGGGCGATCATCCAGAACAGCGCGTTCAGAAACACCAGCGGGATGGCGCTGTCCCCCAGCAGGTTGAAGCCGAAAAACGCGCGCAGCGGCGCGGCAAAAAATAAGCTGCAAACCAGCCCCGCCGCCAGCAACACGGAAAGGGAAATGTACAGGCACTGCCGGAACAACCCGCCCCGCGTGATGCCGCCGGGCGGCTCGTTAAAAAAACGGATGAAGGCCTGATCCAGCCCGAAGATGGCGATGGTCATGATGGTGTTGGTGAAAATCTGGAACTGGGAAATTTCGCCAAAAACGCCGCCGGTATCGCCGCCGCTTGGCACCAGCACGCTGATGAGCACCATGGCCACCGCGTATATGCCCAAATTAACAACGGTGGAAACGGAATATTTCAATACAGACGCGACAAAATTTTCGGCGGAATCTGCCGGTTTATTCGTTTTTTGTTTGGTTTGCAACGCCTGTTTCACCTCCCGGCCGGTGCCCGGCCAGTCAATATATCGCGCCGCTTAGCGGCGCTCTGGTTCACTTTCACTCACGCCTTCGGTGTTTGGCGTTCTACATACGGCCGGATCTTCTCCTCCACCTGCCGCCGCTTTTCCTTCGCCACGCAGCTTTTGTCTACATAGCCGTACACCCGCGAGGCAAAGGCCGCAAAACCGGGGGTGATTTTATCCAGGCGGATGGGGTCAAACCGGAAGGCGTGGAAAATGTGCACGCCCCACAGGGCGAAGAACTTCAGCCAGTTGAAATGGGGCTTAAAGCCCTCGCCAAAAGGCGCGCCGCGCGGCGGCTTTTGCAGCACGTCCTCCAAAAGGTCCGCCATGCGCAGGTAGGCGGGCGCGCCGCTTTCGTCAAAGTAGGCGTCCAGCACCGCCGGGGCAATGGGGAACGCCGCGGCGGCTGTGAGCGCCGACGCCGCGCAAGCACCCAGCCCACCCGAAGCCGATGCGGCATAGGCCGATTTTTCCAACCTGCACGCGGCCAAAAACGCCGCCTTGTCTGTAAGGAAACGGGCATCCTTGTAAATCACCGGGTCAAACTCGTGGGGAATGGGCACCGGCCGCACGATGTGCGCCGTTTTGCCCGCCGTGTACACCTCGGCAATGGCGGTGCTCATCCAGATGAAAATGCTGTCCGCCGCCGTCACCCACTGCTGCACGCCGCCGTCAAAAATTACGTGAAAATTGGCGTGTTTTTCTGAAAGTTGTGTTAAAACGGGCGAGTTCCACTCGCTGGGATGACGGCGGTACACGAACTGCACCTCCGGGTTTTCGCCAAGGTACTCGTCCACCCATTCCAATGTTTCCGCCATGCTGGCGCGGTTCACCCCGGCAAATGCGGTAAAATCCGTGCCCGCCATGGCGGAAAGCTCCTTCACTTCCGCGTCCGACATGCTGGCGTAGCCGAAGCTGGAAACATACAGCCACAGCGGCTTTTCTGGGTCAAGGCCGTGTTTTGCGCACAGGGCGGCTTTGTCTTCGTAGTATCCCTCAAACTCCGGCCGCAAAAAATCCATCATCACGGCGCCGGTAACGGGTGCGTTTTGTTCCGGCACACCGCGGGCCACAATGCGCCGCCGCGTGGCATCGCCCCAGCAGGTTTGCACACACTGTTTGGCGTTTCCCTCAAAATTGAACCACGGCTCGGCCTCCTGGGTGTCGCTCAGCATTTGCTCCCAGTGCAGGTTCACCACCTTGTCCAGGCGGCCCACGTTGTTGTACACGTGGCTGTTCAGGCCCTCGTTGTCGTACATATTGCTGGCAACCAGCACCTTGGGTTTCTTCCACGTAAAATATTTCAGCTTTTTGCGGTCCATCAGCTGGCGGATATCCACGGTGTAGCCCCGGCGCTCCAGCTCCAACCGCAGCAAGGTAATGCTCTCATATTCCCGCACAATGTGCTCGTACAAAATCAGAAAATCAAGCGGCATCGGCGTCACCTCCTGCCGTTGCGGCTTCTTGCCCGGCAGCCCGGGCGGCGTTTTCGTTGAAATGGGCGAAAAACTCCCGCTCAAACGCCGGCAAGCCGCGCTCGTAGTCCAGATGGAAGCCGTCGTAGAACATGTCGTCGGCAAAATCCAGCCGCCCGGTCAGCTCATAGTCGTACACGTCGGCGGGGCTTTCTTGAAGACGCGCAATGTAGGGCAGCATCGCCTCATCGATGCCGTAGCGCGCCATTTCATACTGTACCATGGCGCCGTGCACCGGGGTAAACACCACCGTAAAATCAACACCTTTCGCCGCGCATTCGCCGATTTTTTCCAGCAACCGGTCAAACTGCTCGTCGTTTGGCGCCCAATTGGCGGCGTAGTTGTCGATGTAAGACATATAATCCACGATTTTATCCCGCAGCCGCACGGTTTCACCCGTCACAGGGTCGGTGTAATCCACATATTCGTAGGTGGAGGGGTCCTGTGTTTCCGCCTCGCCTCCCCACAGGGGCTCGTCTTTCAGCGCCACGGTAAGGTTGAACAGGCTCTCTACGTTATAGCCCAGGTTCGTCATATAAGCCGCCGGGTTCGCTAGGCCCATTTCAATGGAATGAAAACGGTCCTGCGCGTATTTTGCATTCAGCGTATAAAAGCTGAGGCCGAACACCACGGTGTCGATGTCCGGGTAGCGCGCCAAAATCCAATCCAGCTCGTCCAGCGATTCCTTCAGGGACGCCCCGGAAAACGCCAGGTTCGAAAAATCCTTGCCGGAAATTTCATCCACGGCCTCCATGTCCAGGTGGGCCAGGCGCGAATCGCCGATGATGATGGCGTCTGTGGGGTTTTTCTCATAGGCGCGGATGGCCCCGAACACCGCGCCGCTGGGCGTGGTGCTGCGCAGGCCGAAGTAGTTGTTCGGCTCGAAGGCCAAAAAAATGCAGTAGTACAATGCAACGGGCACCAGCAGGAGGGCAATGTTGCGAATAATTTTTGCCATGATTAATACCCCCCGTATAAAAAGCTGGCACTGTCGAACCCGCCGTTTTGCGCCAGGAACGCGGCGAAGCAGCACAGCACGATGAAATAATACACGCACCAGCGCTTGGCTGGCGAAAGGCGCAACAGGCCGGTGGCCAGGCTTTCGCCCTTCAGGCGGAAGCACTGCACCCAGTCAGCCCAAATGGCCACGGCTACACAAATAACAACAAAAAGTATAAACATAGCCACCATATACGGTTTGTCAAAGAAGCCCTTTGCCACGGCGGTGTAAATGTCGGTGGCGGTTTGCCGCAGGGAAATGCCGGAAAACTGCCGCGCCAGAGCTGAAAACGCCATTCCAACCGTGCCCGGCTCGATGCCTTTCAGCTCGTCGCCCCGCATCATGCCCACTTTAAAAAACACCAGGCTCTCCATCCACAATACCAGCACCACGGCGGTTTTGCCCGCGCGCTGCCAAAAGGACGGCTTTTTTTTCGGCTTGCCGAAGCGGCGGTGCAGCAGCTCCTCGCCAATGCGGAAAGCCGCCTGGAACAGCCCCCACACAACGTAACACAATGTGTCGCCGTGCCACAGGCCGCTGGCCAGGAACACGACAACCAGCGACGACAACACCGGCGGGTTTTGAACCTTTTTGCCCACGATGGGCAGTTTTTCCGTCCAGCGGCCCCAAACCAGCGGCGTGAACACATAGTCCTGCAAAAAGGCGGACAGGCTGATGTGCCAGCGGGCCCGGAACTGGGAAAAGTTGGTGGAAAAGTACGGCGTGTTGAAGTTCTGCGGCAACCGGATGCCCAAAATGCCTGCCGTGCCAAGGGCGATGTCCGTGTAGCCGGAAAAATCGAAGTACAATTGCAGCATGAACGTGAAGGCCGCCAGGGTGAGCGAAAGGCCGGAATGGGCGGGCAAATCGTCATAGATGTAGTTTGCGTACACGGCCAGCGTGTCGGCCACGGCCAGCTTTTTGAAAAAGCCGATGGCCATGAGGCGCAGGCCGTTTGCGGCGCCGGCGGCGTCAAAACGGCGGGTGGTGTCCGCCAGTTGGGGCATCAAATCGCCCGCGCGGTTGATGGGGCCGGAAACTACAGACGGGAAAAAGCCCAAAAACAGCGCGTGGATAATAAAATTTCGTTGCAGCGGCACATCGCCGCGGGCAAGGTCCACAAGGTAGCCCACGGCGGAAAGGATGTAAAACCCGATGCCCAGCGCCGCCGCCGTGACGAAATAGCCCCCATGGTAGTCCGCGCCAAAAAAGGCGAACAGCGGCGTAAGCAGTGCTTCAAAAAAACCGTTGTATTTAAAAAAAGAAAGCAAAAGCAGCATGGCGGCAACGCTCACCAGCATCCGGCCCCGCTTTGCCCCTGCGCTTTTGGCGGCGGCAATGCCCCGCGCAAGCAGGTAACTAAGCGCCGTGGCAAACACCAGCACCACCAGGTATTTCGGCGCGGCAAAAAAGTAAAAGTAATAACTTGCCAACAGCAGCCACACCGGCCGCGCGCGGCCGGGCAGCAAAAAATAGGCCCCCGCCGCCAGCGGCAGGAACAGCAGGAAATGCACCGACTGGAACGACATCTTCCAGCTTTCCAATATCAACTCTATTTGCATCAAGCGCTCCGCTTCATCTCTTTTTGCTCTGCTTCATAGATAGAGTTCATTATATCGGCATGCGCACCTTTTGTAAAGAAAGGCCGGCCACGTGCCGTGGCAGCCGGTAACGCGGCCAAGAAGACGCGCGCGTCTTCGGGCAGCTTGGGTGTAATTCTTGGACGCACGCCTTCGATTCCGTGCGCACAGCATCTTGGAATGCCCCTGAAACCAGCCATTGCACAAAGGTGCTTGCCCAAAAAAGGGCCTACGCCGGGCCCGCCAAGTTGAAAAAACACCCCGTATCCTGTATACTGTTAATTTGTAAATAAAGCGTAAAAGGGAAAATAGCGATAGCCCATCAGGAAACCCACATAAAAAACGGAGGCGGGATTCATGGCCAACACAGTATTGGTAACAGGCGCGGACGGCTTCATTGGCAGCCACCTGACGGAAGCGCTGGTGCGCGCGGGCGAAAAAGTTACGGCCTTCTGCAACTACAACAGCTTCGGCCATCTTGGCTGGATAGACACCCTACCGAAGGAAATTTTGGAGGACCTGGAGATTTTCACCGGCGACGTGCGCGACCCCCACGGCGTTGCCACCGCCGTGAACGGCCACGACGTGGTGTACCACCTGGCGGCGCTCATCGCCATCCCCTTCAGCTACCACTCGCCGGACAGCTATGTGGAGACCAATATCAAAGGCACACTGAACCTGCTGAACGCCGCGCGGGATTTCGGCGTAAAACGCATCCTCGTCACCAGCACCAGCGAGGTGTACGGCACCGCCCAGTACGTGCCCATCGACGAAAAGCACCCCTTCCAGGGGCAAAGCCCCTACTCCGCCACCAAAATCGGCGCGGACCGCATTGCCGAAAGCTTTTACCGCAGCTTTGCCACGCCCGTCACCATCGTGCGGCCGTTCAACACCTACGGCCCGCGCCAAAGCGACCGCGCCGTCATCCCCACCATCATCTCGCAGCTGCTGGCGGGCATCACGGAGATAAAGCTGGGCAAAATCACCCCCACGCGGGATTTCAATTACGCCACCGACACCGTGGCCGGCATGATGGCCATTGCCGGCTGTGAAAAAGCCATTGGTGAAGAAATCAACATCGCCACCGGGCGCGAAATTTCCATCGGTGATTTGGCCGAACTGCTCATTGGCAAAATAAACCCGGCGGCGAAGGTGGTGTGCGACGAAGCGCGCCTGCGCCCGGAAAAAAGCGAGGTGGAGCGCCTTTTGGGCAGCAATGAAAAAATCAAGGCCCTCACCGGCTGGCAGCCCAAGGTGACGCTGGAGGACGGCCTGTCCCGCACCATCGATTTCATCCGCGACAATCTGGCCGAATACCACCCCGAGCAGTTTATTCTGTAGACGCAAGCGCAAAACGCCGCGCAAGGGAACCCTTTGTTGGAAACGGGGCCTGTTTCGCCCCCTTCCATTATCGGTTCCCGAAAAGCGGTTTCCACCGGAGGTACCATGCAGAATTCCCCGAACCAAAAAACCCCCGAAACAACGCCCCTCGCCCCAGATAGCACAAAAACCCTGCGGCTTCCAAAAAGCCGCTTCCGCCGCATGCTGCCGTGGCTCATCGGCTACGCCGCGCTGCTGGCGGCAGCGGTGTGCCTTGCCTATTACTGGCGCGTGGTCTACCTTTTGGCCGAACTCCCCCTCATCCCCTTTGCCCTTGGCATCGCGGGTGTTTTCACTGTGTTTTACGCGGCGGCTTTTTTCCTGTGGCGCCGCTTTCAAACCAATATCCCCTTTTTGGCCGCGGCCTGTGTGTTCGCCCTCGGCCTTGTTTTTTGTTTTGTCACCGAGCCCTTCCAGGTGCCGGACGAAGTAGACCGTTTTTTGCGGGCTTATTCCCTGTCGGAAGGGCACCTGAACTACGACCACGCCCGGGGCTACCCAGCAGACGTAAACTATCTGTGCGAAAACTTCCCCCAAACCCACAACTTCCAGGTGCTGTACGCCGGGGCCGAGCTTGCCCCCAAAAGCTTTGCCCGCTATTTTGAGCAGGTGGAAAGCGGCGTGCCCATGGACGTGCAGCGCGAGCCGGTGACACGCCAGACGGTGGCCTTCATCCCGCAGGCCATTTTCATGGCCGTGGCGCGGCTGTTCGGCGTGGGGGCGCTGGGGTGCCTGTACGCCGCGCGCATGGCAAATTTGCTGTGCTACGCGGTGATTTGCTACTTTGCCTTCAAATTCAGCGGGCGGTGGCGCGGCGTGTTCATTGCGGTGGCCATGCTGCCCTTGTCGCTGTACCTTGCGGCGTCGTGCAGCTGCGACGCCGTGATGCTGGCGTGCTGCTACCTGTGCGCGGCCTATCTTGGCAAGGAGGCGTTCACCTCACTGGATGTGGTTGTGTTCAGCCTTGCGCTGTGCTACGCGTCGGTCATCAAGCCGGTGAATATTTTCCTTTTAGTGCTGCTGTTCCTCATCCCGAGGGAACGCTGGCGCCCGAACCTGAAGCCCGCCGTGGTGGCGGGCGGCCTTGCCGCGGCGGCGGTGCTCATTTATTTTGTGTCCGGCGAGTTGAACGCCATGCTGGCCGTGAACTTCCCCGCCGTGCTGGAGCGCAACGCCGGCGGCGGCAGCTCGCCTTCCGGACAAATGGCCTTTGTCCTCGGGCACATCCCGCGCTTTTTGTCCACCATGATACTCAGCTTTGTGGAGGAAGGTGCCTACCTGCTGGAACTTGGCACCCTGGGCAGCACGGATATGCCCATTCCCCTCGCCGGCGCTTTGAGCGCCGCGCTGTTGTTCGTGGCGGCCGCCCTCGGCATCCAGCAGCGGGGCGAAACCTCGAAAAAACAGGCTGTGGGCCTTTTGGCCACCATCGTGCTGTACACGGCGGCGGTGCTGGCGGGGCTGTATGTGCTGGCCACCAATGTGTCCGCCATCCGCGTCACCGGCATCCAGCCGCGCTATTTTTTGCCGGTTTTCCTGCTCATTGCCATGCTGCTTAGCGTGCTGTTCGGCAAGGCGGCGCGGCCAGCTTTGCAGGGCGGGCCGCTTGCCACCCGCGCCCGCACGGATAAAATTGTGCTGGCTGCCGCCGTGGCCGTGACGGTCATCACGCTGTTGCTGCTGTTCCAAAATACTTTCATTGGCCAGTGGATTCAAAAAGGGGACGGCGGCCATAAAATGGTGAATTTGTTCGGCTGGCAGGTACTGTAGCACACCCTATCACACCACATCCGCACACCCAATCCACAGGCAGGAGGTGGGCTGTTTTGAGCACATTGGCAGGGCTTGTCTCCCTTGTGGCCCTCTCGCTGTTTTTTGCAAGCTATTTGCGCGTCTCCGCGTCGCTTACGCCTGTTTTAAGCGTAAGTGCGGCTGTTTTATGGTTTACATGCTTCGGCTGCGCGGGCCTTTTGTTTGCCGGCGGCATTTTGTGGTACGCCGGGTGCGCTGTGGCCGGGTGTGCCGTTTTGATGAAAGAAAAAAAGGCCGTGCTGCGCTTTCTCACGCCCGGCTTTCTGTTTTTTTGCGCCGCCGGCCTGTTTTTCATCGTGCTGTTTTTCGTCACGCGGCCGCTGTTCACCCGCTGGGACGAATTCGTGTTCTGGGGCGCGGCGGGCAAGGCGCTGAAAACCACGAACACCATGTACACCGCCGCCTATGCCAATATCATCTCCCGGGCGCAGGTGCCCGCCGTGCCGGTGTTCAGCTATATGATGCAATTTTTCGGCGCCTGGGCTGAGTATAAAATGTTCATTTCCACAGCGGTGTTCACCACGGCCTGCCTTGCTGCGCCCGCCGCCCTGTGGGACAACACCGGCCCTTCTTCCGCCCTTGGCCTTGCGCCCGCCCCTTCCTGCGGCAAAAGCGCCGCAATCCCGGCACCTGTTCCGGCCACGGGCGGCGAAGGCGCTTCACAGGCGCAGCCCGGGCCGGATTTGACCGGCGAGCTGCCGGAGGGCGTGCTGCCGCAAAAGCGGGTGGACCTTGCCCGCATTGCCCTTTCCACAGGTGCGGGGGCCGTGCTGCCACTGTTTGCCGCCTTTTTGCTGCCGCTGTTTTTTGAGGTGGGCACCGCCGCGGGCGAGGCCTCCTGGGCCTACCGCTCCGTTTACGGCGACGTGCCCCTGGCCGCCTTGTTCGGCGGCGCTTTGTGCTTTTACTTTGCCGTGCGCGACAAAACCGCCGCCCACCTGCTGGCCTTCGCCGCCATTTTGGGCGCGCTTACCTGCGTAAAAGACATGGGCTTTTTGTTCGCTCTCATCGCCCTTGTTTTCACGGCGGCGGACATGCTGTTCGCCTCGCCCGCCTCTGTGCGGTTTTTTCGCTTAAAAGGCCGCCCCGCGTCCTTTTTAGCCACAGGCTGCGCCGCTGCGGCCACAGCGGGCATGTACGCCCTGTGGACGCTGCACATGAAGCTGTCTCCCTATGGGGCGAACCGGCTGGACTTTGGCAGCGGCGGCGAGTCCCTCACCCCGCTGGACATGCTGGCCACCGGCTTCGGCGCTTTGTTCGGCCTTGTGCAGCACAAGCAATACACAACGGTTTCGGGCCTTATGGCGGACGCCTTTTTCCACCGGCCCGTCTCGGTCATCGGCTCCGGCGTGGCGGTGCTGGCGTTGATTGCGGCCGTTCTGGCCGCCGCGTGGTATTTTGCGCCAAAGGGGCAAAAACGCCGCGTGGCCGTGTTTGCGGCGGCATTTGCCGTGTGCTTTGCCGGGTTTACCATTTTCACCACCTTTACTTACGCCTTCATTTTCAAGCCTGTGGAGGCGCTGATCCTCAAGGACTATGAGCGTTACATGCTGCCGTTTTGGCTTGGCGGGCTGCTGGCGGCCATGCTGCTGTTGCTGGGCGCCCTGCGGGCCTACACCGCCGATTTGCCAAGCCGCGCCGCCGCCGGGGCCCGGCACACCCGCCGCCGCGCAACGGGGCTTGCCGCCGGCATTCTGGCCGAGGTGCTTTTGTGCTCCTTCCTCATTGCCGCGCCACTGGCCAAAACAAACCACGGGGTGAACTTCCTCTCTATGCCGGACACCCTGTTCACCACCCGGCTGGACGTGCGCGCCGTGATTGGCGAGGCTAAAACCGCGGGCATGCGGGCGGAGGACGTGGTGTACCTCATCAGCCAGGGGGACGACGGCGACCGCTACTACAAATTCGCCCAGGACCTGGCCGCCCATCTTGTGCCGCAATACGGCGGCAAGGCCAGCGTGGGCGGCGAAACCGTGCTGCTGCAAAACGTGGGCACGTCGCTGCTGGCGCCGGGCAGCGAAAACACGGCGAACTACAACCTGCCGGTGGCGGCGTCACCGGAGGATTTTGCCGCCTATTTAAAAGTGAACAACGTCACCCACGTGCTTATCGACGTGCCGGACGAATACATTTTAAGCGACGGGTTTTCGGCGCTGTTTTCCGACGGCCTTTCCGGCTGGGCGGCGGACCGCAGCATGGCCGCCGGCGCGCGGTATTACCGCGTGCAGTGGAACGGCGACAGCCTCTCCCTTGTGAAGGAAGGAGGCGCCGCATGAAAAAAGACCGCTTTCGCGTTCTGCCGTTTGCCATCCTCGTGCTGTTTTTAGTGGTGTATCTGCTTTCCTGCGGCTTTTCCCTGTTGCGGGACGAAATGCACCGCCGGAACGGCGAGCTGCAATGGCAGATGCTTTCCTATGGCGATTTTGCCACCGAGAGCATGCTGAACGAGGAAAACAACTACGGCTCTTACGACCTGATTTCCACCGACGGCGACCCGCAAATGGTATACCGCCCGGGAGATGCGTTTTACGCCACGAATTTTGGCTTCCGCTACGAGGACACGAACCGCCCCGGCGGCGCCATGACGCTGTACTACACCACCTCGCCGGGCGAGGAGTTCAGCGAGGCGAAGCGCCTGTGGGCGGAAAAATCTTCCACCGGGGCGTGGATATTCGACCTTTCCGGCCGCAAGTATTACGCCCTGCGGTTTGACCCCGACACCACCGGCGGCATTTTGTGGCGCGACTGGGAAATTACCCTGAACGAGCCGGTGCCGCCCTGGCAGCACTTCATTCCCAGTTGGTGGCAGATATTTTTGGCTTTGCTGCTGCCCACAGCCATTTCCGCCGCCGCCCGGCAGCTGGCCGACGTTTGGCGCGTTTTACGCCGCACGCGCCCCGGCGCGGGAAGCGAAAAAGCAGACGAAGCGCGGGCAGGCGCGGGCTGAGCGGGCGCAAGGCCCGATGCGCCGCGCCCGCAATGCGCCGGTTCCGCCTGTTTGGCGCACCCGTGGCGGCACGCAAATCGAATGCGCCAGTTCCACTGTTCCGCGGTTTGAACGCGCCGCTTCCAAAGCGGCGAAAAATTTTGAGCAAAAGGAGACCGCCCTTGCAAGTGCTAAGCGCCCTCGCGGCTTTTCTGGCTATTGCGGCATTGGCCGTGGTGCTTTCGGCAAACTGCCGCGTGCATCCGGCTCTTTCGCCGCTTGCCTCTGTGGCGGCGGTAATGGTGTTTTTTTGCCTCGCGGGGGTTTTGGGCGTGCTGGTTCCCGCCGCCGCCGTGTTTTACGTTGCCGTGTTTGCCCTGCTTGTGTTTACCATTTGGCGGGCGGGCAAAGGCGCCGCGGCCGCGCAGCCCGGCGGTGGCGAGCCCCTTCGCCGCGCGGGCCTCGGGCCTTTCTTCCGGCAGTTCGCGCATCCGGGCTTTTTGCTTTTCATCGGTTTTTCCCTTGCGGCGCTGCTTGTTTTGGCTGTAAAGCAGCCCGTGTTTTCCGGCTGGGATGAATTTTCCGCCTGGGGCGTATCGGTAAAGCTGACGAAATTTGCCGGCACCCTGCACACCGCGGCGCCCGCCGGCAGGTGGTGGACGGCCACCGCCCCGCCCGGCCTCATTTTGCTGGGCTGGTTCCCGCAGGGGCTCAGCCCCACCTTTGCCGCGTGGCCCGTGTTTTTTGGTTACGCCATGCTGCTGTTCGCCTGCTTTTCCGCCGTGTTGGCCGCGGCAAGCCGTCGCCGCTTTGCCCTTTGGGCGCCCGCCGCGGCCGTTTGCCTGTTTCTGCCCTTCTTTTTCGGAACGCCCGAACGCACCACCTTCCTTTCCACCGTTTACATGACCGCCTATGCGGACCTTGCCGCGGGCATTTTGTTTGGCGGCAACCTGGCGTTTTACTTTGTGGCGCGGCAAACCCGCAAAGCCCCCGCCGCCTGGGCCGCCCTGCCCCTTTCGGCCTTTGCCCTTTGCAAAGAAGACCTGTTCCCCGTGGCCCTTGTTGCCGCCGTGCTGATGGCGGCGGACACGCTGTTTGCGGAAAAGGCGGACCGTTTTCGCGGCTGGCGCTGGCGCAAACTGTACCGCGCGGCCGGGTTCCTTGCCGCGCCCGTGGCCGTGCACGCCGTGTGGGCAAACTACGCCGCCGCCATGAACGCGCTGAATCCCGTGACAGGCGGCGCCGCCACCAGCGATTCCCCCGTGGGCGCCGCTCTGCGCTTTTTGACAGAACTTTTTATTCCGTCGCAGCGCGGCGAGCGGTTTATGGGCACTTGGCACGACATGTCGTCCGCATTCCTCACCGGCTACCCCTATAAGGCCTCCATGTTTGGCGGCGGGCTTGCCACAGCGCTGTTGGTTTTGGCCTTGCTGGCGCTGGCCGTTTGGCTGGCCCCCACCCGCGCGCAAAGGCGGCGCACCGCGCTGGCCGCGGGGCTTTCCACCCTCGGGTTTCTTGGCCACCAAACCTTTTTATTCATTTATTACGCCTTCCTCAGCAAATACGCCTCCGGCATTCCGGACTATAACCGCTATTCCTCCGCCTACTACGCGGGCTGGCTGCTGCTGGCCCTGGCGCTGCTCTTGCTGGCCGCGCGGGAAGGTGCGGCGGAACGGCAGAGCGGCACGGCACAGCAGACGGGCACAGCTCGCGCTTTGGCCGCGCAGGGCGGCGCCGTCGCCCTTGCATTGTGCATGGCGGCGCTGTTCACCATCAAGGTGCTGCCGGGGTATTCCGTCCTCGATTTCCCGCAAAGCGCTTACGCCGCGCTGAAGGCTGAGGAAGCCGAAGCGGCGGCGCTGGCCGAAAAAGTGGACGACGGCGCCCGGGTATTTTTTGTGAAGCAGGGCGACACCGGCGAAGGCTGGTTCCGCTGGCACTATTACTTTTACCCCCACATTCTGGACTACAGCTATGGCGGCACCACTTTTTTGCCGCCCACACACGAACCGGGAGAGGCGGCCGCCGCCTACACGGCGAAAACGAACCTGCCCGCCGAGGAGCTTACACCGGAGGAACTGGCGGCTTACCTTGCGCAGCACGGCTGCAATTACATTTTGGCCGAAACGGTGGACGACACGTTTGTAAACGCCTACGGCGCGTTGTTTACCGATGGCCTTGCCACGGCCAAAAACGCGGGCGCGCCGGTGCTGTACAGGCAAAACGGCGGCGGCCTGTTTGCCCCGGTGGCATGAGCAACGGCAAACCAACGCGAAACACACAAAATCGGAAAGGCGGTGCGGCAATGAAACAGGCAATTGGGGAACGGTACCGGCTGCACCCGGCCCGTTTTTTGCTGGGCCTGTGCTACGGGCTTTGGCTGCTTGGCATGTTCGCCTTCCACACGGGCGAGTACATTGCAAACCGCATGGCCTACGCCGGCGGCGAATTGAAGACCGGCGTGTTTTACGCCGGGGATTTTGATAAGCGCGAACTTGCGGAAGAAGGGGCGCTGCTGGTTTCCACCGGGCAGGACCCGCAGCTTCTGCTGCTGGACGAAGAGCGCAAAATAGAGAACGTCTACCTCGACATCCTTTACGAAAAGGACCCCCTTGCCGTCACCGTTTTCTGGGCCGCGCCCGGCGCGGATTACTCCATTCGCAACATGGCCTATGCGGCGGCGCCCGGCGGCCATTTGTACTACTTGCCGCCCACCGGCGTGCAAAGCCTGCGTGTGGACCCCGGCGCCGTTGCCGGCAATACCATTGAGGTGCGCGGCGTATACGTGAACGTGCGCCGCCCGCTTTGGGCCTTTTACGCGCCATCCGCCGCCGAATGGCTGGCCTTCGCTATTGCGCCGGGTTTTGCGGCGGCGTGCGTTGCCGTGGCGCTGGAGGCCCGCGCCGCATGGCCGGCAAAACGCAAAAAGCAGCGGGAGAAACAGCGCCCCCCCGCCGGCCCGCCGGAGGACGCGGACAGCCCGGATGCCCCGGTGCAGCTGATGGAGCGGCCAAGCCCCAGAGGGGAGGGCCGCCCATGACGGATTACCGCGTTTTTGCCGCCTTTGCCCAGCTGGTGGTGCTGGCGCTGCTGTTTTGCAGCCTCCGGGTGCGGCCGTCCCTGGGGCCGCTGTGCGCCGTGGGAACCACCGTGTGCTTTTTTACGCTGGCCGGCCTGCTGGGTGTTTTGCCCGCCGCCGGCTGGGTGTTTTACGCCCTGTGCTTTTTGGCCCTTGTTTGGCTTCTTTTGCGCCACACCCTGCAAAAAAAGCCGCTGCCACGCATGGGCGGCGGGTTTTGGCTGTTTGTGGCGGCGGGGCTGTTCGTGTGCGTGGCGTTTTTGATAAAACGCCCCGAATACGCCACCTGGGACGAATTTTCCACCTGGGGCATCTCGGCAAAGCTGGCGAAGCTGTACGACACATTGCCCTCCATGGCCCCCGCCGGCTGGATATGGCCTAACACCCAGCCGCCCGCTTTGGCACTGCTTTCGTATTTTGTGCAGTTTTTCGGCCCCGGATTTTCCGCCTGGCAGGCCTACGCCGCCGTCGATTTTTTGCTGTTTGCCTGTGTTGCGGCGCTGCTTTCCCCCTTTGACCCTTGCGCGCTTGCGGCCCACGCAGGCGGGTTGGGCGTGAATGGGCTTGACGGCGATGCGGATGGGAAAGATAAAGACGACGACGGGGAAGATGGTAACGCGCCGCGGCCGCAATGGCCCGTGGCGTTTGGCCTTGGCGTTGCGGCGGTGCTGGCGCCATTCGTTTTCCAGCACACCGGTGCGGTGGTGGCCATGTCGCCCGTGTATCTCGACTCTTTGGCGGACATCCCCATGGGCTTTTTGTTCGCAGCCATGCTGGTGGCGTGGTATGCGGCGGCAAACAGCGCCGCGCCGCTTTGGGCACGCCTGTTGCCCGTCGTCCTCGCCGCCGCCACCCTCACCCTTACCAAGGAAACCGGCTTCGTCTTCGCCCTGATGGCCGCCGCCCTTATTTTGGCGGACATGCTGTTTGCCAAACGCGCGCCGGGCGTTTCCCGCGGCAAAAAGGCATTGCGCCTGCTTGCCGCCTTTGCCGCGCTGGCGGCGGCCGTGGCGGGCTTTTTCCTGCTGTGGCATTGGCATGCGGGCGTGGTATCCGGCGGTATCAGCACTGAAGTTTCTGCCGCCGAGGGCATGGGCCAACTGGACATGCTGCTTGCTGCAGTGCGGGAGCTGTTTTCGCCGGCCAAAAGCGAACATTTCCGCTCGGTGATGAACCAAATGGGCGTGGCGTTTTTCACACAGCGCGCCGGCCTGTTCGGTACCGGGGCCATGGCGGCCCTCGGCTTCACGGCCATGGGCGTGCTGGCGGCGTTCCTTGCGGGGCGCCCCGCCCAGCGCCGCCGCTGTGTGGTGTTCACCGCTCTCGCCCCCCTCGCCTTCGCGGCGTATTACCTGTTTCTCAGCTTTTTGTACATCTATGTGTTCACCCAGGAGCAGACCCTCACCAGCTATCACCGCTACCTGATGACCTTCTTCCTAGGCTGGTTTTTGGCGGCGCTGGCGCTGCTTGCTATGTCAGTGGCTGGGGCCGTGGCCGGACGGGACAATCTCGGCGCTGCCAGCGCCTCTGCCGCAAGTGGCAGTGATACCGCCCGCCGCCGGGGGGTTGTGGCCGCGCTTGCGGGCAAGGCCGCCGTGCTGGGCATTGCCACCGTGTTTTGCCTGCTGTTTTGGCGCAATGTGCCGGTGGCGTACAGCGTGTTCGGCTTCAACGCTGCGGCCTACGCGAACGAGCGCGCCTTCCTGGCGGATGCCGCCGGAACCGCCGCCGCCCTGCCCGAAAACGGCAAGACCTTTCTCATTTCCACCGGCGACAACGGCCTGAAATGGTTCCAGTACCACTACGCGTTCCAGCCGCGGCAAATGGACTACAGCTACGGCGGCGGCGAGTTTTTGGAGCGCACGAAGCTTGCGGGCGGGTTTGTAGAAAAACGGCACATCGGCCCGGCGGAGTGGCGGCAATACCTGATTGACGAGGGCGTGACCACCGTGCTCATCGATTCTGCCGACGACGCCTTCCGCGCGGAATACGGCCGGTTGTTCAGCGACGGCATGGCCGCTTATTTTAGCGGCGAAACCAACCTGTACAACGTGGAAATATCCGGTGGCAAAGCAACGCTTACGCCCGCTTTGGGCAGCACGCGGCAGGAGGATCCGGCATGAAAAAAACACCCGCACGCCGCGCCTTTTTCAAAACGCGCACAGCCAAAACCACATTTGTTTGTTACCTTGCGGCTGCCTGCCTGTGGCTGCTTGCGGGCATTGCCGCCTTCGCCTTCGATTTTTTCAGCCCCCATCTGCTCATCCCCGTGCAGGACCTCACTTTGGTGGACGCCGCCCTCACCGTAGACGGCGCCTATGTTACCACCACAGCGGACGCGCAGGCCCGCGCGGATTTTGCGCGCATGCCGGTGCGGCGCGTGCGCCTGGTTGCTACCTTTGCCAAAAGCCCGGATGAAATGGACCTGTACTACGGCTTCCTCGGCGGTGTGCGCCGAGCGTTCGGCCGCCCGGTGGACGGCGGCTACGAGTACCTGCTGCCGCCGAAAGCCTATGAGAGCCTGCGCGTGGACCTTGGCACCCTGCCAAACAACACCGTTTCCATCACCGGTGTGGAGCTGAACCCGCCCCTGCCCTTCTGGCAATATTTTTTCCGCGATTTCCGCGCCGCGGCGGCATTTCTCCTGCTTCCCGCGCTTGCGTCGTCGCTAATTTGTACTATAATGGAGATGATTGGATATTTCCGCAAACGCAAAACGAAAGGCACAGAACCGAATGAGTGAAGCCTATATTCCCCTTTCCGTCCCCAATTTTTGCGGCAATGAGCGCGACTATGTGCTGGACGCCGTGGTGAGCGAGTGGGTCTCCACCGGCGGCAGCAAGGTGGCCGGTTTTGAAGAGGCCTTTGCCGCCTACGTTGGTATGCCGCGCGCCGTGGCATGCAACAGCGGCACCTCGGCCATCCACCTGGCGTTTCTGGCGGCGGACGTGCGGCAGGGCGATGAGGTCCTCGTTCCGGCGCTTACCTTCATCGCCGCCGTGAATCCCGTGCGCTACGTGAACGCTGTGCCGGTGTTCCTTGGCTGCGACGATTCCCTCTGCCTTTCCCCCGCCATTTTGGCCGGTTTTTTGCAAAACAACTGCGAAAAGCGCGCAGGCGGCACCTACAACAAAACTTCCTGCCGCCGTGTGGCCGCCATTGAGGTGGTGCATGTGTTCGGCAACCTTGCCGACATGCCCGCAATCATGTCCCTGGCAAAAGAGTATGGCCTCGCCGTGATAGAAGACGCCACCGAAGCCATCGGCACCCGCTATGAAACCGGCCCTTACGCGGGCAAAATGGCAGGCACCATCGGCGACGCCGGGGCCTACAGCTTTAACGGCAACAAAATCATCACTACCGGCTCCGGCGGCATGCTGGTGTCGAATCATGCTGATTGGGCCGCGCACGCGAAGCACCTTTCCACCCAGGCAAAAAGCGACGAAGTGCGCTACACCCACGATGAGGTGGGCTATAATTACCGCATGACGAACCTGCAGGCGGCCCTTGGCCTTGCGCAGATGGAAAGCCTTGAAGCCTTCATTGCCCGCAAGCACGCGCTGTACGATATCTACCACAAAAACCTCGACGGCAAAAACGGCCTTGCCATTTTGCTGTTCCGCGAAGGCACCCGCCCAAACAAATGGTTTTTCAGCCTGTGCCTCACTTCTGGCGGTGTGGAAAGGCGGGAAGCGCTGATGGCCGCCCTTGCCGGGCAGCGCATCCAAACACGGCCCATCTGGGGGCTCATCAACGAGCAGCCGCCCTACCAGGGCTGCGAAATCCACGGCCTGGACGCCGCGCGGCAATATGTGGACAGCATCCTGAACCTGCCCTGTTCCACCGGCATGACGGACGAAGAGGCCCTGCGCGTGTGCCGGGCCGTGCTGGAATTGACGGAATAGTTTTGTTGAACCGCTACGCTTCGCCCGCGCCCGGAGGGTAAACAATACGAAGCGTTGTACGGCGGGTGCCGCGGAAGGTAGCTGTGCAGAGACACACCGGCCGAAGGCAAGACTTTGCACCCAGCCCAAAGGAGGAAGCCCTTTGACCATCGAAACCCTCATCATCCCCGAAACCATGCCCGCCATCGACGCCATGGAAAAGCTGAACACTGTGGGCCGCCGCATTCTTTTTGTGGCGCCGGACGGTGTTTTGAAGGCCGTGGTGACGGACAGTGACCTGCGCAAGTACATCCTGCGCGGGGGCGATTTGCGCAAAAGCGTGAGCGAAGCCGCAAACTACAGCCCCAAAAGCCTGCCTGTGGCGCGCCGCGCCTACGCCGGGCGCTTTTTGGCCGACCATTACATCGACGCCGTGCCCCTGCTGGACAAAGAGGGCCGCATCGCCTGCGTGGTGTTCCAAAACGAGGCGGACAACATCCTCGGCAACGTGCACGTAAAGGCGCCGGTGGTCATCATGGCGGGCGGTGCGGGCACACGGTTGTACCCGTACACCAAAATTTTGCCAAAGCCCCTCATCCCCGTGGGCGAAAAACCCATTTTGGAGCATGTGATCGAGCGCTTCGCCGATTTCGGCTGCACCGATTTCACCCTCGTTCTGAACCACAAAAAGAACATGGTGAAAAGCTATTTTGCCGACACCGACCACGCCTATGCCCTGCAATACGCCGAGGAGACAAAACCCCTTGGCACCGGCGGCGGTTTGTGCCTTTTGAAGGGGCAGGTGGACGAGACATTTTTCCTCACCAACTGCGATAATCTCATCGACGCCGACTACGCCGACCTGATGCGCACCCACAAAGAAAACGGCAACGCCATCACCGTGGTGTGCGCCGAAAAGCACTTTACCATCCCCTACGGCGTGGTGGAGGTGTCGGGCGACGCGTGCCTTTCGGCCTTTTCGGAAAAGCCTAAAATGGACTTTTTGACCAACGCGGGCATGTATGTGGTGGAGCCGGAAGTGCTCAGCGCCATCGAAGACGACACCTTCCAGGGCTTTCCGGACATCATCATGTGCTGCAAGGCAAACGGCGGGCGCGTTGGGGTGTACACCGTCAGCGAGGACTGCTGGATGGACATGGGGCGCCTCGAAGAGCTGGAGGAAATGCGCGCGCGGCTGGGGTAACACGCGGGCAAAATGAATGAGACGGGCGGTGCAACGCGATGACGAAAACCAAAAAGCTGCATCCCGCCGTGTTAACCGCGCTGCTGGCGTGTGGCATGATGCTGGGCGTCTATATTGCGCTGGGCATTTGGCCCTTTGGCGACATGACCGTGCTCACCGGCGACTTGAACGCCCAGTACGTCAACTATTTCGCCCACTTCAAGCACGCCCTTTCCGGCGCGGCGGGCTTCAGTTACGGCTTCGACAAATCCCTCGGCGGCGGGCTGCTGGGCATTTTCGCCTACTATGTGTCCAGCCCATTCAATGTGGTATACCTCTTCATCAAAGAGACAAATTTCCCCATCGCGGCGGCGGCCATCCTGCTTGTGAAGGTCGTTTTTGCCTGCGTTTTTTTTAATCTGTACATCGGCAATAAATATAAGGGTATTGGCCTGCCGGGGGTACTGTGCGCCCTGTGTTACGGTTTCATGGCCTACAACTTCGCCTACGCGCAAAACATCATGTGGCACGACGTGGTGCTGCTTTTGCCCCTCATCTGCCTTGGGGTGGACCGCATTTTGCAAGGCAAAAGCCCCGCTTTTTACACCGGTTTTTTGGCCCTTGCCATTCTTGCCAATTTCTACATTGCCTACATGGCCTGCATCTTCCTTGTGGGCTATTTTGCCCTCTCCCTCTGGCTGCGCGTGGCCGCTTCCGAGGAAGAAGGCAGCGTGCTTTCCCTGGTGAAGAAGCCCGTCCTCGGCTTCGCCGTGGGCTCGGCGGTGGCGGGGTGCCTGTCTGCCGTGCTCGTTTTGCCCTCTTTGCAAAACATCAGCGCCAGCAAGGGCGATATTTTTGCCTACAGTTTTTCCACCGAGCCAAACTTTCCGCTCACCGCTTTGCCGGCGCTGGCAGAACGGCTCAGCTTTGCCAATTTTATATGGCCGGACGTGCAAAATGGCCTCCCCTTCCTGTATGCCGGGCTGTTTGTTTTGCCCTTTGCCTTGTGCTTTTTTATCAGCCGCCGGGTAAAGGGGCGGGAAAAAGTTACCGCCGCCCTCGGCTTTTTAGCGCTGGGGCTCTCTTTTTGGAGCAAAGGCCTTGACGTATTGTGGCACGGCATGAAACCGCCCGTCTGGTTTTTATACCGTTACTCGTTTCTTTTCGGCTTTCTTCTGTGCCTTGTGGCGGCCGCGGCTTTTGCAAGGCGGGCCGTGCACGCCCGCACGGCGCTTATTTCCGGCGGGGCCGTTTTTTTGCTGTTTGTTGTTTTGGCCGCTTTGCCGCGTGACACCGCCCGCGGCCGTTTGCTCGTCAGCGCCATGGGCGTGGCGGCCATCGCGTTGTGCGTGGCCGCTGCGTGTGTGTTCAAAACGAAGCGCCCACTGCTGGCAAAGCTCACCGCCGTGGGCCTTGCGTGCATCGTGTGTGTGGAGCTTGCCGCAAATGGCTTTTACATCACAAACCGGTTCGAAAAATATCCCCTGTCCACCTACCGCCAGTTCCTGGCGGACGTGGGCGGCACGGTGGACGCCATTGGAAAAACCGACGCCCGCGCCTACCGGCTGGATAAAAATTTCTACCGCACGCTGAACGACCCCATGATGTTCAATTACCACGGCATTTCCCATTTCGGCTCCACCATGGACGCCTCCTCGGACGCGGCTTTCGAAAACCTCGGCTACCAAAGCCCCTTTATGTCCTATCTCTACGGCTCCACCGCCTTTGCCGATTCCGTCCTTGCCATCAAGTACCTGTTTTCCGACGGCAGCCGCACACTGCCCGCGCACTGGCGGCAAACAGGCACCGCCGCGGCATACCCCATCTATGAAAACCCCTACGCCATGCCCATGGCGTTCACCGTTTCCCCCGCCGCTTCCCGCACCATGGTTGACGGCGAAAGCGGATTGTGGGACAATAGTTTTGCCTATCAAAACGCGCTTGCCAAGGCCCTTGGCAGCGAGGGCAACATCTGCGCCGAAGTGCCCCCCGGCAGTGTGGCGGCTGCCACCGCCATCGACGGCGGCGACGTAAAGCTGCCGCTTACCGGCACCATGCCGGGCAGTGTGGATTACACCTTCAACGCCCCAAAAGGCGGATATTACTACGCCCTTGCCACGGCGCCGCAGCTGTACGAGGCGGCGGCATCCGTCAACGGAAGCTACATCGGCCTTTTGTTCGCGGGCGACTTTGCGGGCGTCGTGAACCTCGGCTACTTCGAGGAGGGCGAGCCAATCATCTTTTCACTCGCGCTTGAGGCAGAATTTACAATCGATTCTATCTCTTTTGCCTATTCCACTCCTGATTTGCTGCAACGCCTGGCGGACAGCACGTTGAAAAACGCCGCCAGCGTCGCCCTTTCCGATGGCTTTGTCAGCGCCGATGTGGGGGCCGCGAATGGCCGTACGCTGCTGTTCACGTCCATCCCCTACGACGCTGCGTGGCTGGCGGAGGTGAACGGCGAAGCGCGCGAAACAATCCGGTTTGGCGGCACCTTCCTCGCCGTGCCGCTGGAGGAAGGCGAAAACCGGGTGGAACTGCGCTACGCCGTTGGCGGCCTTTGGCCGGGCGCCGTTTTGTCTCTGGCCGGCCTCGCCGCGTTCGCGGCCATGCTGGTTTTTGCCGCGCGGCGGCGGAAACGAGATAATAAAATGCGGTGAATAGCAACGCACGGGCTGACATTTTGCGCCTGTAGTCACACACAAGCGGCGGGAGGGTATGCGCACAAGGCCATCGTCAGCGGGGGAGAGCGGCAGGATATTTCCCGACGGGACATCAGCCGCAAACCAAATCTCGAACGGCGTCCCTTTGTTGTACGCGAGGCGGTGCGGAAGGTAAGCGGAAAATATATGCCGATAGGCCCCAAACCCTGACCGTCCATTTCATCAGCCATGGAGGAATGCACCATGCCAGTACTGATCATCGCCGAGGCAGGCGTAAACCACAACGGCAGCCTTGCCCGCGCCAAGGAGATGGCACAAGCCGCCAAGGACGCCGGGGCCAACATGGTAAAATATCAAACCGCCGTGCCGGAGCTGGTGGTGAGCCGTTTTGCGGAAAAAGCCGCCTACCAGAAAACCGCCACAGGCGCGGCGGAGAGCCAGCTGGATATGATCCGCCGCCTGCACTTTGATTTTGACGCCCACCGCGAGCTTGCGGAATATTGCGCCACCATCGGCATTCCGTATATCTCCGCCGCCTTTGACCTGCCCAGCGTCGACTTCCTCGCCTCGCTGGACCTGCCCCTGATGAAGGTGCCCAGCGGCGAGATCACAAACCTGCCCTACCTGCGCCGTGTGGCGGCGGCGGCAAAGCCCGTGCTGCTTTCCACCGGCATGAGCACCATCCCCGAGATTGACGACGCCCTCACCGTGCTGGAAAGCGGCGGCGCGGGCGATATCACCGTGCTGCACTGCAACACGGAATACCCCACCCCCTTTGAAGACGCGAACCTGCTGGCCATGCTGGAACTGGCCGACGTGTTCGGCCTGCCCGTCGGCTATTCGGACCACACCCCCGGCTTTGTGTGCGACGTGGCCGCCGTGGCCCTCGGCGCCACAGTGGTGGAAAAGCACTTCACGCTGGATAAATCCCTGCCCGGGCCGGACCATCAGGCCAGCCTGGACCCGGCCGAGCTTGCCGAAATGATAAAATACATGCGCATCACCGAGAAATCTCTTGGCCGGCGCAAAAAAGCCGTTACCAAAAGCGAGGCCAAAAACAAGGACATCGCGCGCAAAAGCATCGTGGCGGCCCGTGCCATCCGGGCGGGTGAACCCTTTACCGAAGAAAACCTCGGCACCAAACGCCCCGGCGACGGCATCAGCCCCATGCGCTGGGACGAAGTGCTGGGCAAGGCCGCCCCGCGCGATTTTGCAGAGGACGAAAAAATCACGTTATAAGGGAGCACCGCATGTATAAACTTACGGTTGTCAGCGGCACGCGCGCGGAATACGGGCTTTTGCGCCCGGTAATCCGGCGCCTGTCGGCCGTGCCGGACGCCACGGTTTCCCTCGTTGCCACAGGGGCGCACCTGTCGCCCGCCTTTGGCAACACCGTGGCCGAGATAGAGGCCGACGGCGTGCCCATAACGGCGCGGCTGGACATTTTAAGCGCCCCCATGCCGCAGGGCCGCGCCGGCACCGCCGCGCGCACGGCCCTTGCCCTGCGCCTGTTCACAGAGGAATTCACGCAAATCCGCCCGGACGCGGTGTTGCTGCTGGGCGACCGCTACGAGATTCTGGCCGCGGCCGAGGCGGCGGCCCTTTTGGACATTCCCGTGGCGCACATCGGCGGCGGCGATGTAACCCACGGGGCCGACGACGACTGGTTCCGCCACTGCGTCACCAAAATGGCGAAGCTGCATTTCCCTTCCTGCGAGGACCACCGCCGGCGCGTCCTCTGCATGGGCGAACAACCGGACACCGTGTTCAACGTGGGCGGCCTTGGGGATGAAAACATCCGCAACACGCCGCTGATGCCGCTGGCGGAACTGGCGGAGTCATTGGGCCTGCCGCAGCTTGGCACGCGCCCCTTTGCCCTTGTCACCTACCACCCCGAAACAGCCACCGGCGCCGATGTGCGCCAGCAGGCCGGGGCGTTGCTGGCCGCCACCCGTGAAAACGACGGCCTGTTTTACCTGTTCACCGGCGCCAATGCCGACGCCGGCGGCGAAGAGCTGAACGCGATTTTTGCCGCATATTGCGAACAGGCGGACAATGCCGCCTTTGTTCTCTCCCTGGGCCTTGCGCGTTATTTAAGCGCCATGAAACAGGCGCGGCTGGTGCTGGGCAACTCCTCTTCCGGCGTGGTGGAAACCCCCTCCATGGGCGTGCCCGCCGTAAACATCGGCCTGCGGCAGGAAGGGCGGCCCATCTGCCCCAACGTGGTGTGCTGCAAAGCCGACGCCGGGGCCATTTCCGCCGCCATCCGGCTGGCTGCCTCCGACGATTTCTTCGCCGCGGCCAAAACCGTTCAAAGCCCCTACAACGGCGGCGACACCAGCGGCAAAATCGCCGACATCCTGATGCGGCACTTGCGGGACGGCTCCTTGCGCGGGGCAAAAATTTTCTACGACGGGGGTACGGCATGAACATCCTGATTGTGGGCCTTGGCAGCATGGGCCGCCGCCGGGCGGGTATTTTGGCGCGCCTGCGGGGCACGAACCCGGCCTTTGCTGCCATGTCCATCTCCTGCGTGGACCAAAGCCCCGCGCGCCTTGCTGCGGCCGAATACGGCGGCGGCGCTTATCCGACGCTTGAGGCGGCCCTTGCCGCCGGCAAATACGACGCGGCCTTTGTGTGCGCACCGCCGCTGACCCACGCGGCCATCATCGGCGCGCTGCTGGCGGCGGGCGTCAATGTGTTCACCGAAATCAACCTGGTGGACGACGGCTACGACGAACTGGTGCAGGCGGCAGCCAAAAAGGGCCTGACCCTGTTTTTGTCCAGCACCATGCTGTACCGCGGCGAAACCGCCTACATCGGGCGCTCGGTGCGGGAATTCACCGCCGCCGCGCGCCGCCCTGTGCGCTACATTTACCATGTGGGCCAGTACCTGCCGGACTGGCATCCCTGGGAAAAATACACTGATTTTTTCGTAGGGAACCCGCGCACCGGCGGCGTGCGCGAAATTCTCGCCATCGAACTGCCATGGATGGTGACGGCCTTCGGCGGCATCCGCCGCGCCCGGGCCGAGGCGGCGGACATCAGTGGATTGGACTTGCCATATCTCGACAGTATTTGCATAAATTTGGAACACGAAAATGGTATTCGTGGATATTTTGCTGTAGATGTGGCCACACCAAAGGCCGTGCGCAATTTGGAAGTGTACAGCGGCGGGCTGCATTTGTACTGGGAAGGCAACCCGAAATCGCTGTACCGCTATGACGACGCGGCCAAGGACAAAGTGCCCGTGGACACCTATGAAAGCTTTGAGCACGACACGCGCTACAGCGATAACATCGTGGAAAACGCCTATGTAGACGAGATTTTGAACTTTTTCGATGTGCTGGCGGGCAAGGCCGCGCCAAAATGGAGCTTTGCGCAGGACCGCGCCGTGCTGCAATTCATCGACGCCGTGAGCGCCGGAAACGGCGGGGAGGTGCGGCCGTGAAGGTATTGTTTTGCGGCCTCGGCAGCATTGGCACGCGCCATTTGCGCAACCTCAGCGCGGTGTGCGCCGAGCGTGGCATCCCGCTGGAAGCCCACGCACTGCGCGCGTCGGCGCGCGCGTTGCCGGAAGATGTACAAGGGCTTTTGGCCGGCGAAATGCGCGCGCTGCCGCCGGATGAAACTTGGGACGCGGTGTTCATCACAGGCCCGACCCACCTGCATGCGCAGGCAATTGCCGCGCTGGACGGCCGTGCGGGAGCATTTTTTATAGAAAAGCCCATTTTCGAAAGCACCGGCTACGACCTTGCGTCCCTTGGCCTTACCGCGGGCCAAAAGGCCTACGTGGCCGCGCCCATGCGCTATTGCGGCGCCTACGCCAAAACCAAAGAACTGCTGGCGGGCAAGCCGGTCTACTCCGTGCGGGCAATTTGCTCCAGCTACCTGCCGGGCTGGCGACCCGACGCTGACTACACAACTGTATACTCTGCTAAAAGCGCTATGGGCGGCGGTGTTGCGCTGGATCTGATCCATGAGTGGGACTACCTGACCGACCTGTTTGGTTTCCCACTGTCAAGTCAGGTATACCGAGGCAAGTTCTCCCATCTCGACATCGATTCGGACGACCTTGCCGTATACATCGCACAGTACAACAACTTTTTGTGCGAGTTGCACCTGGACTACTTTGGCCGGAAATACCAACGTAAAATAGAGGTATTTCTCGAGAGTGGATGTCTGGTCACAGACTTTTACACCGGAATTGTCACAGACGAAAACGGCATCGCCCATGACTGCTCCGAGGATGTGAACGCGCGTTACCTGCGGGAAATGGCGTATTTCCTTTCCTACATGGAGGGGAGCGCGCCGGAGAGCGTCAATTCGCCGCGTCATGCGCTGGATGTTCTGAAAATTGCATTGGGAGAGGGAAAATGAACAAACGGGTCCTCATCACAATTTGCGGCCGCGCCGGCAGCAAAGGGTTTCGCAACAAAAACCTGAAAATTTTCTGCGGGCGGCCCATTTCCCACTATTCCGTGGCCGCCGCTTTGCTGTTTGCCCGGCGGCATGTCGGCATCGATGCCGACATCGTACTGAACACCGACAGCCCCGAACTGCGCGAGGTGGTGGCCGCCGCCTACCCGGAAGTAGCTTGCATCGAGCGGCCGGAAGCCCTGTGCGGAGACAGCGTGCCGAAAATGGACGTGTTCCGCCACTCCCTGCAGGTGATGGAGGAGCAGACGGGCCGCCCCTACGATTACCACATGGACCTTGACATCACCAGCCCCATGCGTACCGTGGCGGACGTGGAAAACTGCTTTGCCGTGATGGAAGGCCGGGAAGATTTGGACGTGGTGATGAGCGCGGCCAAAAGCCGCCGCAGCCCGTACATGAACATGGCAAAACGCGAGGGCGACCACGTGGAACAGGTGGTGAAGACCCACTTCGTGGCGCGGCAGCAAACGCCGGTGTGCTACGACATCAACGCCTCTGTTTACACGTTCAAACGCCGGTTTTTGGCCGAAAATACCAGCGGTTTTTTGTGGGACGGCAAGTGCGAAATAAGCGAAATGCCGGACCTTGGCGTGCTGGATATCGACTCGGAAGAGGATTTTATTTTGATGGAACTGTTGGCCGGGCATTTTTTTTCCACAGACGCGGCCTACCGCGAAGTGCGCGACGCCATTCGCGTGGCGGAGAAGTAGGCGCGTATGGCAGCCTTTACCCGCCGCGGCCCAAGGCCACAGCGCAAGTGCCAACACCCCGGAACCACAGGCAGTAGACCGCCACCCGGAAAACATAAAAAGACCAAAGCCCCGCTGAAATGAAACTTCAGCGGGGCTTTGGTCTTTTTGCCTTTCAAGCACACGAATCGTCCGGCCAACCGCAAAAACAGCCTATTTTACGCGTTCTGCAATCGTGACCTTTACGGTATCGCCCGGCTGTTTTCCAATCGCCTTGCGAATGTCCTTGCGAATGCCGATGATATGGCACGGGGTACCCATCTTCACAACGCTCCCCGTATATGCCACCCCGTCGAACGTCGCCTCCACGGGTACACGCCCTTTGCCGAATTCCGCACGCACGTCGAACGGGATTTCGACATAGGCGCCGTCGATATCCGGCACCTTTTTTATCTCCGCCTCAAACGCATACATCTTTGACATAATATCTCCCTTAAACACTTACGGCAAAACGCTTGCCGCGCAAACGCTTATCATACAGGTATATTTATAGTGCCAGACAGCAGTCCAGCGCAAGCTTCAAAACAGCCTCGCGGATATCTTCCCGCAGGTGCCATTCCCGCCTGTCCCAGGCCGCGCCGCTCAAATCATCGCCCGCGTACAATATCTGCCCGAATACCACGTTCCGGAACGCCGCAACCGCCATGAACGCCGACGCTTCCATCTCCACCGCCGTGCAGCCCTCTGCCCTGCGCAGCTGGATTTTCCCCTTCGTCTCGCGGAAAAACGCGTCCGTGGTCCAGGTTTTCACCTTGGAATAGGATAATCCCTGCTCCGCCAGTGTTTTTTCAATGCAGCTTACAGCGTGTCCGTTCGCAACCACCTCCCGGGAAGGGGCAAGGTAATGGTAGGAGGTGCCTTCGTCGCGCACGGCGGAGGTGGGTATCAGCAGATCTCCCACCGGCAGGCTGTCGCCCAGCACGCCGCAGCCGCCGCAGGCGATAAATTTTTCGCACCCGATCGCGCTCAGCTCGTCGATCATGCCCGCCGCCACCGGCGCGCCCACAGGCATATGGACAACGGCGATTTTTTGGCTTTTGTACGTGAACTCATACACCGGATGCAAATTGGACTCCGAATGGATGGTGTATTTTACTTCGAACGGCAGTTCGCTTTTCAGCTTTTCAATCGCGTCACCGAAAAAACACAGCACCGCCCGGGCGGCAATGTCGATTTTTTCGTGTATCATGTCCGGGTTGATGAACGCGTCCCGGTCGGCGTCAAACTCAAGGATTGGAAATTCTTTTTTCACCATCACATGCACCCCTGTCACACACCAATCGTCTGCGCCTGTGCTGCCCTCACAGCAGGCCAAAGCTTTTCAGCGCCGTAAAGCACACCGGCAACACCCAAACGGCCATTCCCGCGCCGAACACCATCCACAAAAACCGCGGCAGGTATTTTTCTTCCGGCGAAGTTTGCCCCTTTGCCAGCCGCGACGCGGGTGAGCCGCCGGAAAGCGGCGCTTTCAGCGCCAACTGGCACAAAAGCGCGCCGGGGCACAGCACTGCGGGAACCACGGTAAGCACCTGCACAAGGCCGTAGTAATCCTGCAAAACGCGGGCGCCGGGCAGCGCCGCCATTTGCAGGCCGCCAAGGGCCCCGGGCAAGCCGAAGTCCAGCAAGTTTGCCTCCAACTGGCCGGGGAAAACCGTGGCGCAGTAAAGGAAAAAGCCCGCCGCGAAGGCGATGTCGAGGTAGAACCACGGCGCGCGGTCCTTCTCCAAAAAGGTGGTCATCACCACAAATGGCGCAAGCAGCACCACCCACTGGGGATGCCACTCCACAAACAAAAATATCAAAGCGTACACGGTAAGGCACAGCCAAAGGCCCGCTTTCAGGCGGTCCTTTTCCGCCGGGCGCCACAGGTACGCCGCAAAGCACAACGCCGCGAAAAACGCGCCGAACAGGGCAAAGCCACCTGCCCCCGGCACCTCGGCGGCAAACAGACGCTGCATCATCAGGCCGTTGAAGTCACTCATGTCGCCGTTGTTACCCAAAAACAGCAGCGTGGTGGGCGCCAATAGCCACAGGGAGACGGCCAGGTACTTGAGGATATCCAGCACCCGCTTGTGCCGCAGCAAAAGCAGCACGGCAAACAGCATCAACGGGAAAAACTTGCATGCCGCGCCCGCGCCAAACACCAGCGCCGAAGCCACAGGGCGGTCCTTCGTCCAGTAATACAGGCCCAGCAGCGTAAAAAAGAGGCAAATGGAATCGTACTGGCCCATCATGAACACGGCGAAAAAGGCCGGCGGCCCCAGCGCCGTGAACAGGGCGGCGTAGCCGGCGTCTTTCTCCGGGCGGCCTGCTTCGCGCAGCAGGGCGTGCACCAGCGGCAGGCAGCCGATGAAAAACGCCGCCGCCACCAGCTTGCCAAGGAAGTACAGAAGCGTGGCCGGCACCTGCAAACCGAAAATCGAGCACACCAAAAACACAGGCAGTTCCACCAGGGCAAAAATGAGGTATACCGCCACGTTGTAGTGGGCGTAGTTTGTGTAAAACAGCGATGTGCCGCGAGCCACCACATCGTTGTAAAACTGCAAAAACCGCCCGTTTGCCGTGCTTTTTAAAAGCTGCCAGGCATGGTTCGACGTTTCGATGACGTCCGGGTGGGCAAACAGGAAAAACGCCGCAACGGCAAAAACGGCGAACAAAACAACGTGCAGGCGCAAAGGGCCGCACAGCAACTGTAAAAAGGCGTTTTTCGGGCGGTTCAGGGTGTTCTTTTGCGGCATGTTGCCTCCCACTTCGTTTCAAAAAAGTCTGCAAAAAGTATAGCCCATTGCGGGTGTTTTTACAACCGCCACCTGCCGCGCCCGCCCTTGCCGCGGCGGAACGATTTTGCTATGATGACAACAGCACAACGCGTCTTACAGCGGCGCGCCACCACACCGCACCCCTAAAGGAGGCCCCGATGGCTTACGGGCTGTATATCCACATTCCCTATTGCGCGTCCAAATGCCGGTACTGCGATTTTTACTCGGCCCCCGCCAGCCGCGGCGTGCCGGAGGAATACCTGGACGCGGTGCTGCGCGCCTTTGCGCTGCTTGCGCCGAAGGGCGAAAACGGCGCCGCCTTGCCGCCGAAGACCGTGTATTTTGGCGGCGGCACGCCGGGGCTTCTGGCGCCGGAGCAGGTGGCCCGTGTGCTGGAAAGCGTGCGCCCCGCAACGGGCGCGGAGGTGACGCTGGAGGTGAACCCCGGCGGCGATACGCCCCAAAAGCTGCCTGGCTTTTTCGCGGCGGGCGTAAACCGCATCAGCGTGGGCGTGCAGACGGCAAACGCGGAAAGCCTCCGCCGCCTGGGCCGCGCACACACGCCGCGCGAGGCCGCCGAAACCCTTGCCGCCGCCCGAAACGCGGGGTTCACCCGCCTTTCGGCGGACATCATGCTGGCGCTGCCCCACTATACGCGGGCGGAGTTTGACGAGACGCTGACCCTGTGCGAACACCACGGGGCAACGCACCTTTCGGCGTATTTGTTGAAAATCGAACCCGGCACACCCTTTGGGCGCAAGCCCCCGGAGGGCCTGCCCGCAGCGGACGAAGCGGCCGGGTTTTATTTGTATGCCGCAGAAAAAATGGCCGCGCGCGGCTACGCGCAATATGAAATTTCGAACTTCGCCAAACCCGGCGGTGAAAGCCGCCACAACCTGCTGTATTGGGATTGCCGCAATTACCTCGGCCTTGGGCCGGCGGCGCACTCGTCGCTGGGCGGGCGGCGCTTTTCCTTCGCGGCGGACACGGCGGCGTTTATAGCGACTTTTTCGGCGGCTTCCCCGGCAATGCCCAGCCTTCGCGCGGCGCCGGGTGTGGGGCAAAACACGGTGCAAGGCATGGTGGAAACACCAAGCAAAACCGCCATGAATCTAAAGCAAATTTTTGAAGGAGCTGTGGATGCAAACGACTATATCATGTTAAGGCTGCGGCTTTCAAGCGGGCTTTCGGAAGCGGGGCTGGAACGCCGTTTTGGCGCAACGCTCACGGAGAAGCAGCGCGCGTTTTTCGCGCGGCTGGTTTCGGCGGGCATGGCGCGGCCCACGGCAGACGGCTTTGCCCTGACACCGGAAGGGATGATCGTGCAGAACACGATCTTGCAGGAGCTTTTGTAGCCTGCGGCTTTCTTTTGCACGGCGCGCCTGCTCCGCCCGGTTCTGCTTGAAGCCGGCGTGGATTTGTGGTATTCTTTCTTGGGTATATTGTAAATGAAGGGATGTCTCTAAAACATGGGCAAATTCAGCTTCACACACATGGATATCCCCGGCCTTGTCGTCATCGAGCCGACGCTCTTCGGCGATGACCGGGGGTATTTCCTTGAAACATACACTGCGCGCGATTTTGCCGAGGTGGGCATCGCCGCGCCTTTTGTGCAGGACAACGAGAGCAAAAGCCGCCGCGGCGTGCTGCGCGGCCTGCATTTTCAAAAGGAGCACACCCAGGGCAAACTGGTGCGGGTGCTTAGCGGCAGCGTGTACGACGTGGCTGTGGACCTGCGCCCGAACAGCCCCGCCTTCGGCAAATGGGCCGGGGTAGAGCTTTCCGCCGCGAACAACCGCATGTTTTATGTGCCCGAGGGCTTTGGCCACGGGTTTCTGGTGCTTTCAGACGAGGCCGTGTTCAGCTACAAATGCACCGATTATTACGCGCCAAAGGCCGAGGGCGGCGTGCGCTTCGACGACGCAGGCCTTGCCGTGGCGTGGCCGGGCGCCGGCGCGGAATACGCCCTCAGCCCGAAGGACCTTGCCCTGCCAGCCTTCGCCGGGCAGGATTTCTCCTATTTCGAAAGGTGGTATCGCCCTTGATTGCCTATTTCCGCGCCACCGGCAAGGTGTTTTTCCGCTACCGCCACCTGTTGAAATACCTGGTGCAGCGCGACATCCGCGTAAAATACCGCCGCAGCGCCCTGGGTGTTGTGTGGAGCTTTTTGAACCCCTTGATGATGATGCTCATCATGTCGGCGGTGTTCGGCTACATGTTCCGCGATTCCCCCATCGAGTACTTCCCGGCCTACCTGCTTTGCGGCCAGGTAGTGTTCAACTTTTTCAGCGAGGCCACAAACCTGGCCATGGACAGCGTGCTGACGAACAGCGCCCTCATCAAAAAAGTGTACATCCCAAAGTATATTTTTCCGCTGGAAAAGGTGATTTTCTCGCTCATCAACACGGTGGCCTCGTTTGCAACGCTGATCATTGTGGTCATCATCATGCGGGTGCCGCTGACGCCTTGGGTCTTGCTGGCGCCGCTGCCGCTTATTTTGCTGTTTTTTTTCAACCTGGGCGTGGGCATGGTGCTGGCGTCCGTGGTCATCTTTTTCCGCGACATGAAGCACCTGTACGGCGTGCTGATTTTGGCCCTAACCTACCTGACGCCTATTTTTTACCCGTTCAGCGCCGATTTTTTGCCCGTTTGGGTGATGAATATCATCCGGCTGAACCCGCTGTACTGGTACGTTACCATGATGCGCATGGTGGTGGTGTACGGCGAAGGGCCGAAGCTCATTCACCTGGTTGCCACGGCGGTGCTTTCGCTGGTGGCCATGCTGGCGGGGCTGTTTACATTTAAAAAAACGCAAGACCGCTTTATTTTATACATTTAGCACTACCCGTTTAGTGCCGTGCAAAGGATGTTTTGATGGGACGGACAGGACGAACGATGATTGACGTGGACCATGTTTCCATGCGGTTCAACATGGCGCGCGAAAAAGTGGACAGCCTGAAGGAATGGTTCATCCGCAAAATGAACGGCACGCTGCGGTATGAGGAGTTTTTTGCGCTGTCGAACGTGACGCTAAAGGTGGAAGAAGGCGACGTGTACGGCCTTGTGGGGCTGAACGGCGCGGGCAAAAGCACGCTGCTGAAAGTGATTGCCGGCGTGATGAAGCCCTCTGCCGGCACGTGCAAGGTGTACGGCAACGTGGCGCCTCTCATCGAGCTTGGCGCCGGGTTTGACCCGGACCTGACCGGCCGTGAGAACATTTACCTGAACGGCACGGTGCTGGGCATGGAGCCGAAATTCATCGACGCCCACTTCGATGAGATCGTGGATTTTTCCGAGATCCGCGAATTTCTGGACACCACGGTGAAAAACTATTCCTCCGGCATGGTGGCGCGGCTGGCCTTTTCCATCGCCACAATTATGAAGCCGGACATCTTGATTTGCGACGAGATTTTGAGCGTGGGCGACTTTCTGTTCCAGGAAAAAAGCTACGCCCGCATGCAGGAACTGATGAGCGGCGGCACCACGGTGCTGTTCGTCAGCCACAACATCGACCAAATCGAAAGCATGTGCAACAAGGCCGTGTGGCTAAGCCACGGGCGCGTGGTGGCTCAGGGCGACGCGGTGGGCGTGTGCAACGACTACCGCGAAAACGCCCACCTGCGGGACGAGGCCTTTGCCGCCTGCGAGGACGACAGCGACATGAAAATAGCGCTGCCCGCGGGCGGCGGCCCGGACATTGACCCTCCGCCGGACGGCGGCTCCCCGGACGATACCGGCGAGGAAGAAGCCACAAACACCAACGAAGAAACAGGGGCTGAGCTTTAGTGGCAAACGGCAATACCGACCCCACCAAGGGGCAAGACTCGCTGGAAAAGGCCGTGCGGCGCAATTTGTCGCCCGCGCGGCTGCGGCAGCTGGCAGAGCGCGCGGCCGTCACGGTGAAAACCCGCGGCTGGCAGGCGCTGTTTCGCGCGGGGCTGTTCCGCTGGAACCTTGCCACAGGCGGCGAAGTGTGGCAATACCGGGTGGACACCCCGCTGGCGAAGGACCTGCGCGCCCAGCGCAAAACGGAGTTCGGCGTGATGCCGCTGGTGTCCGTTTTGGTGCCGCTGTACAAAACGCCGCCGGAGTTTTTGCGGCAAATGATCGAGAGTGTTTTGCGCCAGAGCTATGCGAATTTTGAGCTGGTGCTGGCCGACGGCAGCGGCCCGGCCCATTCGGAAGTGGCCGCCATCGTGGCAAAATACGCCCAAAAGGACCCCCGGGTGCGGCTCATCCGCCTGTACAAGAACGCGGGCATCTCTGCCAACACGGGCGCCGCCATTGCCGAAAGCCGGGGCGAGCTGATGGTGCTGCTGGACCACGATGACGCCCTTGCCCCCCACGCCCTGTTCTGCGTGGTGAAGGCCCATATCGAGACCGGGGCGGACCTGTTGTACTCCGACGAAGTGGTGCTGGATGAAAAGCTGAAGCGCTTGTGCGAATACCACCTAAAGCCGGACTACAGCCCGGATTACTTGAACGGCTGCAACTACATCACCCACCTGTGCGCCTTTACCTACAAGCTGCTGAAAAGCGCGGGCGAGCCGGACCCGCACTTTGACGGCGCGCAGGACTATGACCTGATTTTGCGCCTGGCCGAAAAGGCCGCCAAGGTGCACCATATCCGCGAGGTGCTGTATTACTGGCGGCGCCACGGCGGCAGCACCGCCGGCGGCATGGACCAAAAGCCCCGGGCCGTGGACGCCGGCCGCCGCGCCATTGCGGCCCATTTGGAGCGAGTGGGCCTGGACGGCGACGTGACGGCCCTGCCCGCCTACCCCGGCGCCTACCGCGTGGCATACACCGTGTGGGGCCGCCCAAAAGTAAGCGTGGTCATCCCTTCGTCGGACCATATCGACGATTTGGCACTGTGCCTCTCCTCCCTTTACGCAAACGCCGGGTGGGACAATTTTGAGGTGCTGGTCATCGACAACAACTCAAGCGACCCCGCCACCGAGAGCTTTTACGAGGGCGCGGTGCAGGAGTATGAAAACCTGACGGTGCTGCGCTACGCTACAAAGGGCGAATTCAATTTTTCGGCGCTGTGCAATTTCGGCGTGAGCCGCGCGTTTGGCGAGCACATTTTGCTGCTGAACAACGACATCGAGGTGACGAGTCCGGGTTTCCTCCGCGAAATGTTATCCTACAGCCAGCGCACGGACGTGGGCGCCGTGGGGGCGCTGCTATACTACCCGGACGGCAAGGTGCAGCACGCCGGGCTTATCGTGGGCATCGGCGGCACGGCCGGGGTAAGCCACAAGGGCCTTGCACGCGGCAACGGCGGGCACATGTACCGCCTTGCCGTGCCGCAGGACTACAGCGCCGTTACCGGCGCGGCGCTGATGGTGAAAAAAGCGCTGTACGAGGCCATGAACGGCCTTGACGAAACGGACTTTGCCGTGGGGCTGAACGACGTGGACTTTTGCCTGCGCCTTGGGGAAGCCGGGCTGTGGAACGTGTTCACGCCCCATGCCGTTGGCACCCACTATGAAAGCAAAAGCCGCGGCTTCGACGAGGACGGCGAAACGCGCAGCCCGCGCTACGCCCGGGAAATTGAGGCGCTGCACCGCCGCCACCCATTGATTTTTGAACAGGGCGACCCCTTCTACAACCCCCGGCTGACGCTGAAATATGAAAATTACGCGTTGCGGTGACAATGTTTGGTGTCGCAAGCACCGCATCATGCGAAATATCGATTGTATAGTAAAGGATGAGGATGATGGCAAGCCAGGAAGAAATTCAGCGGAAGCTGAAAAAAAAGCGCAGCGCGGAACTGCGCGCCTATTTTTGGGAAATTGTGCACAAGGAAGGATTTTTTGCGGCCCTGCGCCGCACCCGGCAATATGTGCGCCGCCGCAGCGGCGGGCGCAAAGGGCGCTACCTGCCGCGCAAAAGCGCGCTGGAGGCCCAGCGCGCGGAGGATGTTACCGGCTGGCCAAAAATCAGCATTCTGGTGCCGGTGTATAACCCCAACCTGAAATTTTTCGACGACATGCTGGCAAGTGTGTTGGCCCAGACTTACCCGAACTGGGAACTGGTGCTGATGGACGGCAGCGACGAAAAAGGACCCAGCCGGGAAATTGTGTCAAAATATACGGATGAACGAATTATTTACGAGACCATGGAAAACGGCGGCATCTCGGAAAACACCAACGCCGCCGCGAAACAGGCCAGCGGACACTATTTCGCCTTCCTGGACCAGGACGACATCCTTTCGCCCAATGCCATGTACGAAATGGCGAAGGCCGTTTTCCGCACAGGGGCTACCTTTTTGTACAGCGACGAGGCCCTGTTCAAAAAGGACTACATGAAGCCCACCGTGGGGCATTTCAAGCCGGATTACTCGCCCCAGTACCTGTTGTGCTGCAACTACATTGGCCATCTGGTGGTGGTAAAGCGCGACGCCTTCAACCAGGCGCGGGGCCTTGACAGCGAATGCGACGGCGCGCAGGACCATGACCTGAACCTGCGCATTTTGGACGAAGTGGGCAGCGCCGTGCACATCAAAAAAGTGCTGTATTACTGGCGCCAGCACGAGGATTCCACCAGTACCGGCACCGAGGCCAAGCCCTATGTGGCCGACGCGGCCAAGCGCGCCATCCGGGCGCACCTGAACCGCGAAAACCTTCGCGGAGACGTGATTGACGGCCTGTACCCCAGCACCTATAAGGTGAACTACGCCATCAAGGGCCTGCCCACCGTATCCATCATCATCCCGAACAACGAACATATCCAGGACCTGCACCGCTGCATCACGTCCATTTACGCGAAAACACCCTACCGCAATTTCGAGATCATCGTGGTGGAAAACGGCTCCAAAACCGTGGAGACCTTCAACTATTACACCAAACTCGCGGACGAAAACCCCAACTGCACAGTGGTGGTGTACGACGAGGAGAAGGACTTCAATTTTTCCAAAATCTGCAACTTCGGCCGGCAGGCCGCAAAGGGCGAGTATCTGCTGTTTTTGAACAACGACACCGAGGTGATAGGCACCGACTGGCTGACCGAGATGCTGCAGCTGTGCCAGCTGGAGGACGTTGGCGCCGTGGGGGCCATGCTGTATTACCCGGACGACACCATCCAGCACGCGGGCGTCATCACCGGCCTTGGCGGCTACGCTGGGCACAGCCACAAATACAAGCACCGGGGGGCCTCGGGCTATATGTTCCGCCTGGTGTGCGTGGAGGAAGTGAGCGCCGTAACCGGCGCCTGCATGATGGTGAAGGCCCGCTTGTTTGACAAAATGGGCGGCTTCGACCCGGGCTTCCCCGTGGCGTTCAACGACGTGGACTTCTGCCTGCGCATGCACCAGCGCGGCCAAAGCGCGGTGTTTACCCCCTATGCCGAGCTGTACCACCACGAGAGCCAAAGCCGCGGCCTGGACGAGGACGGCCCCGGCGCCGAACGCTTTGCGGGGGAGCAGGAGCGCCTGTTGGACCGCTACGGCGAAAACCTGCTGAATGACCCCTATTACAACCCCTACCTCACCTATGACCGCGAGGACTATTCCGAAAACGACGTGCTGCCCGAGGCGTAGGCAGTGGGACAGCTTGTGCTTGCCGGGTTGGCAGCGGGGAGGGCATAAGCATAACGCGCCCCCGGGCGGCTTCTCTTGCCACTTCGGCAATTCACCGGCTCAGCCGCAAGGCCAATGGCATTCAACGCATGCGTTGTGTGCCGGGGGCGCGGAAGGTAGCTGTGCGTTGCACCTCGCCGCTGCCAACCCGGCCCGCACCAAACCACCAACCACAAGGAGGCCGATATGCTTTGCAGGGTAGAAATGCCGACGAACGAACAGGTGTTTGGGCGGTTTTACCGCTGGCGCATGTTGCACGGGCAAAGGCGCAGCGGTGTGCTGCTGCCCGTGGTGGCGCTGGCGGCGGCCGTGCTGCTGCTGGCAATGGGCGCGGACCTGTGGCTTGTTTTGCTGCTGGCGGGCGTTTGCGCCGCCTATGTGGCATACGCGTTTTACATCACGCCGGCGTCGCGTTTTCGCCAAAAAGGCGGCGCCGCCCTGCAAACGGAGACCACCATCCTGACGGAGACCGGCCTTTCGCGCAATGTAAAAAGCGAAGAGGGCGGCTTTCCTGAAACGCAAAGCGTGCAGTATGTGGCGCTGCATTCCGCGGTGGAGACCTCCCGCGATTTTTACCTGTTCATGTCGCCAAATGAGGCATTTTTGCTGGACAAGGCCTACTTCACCAACGGCACGCCGGAAGAGCTGCGCGCTGTGTTGAAGGAGAAGATGGGCGGTAAATTTAAGCCCATGCGCGGCGCAAAGTAATTTACTGGTCATCACCGGATGAAGTTGAAGAGAGCCCCTCCGGTGTGTAACATGGCAACTACCTTCCGCGCCCTTCGACGTACAGCGCTTGGCTGTTCGTCGCCGGGCTTGCGGCTGATGTTGTCCCTGTCACACACCGGAGGGGCTCTTTTTGCTTTCTTCCACTCACTCGTCCAGCTTCAGCACCGCCGTGAATGCCTCGCTGGGCACCTCCACGCTGCCGATCTGTCGCATTTTTTTCTTGCCCTCTTTTTGCTTTTCCAGCAGCTTCTTTTTGCGGGTGATGTCGCCACCATAGCACTTGGCCAGCACGTCCTTGCGCACGGCCTTCACCGTTTCGCGTGCGATGATCTTGCCACCGATGGCCGCCTGGATGGGCACCTCGAACAGCTGGCGGGGAATGTTCTCCTTCAGCTTTTCGCAAAGCCTCCGGCCGCGGGCGTAGGCTTTGTCCACGTGCACGATGAAAGACAGCGCGTCCACCGGGTCGCCGTTCAGCAACAGGTCCAGCTTCACCAGCTTGCTTTCAGCAAAGCCTTTCAGCTCATAGTCGTAGCTGGCATAGCCCCGGCTGCGGCTTTTCACCGCGTCGAAAAAGTCGTACACGATTTCGCCCAAAGGCAGCTCGTAGTGCAGGTCCACCCGGGTCTCGTCCAGGTATTTCATGTCCCGCATGATGCCCCTGCGCTCCTGGCACAGCTCCATCAGGCTGCCCACATAGTCGTTCGGGGTGTAGATATGGGCGTCCACCATGGGTTCTTCCGCCTTTGCAATGCGCGCGGGGTCGGGATAGTTCGTGGGGTTTTCCACCCGCAGCATCTCGCCGTCCGTCAGGGTGATATGGTATTCCACGCTGGGGGCGGTGGTCACAAGGTCCAGGTCAAACTCGCGCTCCAGGCGCTCGATGATGATTTCGAGATGCAAAAGGCCCAAAAAACCGCAACGGAAGCCGAAGCCGAGGGCCGCGCTGGTTTCGTGGTCAAAAGAAAGGGAGGCGTCGTTCAGGCGCAGCTTTTCAAGGGCGTCCTGCAAATCAGGATATTTGGCGCCGTCGGCGGGGTATATGCCGCAAAACACCATGGGCACCACCTTGCGGTAGCCCGGCAGAGGCGCGGCGGCGGGCTTTGCCACGCTGGTAACGGTGTCGCCCACCTGGGTGTCGCCCACATTTTTGATGCTGGCGGTGAAGTAGCCCACCTCGCCCGCCTCGAGGCTATCCGCCGGGGTGAGGGCAAGGGCGCCCATGCGGCCCACCTCCACCACGCCGAACTGCGCGCCCGTGGCCATCATTTTAATGGCGCCGCCCGCTTTCAGCGTGCCCTCCACCACGCGGACGTACACGATAACGCCCTTGTAGGCGTCATAGTAGGAGTCGAACACCAGGCACTTCAGCGGGGCGGCAGCGTCGCCCTGCGGGGCCGGGATGTTCTTCACCACGGCCTCCAGCACCTCCTTGATGCCGGTACCGGCCTTTGCGGAAATGCGGGGCGCGTCCTCGGCGGGCAGGCCGATCACGTCCTCAATCTCCTTTACGGCGCGCTCCGGGTCCGCGCTGGGCAGGTCCATCTTGTTCAGCACCGGCACAATTTCAAGGTCATGCTCCAGCGCAAGATAGGTGTTGGCCAGGGTCTGCGCCTCCACGCCCTGGGTCGCGTCCACCACCAGAACGGCGCCCTCGCAGGCGGCCAGCGAGCGGCTCACCTCATAGTTGAAGTCCACGTGGCCGGGGGTGTCGATCAGGTTCAGCTCATAGTCCCGGCCGTCGTCGGCCTTATAGTGCAGCGTAACAGCGCGAGCCTTTATGGTGATGCCTCGCTCTTTTTCCAGCTCCATATTGTCCAAAATCTGGCTTTCCATCTGGCGCTTGTCCACACTTTGGGTCATTTCCAAAATGCGGTCCGCCAGGGTGGATTTGCCGTGGTCGATGTGCGCAATGATGCAAAAATTGCGGATGTTCTCGTTGCCCAAGTGCGGCCCTCCGTTCGGGTTGCGATTGTAATATTTTAATTATATGATTCCAGACGATTTTACCATGCGGCAAAGGCCATATGCAAGCCCGCGCCACACCGTATAAATAGGAATTTTTCTATTTTATCCCTTTATTTTACAATTTCACATTTTTCTGCTATATTTAAAGTTATGCTCCTACTTTGGGCAAAACCCGGCACCATGCCGTTGAATTTAAGGATTTTAAATGACCAGGAACGACGAAAAAAAAACCCTGCCCACCACGGTGGACGACCATGAAATTGACGCGGTTTTGAAGAGTCTGGCGGCAAAAACAGCCGCCGCGCCTGTTGAAACAACCGCCGAGGCCCGCCCCGAAAGCACGCCTGAACCAGAGGTCAGCACCGCGCCCACGCAAGAGCTGGATCTCTCCACTATCCTTTCCGCGTCTGAAAAGCATAACCGCGCAAAGCGAACCGCCGTCGTCGTGCTGCAGCGCGTGGCGCTGTTTTTGGTGTGCGCCGCGTTTTTGGGCGGTTGCTGCCTGCTGTTTTTGACCCAGCAAAAATACGTACTGCTGAAGGACTCCGAAGGCCCCTCCCACGAGATCCTCACCACCTCCACCTCAGAAGGCGACGCCATACGCCTGGCCGCCACCATAGCCGGCCCCTACGACAGGCTCACCTACCAAAAAACATCTCCGCTCACCGCCACCGTGGTCATCGACCGCGCGTTTCCCGTGTCCCTTTCCGCCGATGGCGAAACACAGGAGGTTCAGGTGGTGCAGGGTACCGTGGGCGACCTTTTGGCCCAGTGCGGGGTAGAGCTTTCCGGCGAGGACTTTGTGGAGCCCGCCGCCGAAACAGAGCTGAAATACGGCATCTCCGCCGCCGTGCACCGCGTCACCTACGAGGAAGAGGAGGCGGAGACGGAAATAGGCGACGATGACGTGGCCGAATACAAAGCGAAATATGAGGCGGAACACCCGGGCGAGGCATTCAAGGAGAGCAACGCCAACTTGTATAAATCCCACCTGCGGCACCGCCTGGTAGACGGCAAGGTGGAAAGCACCGAGGTGCTGGCCCTCACCCGCGTGATGATGCCGCGCCCGGCAGACAGCTACACCTTCACGCCCGGCATCGCCCAAAGCCGCATCACCGGCTACGATGACATCGAGATGGATGAAGACGGTTTCCCCGTCAACTACACCCGCGTGTGGGAGGGCGCCGTGTGCACGGCCTATTCCTCCAGCGGCGGGCGCGGCTCGTCCGGCCTTGGCCTTTATTGCGGCACCGCCGCCGTAAACCCGAACGTCATCCCCTACGGCACGCGCATGTTCATCACCTCCGCCGACGGCCAGTACGTGTACGGCTTTTGCATCGCCACCGACACCGGCACCGCCATGATGGAGGGCTATGTGGACATCGACCTGTATTTTGAAGACAATGCCGAGTGCTACCAGTTTGGCAAGCGCGGCATGAACGTGTATTTCTTTGATTGAATGTTTTGAAACCTCAGCTAAGCCAGGCAGAGGGTGCCCGGTGCGCAAAAGCGTATCGCGCCCCCGGGCGGCTTCTACTGCCGCTTCGCGGCAATTTACCGGCTCATCCGCAAGGCAAACGGCGAACAATGCGAAGCATTGTCCGACGGGGGGCCGCGGAAGGTAGATACGCGTTGCGCACCGGGCACCCTTCGCCGGATTTTTTACACCTTTTTATGCCCTCTTTCGAAAAAACTGTTAAAACCGCACAAAAAACAGCCAAAATTTCTCCTCCAAATTGCTCAAATATTACAATTCGCTCTTGCAATTTACCGCTGCTTTGTATAGAATATGTACATCAAACATATCTGCGCAAGGCGGAGGAACCCCATGCAAAAAATCAGCAGCCTGAACGTGGACACCGACATCTACAGCTTCAAAAAAGGCACCCATTATGATGCGTGGAAATTTTTGGGCTCGCGCCTTGGTGAGGTGGGCGGCCAGGAGGGCGCCGTGTTCCGCGTGTGGGCTCCCCGGGCCAAGGCCGTTTCCGTGCTGGGCGATTTCAACCACTGGATGCCCGGCGCACACCCCATGACCAATGTGTCCAAAACCGGCATCTGGCAGTGCTTTGTGGCGGGCCTTGCCGAATACGATATCTATAAATATTGCGTTACCACGCCGGACGACGAGATCGTGTTCAAGGCAGACCCCTACGCCCTGCACACGGAAACACGCCCGGCAAACTGCTCGAAGCTGTTCGACATAAGCGGCTATCAATGGGGCGACGGCGCGTGGGAACGCGCCAAGGCGAAACGCGACGCCGTAAACGCGCCCATGAATATTTACGAGGTGCACGCCGGCAGCTGGCGCCTGCACGAAGACGGCAACCCCTACAGCTACCGCGATTTGGCAAACGCGCTCATCCCCTATGTGAAGGAGATGGGCTATACCCACATTGAGCTGATGCCCCTGACGGAATACCCCTTCGACGGCAGCTGGGGCTATCAGGTGACGGGCTATTTCGCCCCCACCTCGCGCTATGGCGGCCCGTTTGACTTTATGTATTTCATCGACCAATGCCACCAAAACGGCATCGGCGTGATTATGGACTGGGTGCCCGCCCATTTCCCGAAGGACGAGTTCGGCCTGTACAAATTCGACGGCACCAACCAGTATGAGGACCAAAACCCCCGCCGAGCCGAGCACCGCGAATGGGGCACCATGGTGTTCGATTTCGGCCGCCCGGAGGTGCAGTGCTTCCTCGTGTCCAGCGCCCTGTTCTGGCTGGGCATGTACCACATCGACGGCCTGCGGTTCGACGCCGTGGCCTCTATGCTGTACCTGGACTACAACCGCAAAGACGGCGAGTGGGAGCCGAACAGCCTGGGCGGCAAAGAAAACCTCGAAGCCATCGATTTGCTGCGAAAAATCAACACGGCGGCGTTCAAGCGGTTCCCCGGCAGCCTGATGGTGGCCGAGGAAAGCACGTCCTGGCCGCTGGTTTCGGCCCCGGTATATTCCGGCGGCCTCGGCTTCAACTTCAAGTGGAACATGGGCTGGATGAACGACATGCTGCAATATATGCAGACTGACCCCCTGTTCCGCGCGGGCAACCACCGCAAGCTCACCTTCAGCTTTTTCTACGCCTTCAGCGAAAACTTCATCCTGCCCATTTCCCACGACGAAGTGGTGCACGGCAAGGGCAGCCTGATTGGCAAAATGGCGGGGGATTACGAGGACAAATTCAGCGAAATGCGCGTGTTTTTCGGCTACATGGCCGCCCATCCGGGCAAAAAACTGCTGTTCATGGGGCAGGAATTCGGCCAGTTCGCCGAGTGGAGCGAGGCAAAGGAACTGGACTGGATGCTGCTGGACTACGACAGCCACCGCCAGCTGCACGAATATTCGAAGGCCCTGAACCATTTTTACAGGGACACCCCGGCTTTTTGGGAGCGGGACTACAGCTGGGACGGCTTCCAGTGGATTGTGCCGGACGACAACACACAGAACATCATCGTGTTCCTGCGCAAGGCGGCAAACGGAGACGCCGTTGCCGTCGCATGCAATTTTGCCCCGGTGGCGCGGGAGGGCTACTGCTTCGGCGTGCCGGCGGCAGGTTCCTATAAAGAGGTTTTTTCCAGCGACGAGACCCGCTTTGGCGGCGGCGGTGTGAAAAACGGCACCGTGAAAAGCAAAAAAGGCGACATGCACGGCTATGCGCAACACATCACCGTGACATTGCCGCCGCTCTCCACCGTTTATTTCAGCCTACCCGCGGCAAAGGCCGCCGCGCCAAAAAGCACCACGGCCACATCTAAAAAACCGCCGGCAAAACCCAAAGGCAAAGCCCGAAAATAACGCCGTAAAAAGACCCTCACACCCCGCGCGGCATCCGCGTTTGCGTGGCCTTCCCCTGCATATGCCAAAAAAACTCACAGCACCTTCAAAAACTCAGCAAAGGAAGTGGCCGTATGAAAGAATGTGTGGCAATGCTGCTGGCCGGAGGGCAGGGCTCGCGCCTGTACGCCCTCACCCGCAAGCTGGCGAAGCCCGCCGTGCCCTTTGGCGGCAAGTACCGCATCATCGATTTTCCGCTTTCGAACTGCGTCAACTCCGGCATCGACACCGTGGGCATCCTTACCCAGTATATGCCGCTGGTGCTGAACGAATACATCGGCAACGGCCAGCCGTGGGACCTTGACCGCCTGTACGGCGGCGTGCACGTGCTGCCGCCCTATCAAAAGGCCGGGCGCAGCGACTGGTACAAGGGCACTGCCAACGCCATTTACCAGAATATGAACTTTCTGGAGCGATATGACCCCGAGTATGTGCTGATTTTGAGCGGCGACCATATCTACAAAATGAACTATAATAAAATGCTGGCGTTTCACAAGGAAAAGAAAGCCGACTGCACCATCGCCGTGCTGGAGGTTCCCGCTGAGGAGACCTCCCGCTTTGGCATCATGTCCACCAACAAAGGCGGGCGCATCGTTAAGTTTGAGGAAAAGCCCAAGAAAACGGATTCCCGCCTCGCCTCTATGGGTATATACATTTTCAGCTGGGACAAACTGAAAAGCTACCTGGAGGCAGACGAGGCCGAAAAAACGTCCGACAACGACTTTGGCAAAAACATCATCCCGGCCATGCTGGGCGCAAAGGAAAAGCTGTACGCCTACCCCTTTGAGGGCTATTGGAAGGACGTGGGCACCATTGACAGCCTGTGGGAAGCCAACATGGACCTGCTGGACCCAAACCAGCCGCTGGACATGTGGGACCCCTCGTGGAAAATCTACACCCGCACGGCGGGCCGCCCACCCCATTACATCGGCGGCAAGGCCAAGGTGGAAAATTCTATGGTGACGGAAGGCTGCATCGTGGAGGGCGAGCTGGAAAGCGCCGTGCTGTTTGCCGGGGCAAAGGTGGGCGTGGACGCCGTGGTGCGCGACTCCATTTTAATGCCCGGCGCCGTGGTGGAAGACGGCGCCCTGGTGAATTACGCCATCATCGCCGAGGACGCCGTGATTAAAAAAGGCGCCGTGGTGGGCGCAAGGCCGGAGCATATGGACGACGTTTCCAAATGGGGCGTTGCCGTGGTGGCCGAAGGCGTTACCGTGGGCGCGAACGCAAAGGTGGACCCGAAAGCCATGGTGGAAGCCGATGTAACGGAAGGGAGCCACGTATGAATAAAAACGCAGTGGGCATCATATTCCCCAACGTGCACGACCGCAGCGTGCCGGAACTGGTCAGCCGCCGCACCATCGCCTCGGTGCCTTTTGCCGGGCGCTACCGCCTTATCGACTTTGTTTTGTCCGGCATGGCCCGCGCGGGCTTTACCAACGTGGCTGTCATCGTGCGGCAAAACTACCAAAGCCTTCTGGACCATTTGGGCAACGGCCGTGAATGGGACCTTTCGCGCAAGCGCGGCGGCCTCGTCATTTTCCCGCCTTACGTGCGTGGGGCCAGCGAAAACTACGAGGGCAAGATTGAAGGACTTTCCACTATTTTACCCTACCTTGCCAACCGCTCAGAGGACTATGTGGTGCTGAGCGACGGCGACATCGCCTGCAACATTGACTACCATGACCTTGTGAACCGGCACATTGAAACCGGCGCCGACGTGACCACAGTGTACAACCGCGGGCTGCTTTCCGGCGGCATGCGGTTGAACAATACCTGCTACAAAGTTGCGGAAGACGGCGAAATAAAGGAAGTCCGCTTCAACGATTACAAGCGGGGCGAGCAGAACATCTCCATGCACACCATGGTGATGAAGCGCGAATTTTTGATCTCCACCGTGCAGGAAGCCCTGGTGCACGTCGACACTTTGCTGGAACGGGAAGTGTTTGCCAGACAGCTGAAAACGCTGAATATGCGCGGCTATTGCTACGAAGGCTATTGCGCGCGCATCTGCGACATGAAGTGCTATTTTGACGAGACGATGCGACTTTTGGACAAAAACAACCTGGACGCCCTGTTCCCGGAGGACCGCCCCGTTTACACCAAGGTGCGCGACGAAGCCCCCGTGCGCTACGCCATCGGCGCGAAGGTGCGCAACAGCATGGTGGCCGACGGCTGCATCATTGAGGGCGAGGTGGACAGTTGCGTGTTGTTCCGCGGCGTGCGCGTGGGCAAAGGCGCAAAACTGAAAAACTGCGTTATCATGCAGGCAGGCGACATCCGCCCCGGCGCCGACATGATGAACGTGATTACCGACAAAAATGTTACCGTGGGCGAAGGGCAGGTGCTGCGCGGCGCAGAAAGCTTCCCTGTTTTTGTGGCAAAAAACAGCACCGTGGGCGTGTGAGGAGCCTCAATATTCCACATTTTGCATGGCAATAACTGTTTGAAAGGGAGGACGAGGCAATGAACATCCTTTACGCGTCCAGCGAAGCATATCCGTTTTTCGCATCCGGCGGCCTTGGCGACGTAGCCGGCAGCCTGCCTGCCGCCTTAAAGCGCCGCAAGGCGGGCATCCGCGTTGTTTTGCCGCTGTACGGCGACCTTGCCCCCGAATGGCGGGCAAAACTGAAATATATCACGAACTACACAGTGCCCGTGGGCTGGCGCAACCAGTACTGCGGCCTGTTCGAGCTTTCCACCGGCGGCGTCACCTATTATTTCCTCGACAACGAGTACTATTTCAAACGCCAGGGCCTGTACGGCTTTTACGACGACGGCGAACGCTTCGCTTTTTTCAGCCGCGCCGTGCTGGAAACACTGTTCCACGCCGATTTCGAGCCGGATGTCATCCACTGCAACGACTGGCAGACCGCCCTTGTGCCGGTGTATTTGAACCTGTATTACCGGCATTTGGAAAAATATTCCAAAATCAAAAGCGTGTTCACCATCCACAACATCCAGTACCAGGGGCGTTACGGCCTGGAAATGCTGGACGAGACCATCGGCGTGGGCCGCAAGAACGCGCACATCATCGAGTACGACGGCGACGTGAACTATATGAAGGGCGCCATCGAGTGCGCGGACAGGGTAACTACCGTGTCCCCCACCTATGCCCACGAAATCCTGGACCCATGGTACGGCCACGGGCTGGACGAATTCCTGCGCAAAAAGCAATACAAACTGTGCGGCATTTTGAACGGCATCGACACCGACGTGTACAACCCGGAAAAGGACCCGAACATCGTCCAAAACTATACGGCGGCAAATTTTGCCGCCGGCAAGGCCGCCTGCAAAAAGGACCTGCGCGAAGCGTTTGCCCTAGAAGCAAGCGGTGCGCCCCTCATCGGCATGGTGACACGCCTGGTCAGCCATAAGGGGCTGGATTTGGTGCGCCACGTGGCGGACAGCCTCATCGACAGCGGCATGCAGATGGTGATTCTGGGCAGCGGCGAATACAGCTATGAAGCCTTTTTCCAGGAGCTGGCCGCGCGGCATCCGGGCCGGTTCGGCGTGCGCATCGGTTTTGTGCCGGAGCTGGCCCGCAAGATATACGCCGGGGCGGACATGTTTTTGATGCCCAGCAAGGCCGAGCCCTGCGGCCTGGCGCAAATGGTGGCCCTGCGCTACGGCACGGTGCCCATTGTGCGGCAAACCGGGGGCCTGGCCGACACCGTTACCGACAGCGGCGACGGCAAGGGCAACGGCTTCACCTTTTTAAGCTACAACGCCTACGACATGCAAACCGCCTGCACCCGCGCCAAAGAGGGCTTTGAAAAACCCAAGGGCTGGAAGATGCTGGTGGAGCGCGGCATGAAGTGTGATTTCAGCTGGTCCGCCAGTGCCAAGCAGTACATGGACATGTACACCGACGTGATGGCGCTGTGGTAAACAGCACGCCAGCATAACCAAGCATAAATACGCAAAAGCCTTCGTCCTTTTGGGACGAAGGCTTAAAATATGTTAAAAGGGTAGCCCGCGCGCAGTGTCCGGGGCGTAACGCTCATCAGCTGTGCATGCGTTCAACTGGTCAAAAATGATACATTTTTGACGTTGAACTGGATACCTTCCGCGGCGCCTCGCATACAACATCCCCTGCACGCTCGTGCATGATTTTTCCGCCATCACGCCTTCATCATCGCGGCAAGGTCCGCCTCCGGTGTGGTGATGGGGTGCAAATCGAACTTTTCCACCAGCACGTTCAGCACGTCGCTTGAGAAAAACGCCGGCAGGCTGGGGCCGATGTAGATGTTTTTGATGCCCAGCGACAACAGGGTAAGCAAAATGCACACGGCCTTTTGCTCATACCAGCTCAGCACCATGGTAAGGGGCAGGTCGTTCACGCCGCAGCCAAAGGCGTTCGCCAGCGCCAGAGCCACTTCAATGGCGCCATAGGCGTCGTTGCACTGGCCCATGTCCAGAATGCGCGGGAAGGGGCCGATGGAACCGGCGTCCATATCGTTGATGCGGAACTTGCCGCAGGCGAGGGTAAGCACCACCGTGTCCTGCGGGGTTTGGCGGGTGAACTCGGTATAATAGTTGCGGCCGGGCTTTGCGCCGTCGCAGCCGCCCACCAGGAAAAAGTGCTTGATGGCGCCCGCCTTCACGGCGTCGATGATGGCGGGGGCGTTGTCCAGTACCGTCTGGCGGCCGAAGCCCGTGGTGACGGAGGTGCCGCCGTTGATGCCCTGCATGGGCTTCTTCTCGGCATAGCCGCCCAGCGTGATGGCCTGGCTGATGACGGCGGCAAAATCCTTGTACCCGTTTGCGTTCTCGTCGATGTGCTTCAGGGCCGGGTAAGCCACCACAGACGTGGTGTACACCCGGTCGGCGTAGCTGTCCCTCACCGGCATCAGACAGTTGGTGGTGAACAGGATTGGCGCAGGAACAGCGTCGAATTCCTTTTGCTGGTTTTGCCACGCCGTGCCGAAATTGCCCTTCAACTGCGGGTGCTTTTTCAGCTGCGGATAGCCGTGGGCGGGCAGCATTTCGCCGTGGGTGTAGATGTTCACGCCCTTGCCGTCCGTCTGTTCCAGCAGCATCTGCAAATCGTGCAGGTCGTGGCCGGTAACGATGATAAACGGTCCTTTTTCAATTTCCAGCGGCACCTCGGTGGGCACCGGGTTGCCATAGGCACCGGTGTTGGCCGCGTCCAGCAGGGCCATGCACTTCAGGTTCGCGCCGCCAAACTCCATCAGCAGCGCCAGCCATTCGTCCACCGTGTGTTCTTCGCTCAGCGCCGCCATGCCTTTGATAAGCCAGCCGTCCACATCCGCGTCCCGCTGGCCCAGCACACGGGCATGGTGGGCATAGGCCGCCATGCCCCGCAGGCCAAACAGCAGCGTGGAGCGCAGCGACACGGCATTGCCGTCCCCGCCGTGGAACAGGTCTTTCGCGTCCATCACTTCGCCGCCGCCAAGGCTTTCGCGCAGGGCTTTCACTTTGCCTGTCAGCAGGGCGGTTTTATCCTTGTCAAAGCTCACGTTGGTAATGGTGGTGAACAGGCCGTCCACCAGCAGGTCCACCGCCTGTGTGCGGCTTTCCCCGGCAGCGCCCTGCGCGGCTTTTGCCAGCGCCAGCATCTCGCAGGTAAGCGTGTCCTGCCCGCCGGCCACATCCGGCTTTTTGCCGCACACACCGGACATTGCGCAGCCTTTCCCCATCGCGGTTTGTTCACATTGGTAGCAAAACATTTGTTCCATCGTCTTCTCCCTTCAAAATCCATGCGCGTTTACCGCCGTTTGCACCAGCATAGCACGGCACAGCCAAAAATTTCGTCGGCTCTTAGGCTTCAGTATAGATGGAAACAAATAAAAATTCCGTGGTATTAACCACGGAATCAA
>JAVBNG010000053.1:0-25012 GCA_031551695.1 Oscillospiraceae bacterium
TCCATGGCCACTGCCCAACCGATTGAATAATGGTTATAAGCTTGTTCGGTGCCCAGTTCATCCAGATGTTCCAGCAGGTAATCAACCGTCTCGGGCGCGTGGTTGACGTACGAGTTTTCGTTCAAAACGCCATTCTGGTCACCTTCGCCCGAAGCGCCGTTATCACCCAGGATATAGAATATGACAGTATTGTCCAGTTCACCCATCTGCTCCACGGCATCCACCACGCGGCCGATCTGGTCGTCGGTGTGGCGGGCGAAACCGGCGTATACCTCCATTTCCCGCGCATACACTTTTTTCTCATCGGCGGAAAGTTCATCCCAGGCCCGCATTTGCTTCGGCCTGTCCGCCAGTTTCGTCCCTTCCGGCACAATGCCCATTTCCAGCATATTCGCAAGGGTTTGTTCGCGAATCTTGTCCCATCCACAGTCAAACTGTCCCTTGAACATATCCCGGTATTTTTGTGGAGACTGGTGCGGGGCATGGGTGGCGCCGGGGGCGAAGTAAACAAAATACGGCCGGTCCGGTTTGATGCACTTTTGCTCCTGTATCCAACTGATGCAATGGTCGGCCAAATCCTCGGTGAGGTGGTAATCCTCCCGGTCGGGAATCTCAACGCGGTTCAAGCCGTCCACCAAGGCCGGGCGGTACTGGTTTGTCTCGGCGGCAAGGAAACCGTAGAACTTTTCAAAGCCGGAGTGTACCGGCCAATGGTCAAAGGGGCCCGCGCCGGTGGTTTCCCAAACGGGTGTCTCGTGGCATTTGCCGAACTGGGCCGTCGCGTAGCCGTTCAGGTTCAGCACTTTTGGCATCGGCGTAACTGTTTTGGGCCGGGTGGAAGTGTAACCGGGGTAAGCGGTGCCCACCTCGGTGATGTTGCCCATGTTCACGCTGTGGTGGTTGTAACCGGAGAGCAGCGCCGCCCGTGTGGGTGCGCAAACGGCGGTGGTGTGGAAACGGTTGAACCGCATGCCGGTTTTGGCCAGGCGCTCTGTTGTGGGCATGGGGATGGGCCCGCCAAAAGCGGAGGTGGCGGCAAAGCCCATGTCGTCAATGAGGAAGATGATGACGTTGGGCGCGCCCTTGGGCGCCTCTACCGTGAATCGCGGGGGCGGGGGCGGTGGGTCGTTGTCCGCAAACATTTCCTCACAGGGAGCGTACGCCGGCTCGTGTACGGGAAGTATCGTGCGGTCCGGTGCAAACGGCACCTTGGGGTCTTGGTAGGTGGACATGATAGGCTCCTTTCAGTGTAGAGGGGTTAAACGACTTAACGTGAGCACTGGATGCAGAAAAGTACTGGTTTCCTTTAATAATAAACTGGTCTACAAGGTGTGTTTTGTGAAATGCTGTCGAAAGGCCAATAATCATTCGTCTGGATTTTAATAAGACTAATTAGCGTTGAATCGGGAAATAGGTGCCCCGCAAGAGCCGGACGCCCCTGTCAACAATCTTCCCTAAGCCATTTCACAGGTTTCTTTCTTCATCGGCGGATCCTTTTCGGTGCATGATCCGCCGCCGCAGCCAAGGCAGCAGCAGGCCATAGAAACAGCTTACGGCCAGCCCAATGGCCACCCATAAGATGCGCTCAAAGTATTTCCGCTCTACCAGGGTGTCGTCCATTGTGGGGAACAGCATAAAAACCAAACTGCTGAACGTCATGAAAGCAGGTGTTACATTTGCTTTGCTCTGGTGCAAGCCGGCACCCGCCACCATCAGCATGGCGGCAACAATGACCGGAACCACCGGGGGCGGATTGGCCAGCAGCAGCAGGCTGGCAAGTGATGCGCCGATGAAGACCGCCGCCATGCGTGAGACGGAGCGGATTTTTGCCATCTGTTGCGATGGGCGCATGGAGTAGGCGACCGCGCTTACCTCCCAGCCGGTGTGATCCCAGCTGTATCCGATGCCAACGGCAGTGGCGAGAGCGGCAGCATATAACGCCGGGAACTGCCGGTTCGCTTTAGGGGGTTGCGAGGCCGGCGAGCCGGACGGCGCTTCAAACTCCGGAAAGCACAGCGACACAAAAAAAGCCAGCAGCGAGCCCGGAAGTATCCCTTGGGTGAAGGCCAGCGGCATTTTCGGAGCCTCATAGTTCAGCCCCAGGCTGATCACCGGCACCACAACAGTGAAGGCAACACCCGCCCAGCGGAATCTCTGCGAGACAAAAAACGCCGCGGCCCCGATTGCCGCCATAAGTGCCGCCGCAGTTACCATGTTTAGATGCGTTTTGATAAAATACCCCAGCCACACTGCCGCCACCCACACCAGCCCATAAACCAGGATGGCGGCACGCTGCCTTCGCCTGGGGGAGATACCCGCGAGGGTGGCGGGCAACAAACCAACCACGCCAATCATGCCGGCCTGTTCATTGCCGAAGGCTGTCAGCACCAAGGCGGGAACAAGGCAGATTCCCACCATTAGCGAAAGCCGACCGTCCCGGGTAAAATAGCGGTGAAAAAACTGCCTGAACTTCATGGCTGCCACCCCACCTGTATACCGTGGGCAAAGCGGGTGCTCGTACTTCTGCGGATTGTACAGGCGCTCAAAACTTATGCGCTACCGGTGGTCCTGTCCAGGCGCATCTTCCTTGCGGCCGGGTTTTCTGCGCAGCCGGAAGAGGAACAGGGGCAACCCGGTAAACAGCAGCACCCCGCCCAGTATTAAAAAAGGGATATGGGGTCTGCAACGCGGTGTCCAGACCGTCAGGTGGAATCAGGCTGGCGCCGAACACGACCGCCATACCGTTGCCATTTGTCCCACTGGTTGCAGCAGATTGCGGCGCGCTGCTTTTGGCGCCGTTCGCTCAAAAACTTAATGGATGAAGCCGTGCACTTTGTTTTCCGGGGTGCTTTCGCCCACCAAGTGGGCGCGGTTCAACTGTTCGATGGCCATGCCAAAATCCTGGGCAAATTCCTGGGCCATGTTCATGCCAAAATCGGCCCGCACCACATAGCGCTGGATGATCACATCCTGCATGTCTGCGGGCATGGGATAGGCAGGCACCTGCCAACCCTTCATCTGCAGTCGGTCGGCCAGGTCGTACAGGGTCCAGCTCACGTTTGCGCCGTCCTTCAGTGTGTAGCACACAATGGGCAGTCGGGCTCCGTCGTTGTAAACCTCAAAATAGCCGGTCATTTCCACCGCCTTAGCCAGGTACACCGCCACGTCGTGGGTTCGCTTGTGGATTTTGCGGTACCCCTCAAACCCGAAGCGCAGGAAATTGTAGTACTGGCCGATGATTTGGCTGGCCGAGCGGGAAAAATTAATGGCCATGGTGGGCATCTCGCCGCCGAGGTAGCTCACCTTGAAAATCAACTCCTTGGGCAGATATTCCTCGTCCTTCCACAGCACCCAGCCGATGCCGGGGTACACGAGGCCGTATTTGTGGCCGGAGGCGTTGATGGACACCACGTTTTCCAGCCGGAAGTCCCACTCCAGGTCCGGCTCGGCAAAGGGGGCGTATAGGCCGCCGGAGGCGCCGTCCACGTGGATAGGCACACTTACTTTGGCGGTTTTGTTGTGTTCCGCAAGCTTTTTGTCCAGCGCCTGGATGTCATCGTACTCGCCGGAATAGGTAATGCCGAGGATGCCGACGACGCCGATGGTGTAGTCGTCCACATAGTGCAGCACGGTGTCGGTGTTGATGTTCATGTGCTGCCGGTCCATCGGCACCAGGCGCATCTCGATGTCCCAATAAACGCAGAATTTTTCCCAGCACACCTGGTAGCCGGAGGAGATGACCAGGTTGGGTGGTTTGGCCGTGATATCGATGCCGGCTGCGGCGGCGCGTTTGCGCCAGCGGAACTTCATGGCCATGCCGCCCAGCATGCACGCCTCGCTGCTGCCAACGGTGGAGGTGCCGATGAAATGGGCGCTTTCCGGGGCGTTCCAAAGACCGGCCAGAATGTTGACACAGCGGTTCTCCAGCTCCGCCGTGCGGGGGTATTCGCTCTTGTCAATGGCGTTCTTTTCCAGCGTCTCACCCATTAGGCGGGCGGCCTCGTCCTCCATGTAGGTTTGGCAGAAGGTGGCCAGGTTCTGCCGGGCCACCCCTTCGTCCAGCAGTTCGTCCTTCACCAGCCGGTAGGCGATGGCCGGTTCTAAGGGCTCCCGGTTCAGTTTGTATTTCGGGATGTCCACATCCTCGGCCCTGGAGCCAAAGATGGGTATGGCATAGCTATCCTGTTCCTGTTTGTCACGTTTTGTGTACAGCATAACCGGTTCCTTTCACTTTCCGGAGCCTTGGTTGTCGTTCCGCTCCGGGGCAATGGCATGTTCGCCGCGGGCCCACAAATGCGTAAATTTGTTCTGTTCATGGTGTTTGAGGCGGGTGTGCCGGTAGTTCGGGTCCGAGTGTTTTTTGCCATAGGCCTTGTAGATGATGAACGGGAGGAGGAGCGTTACAATAAAGCTGACGCCCAAAATGGCGAGATAGACGCCGTCTTCTCCCTGCGAGAGGGTTGAGGGTGGGAAGAAGCTGATGACCAGGGCAAACAGGGAGACAATGAGGCCGGAAATGGCAAAAATATACTTGCCCACCCTGCCGCCGGGCACGTGGTAACTGCGCTTAACGCCCTTGCGGCGGGCCAGCTTCAGGTAGCTGGTGAACAGCAGCAGATAGCCCGCCAGATAAATGACCACCGTGAGGGAGATGGCCGTGAGGAAGGACAGGTTGTTGCCGCCGCCGCCAAGGGTAAGCACCGCGGCCCAAATGGTGACCACGCCGCCCTGCACCAGTACCAACCGGGTGGGCACGTTTCGTTTGTTGGTTTTTGTGAAGGCCGGGGGCAAAAGGCCTTTTTGCGCTGCCGCAAATATACCACGCGAAGGCCCGACTACCCAGCTGGATACCTCGCCGATGACGCCGAGGGCCAGCATGGCCGCGATGACCTTGACCACCCAGTCCATATTTTTACTGAAGTGCTCGATGAGGCTTTGGAAGGTTTGCACCACGCCGGACGAAAGGTTGAGCTGGTCGGCCGGAATCACGGATGCTACTGTGAGCCCCCCAACGGTATTAAGCATGATGGCAAGCACCACCAACAGGATCATGGCCAGTGGATAGTTTCGCTTGGGTTTTTGCAGCTCGTTGATGTGGGAAGCGGAGGCCTCCACCCCCATGTAGGCCAGGATGAATGAGACGAACACCACAAGGGTGTTGACCTGGGTGAAGTCCGGAACCAGTGCGCTGGCGGAAAACTCAATTTGCAAAGGGTTGCCGCCGGCGACGTAGGCAATGCCCAGCCCGAACAGAATAACGGCCGGGACGATGATGCCGATGATAAAGCCCACCTTGGCCAGCTTTGCCGTGGCGCCTGTGCCCAGCATGCCAAACCCGGTGATGGCCCAGAACACCACCAGCACACCGATAAACTTCACCAGCGGGTTATTTTGCAGGGGCGGAAAATCCACCACATAGGAAAAGGCACCCAGGATGAAGTAGATCATGGTGACGAACCCGACGGTGATTTGGAACCACTGGAAAAAAATGGCGGCAAAGCCGTAGCGTTCGCCCAGCGTGCCGCCAACCCAGCTGAAGATGCCGCCCTCCTGCCAGCCGTCTACTGTGGCCATTTCAGCACTGCACAAAGCTACCGGCAGGAACCATAAAAAACCGCCCATCAGCAGGTAGAACACCAAATTTAGCCCGCTGGTGGCAAAGGTTGGGTATTCGTACACTGTCATGACCATGCTGGCCGTCATGGCAAAAAATCCGAAAAGGGTCAAACTCGCCCTGGCAGCCGGGCTTGGCGTTGCCTTGGCGGTGGCGGATGCCGTGCGGGGAGGTGCTCCTTCCCGGGCGTCCGGATGGTTGGCAGGGTTGTTTTGCATAGGGCATTCTCCTTAAAATGGCTGTTTATGCCGATGACAACAAGTTCGACATGTGTTAAAAACAGAGGAGTGTTTGTTTTGGCCGAAGATGTGTCTAATGGATCATGCCGGTGGAATGGAAGGCGTTTTCCTGTAGAGCCAATTTCTCGGCCAATGTGGCAATAAATTCTGAGTTTGTCGGTTTCCCGCGTTCCCCGCTTACGGAGTTGCGGAATAATTTGTAGTGAGTGTCGATATCCCCGCGCACCCATGCCACATCAATGGCATGCCGAATCGCGCGCTCGACTCTGGATGCAGTGGTCGAGTATTTTTTTGCGACTTGTGGATAGATGAACTTGGTGATGCCGGTGTTGTTTTCCTCAGCGCTCAGCGTAAGAATGATCGCCTCCCTGGCGTAAGGGAAGCCTTTGATGTGGGTGGGAATACCCATATCAAGGAGCATTTCTGTGACGGTTGTCTTTTGGCCGCATGTGCAGCGCACGTTGCCGGGCCCAGTCTGAAAACGCAATAGTTCGATCAGGTCGGTAATGCTGACAGGTTTGACGAACAGGTAATGGGCACCCAAAGAGGCAATGTGCATCTCCATCATCTCGGTAACAAAGCTTGTCATCACCAAAATCATCGTGTTTTTGAGCAGGTTCATCTGATTCAGGCTGCGAAGGACGCCTAACCCGTCCAACGAGGGCAGGACAATATCCATTATCATCACATCGGGGGCATGCGTTTTGAACTGTTGCACAGCATCCAGTCCATCTGCGGCTCTCCCCACTACTTTCATATCGGGTTGGCCATCCAATTCGCGTGCCAAATAGGCACAGAATCCACTGTTTGCATCTGCAATCAATATTTTAAGTTGCCGATTCATAATATGCTCCTGTTTGCGGCTATTGGATAACGATCCATTCGGTTTGCGTTAATCTAACGGTTACAGCCGAACCCTGCAGGTGGCTTGTCTCAATTATAAATCCCCGATAAATTACTTTTCAATGCAGGTTTTTCGACATGTTTTTATTGAGCGGTGGGATGGGAAAATGGAAATCACGTGGGCGGCCGGCATGGCTGTTTGCGGTAAGCTGGAAAAAATCAGGTTTGGGCGATAGTTTGAGTACGATTGGATGCAATGCACCCCCATGCATAGAACAGGCCGTAGCGCAGTTAACATGTCGACAATTGTCGATATGTTTTGAGTACTTTTGCTTAGCGGGGTGATCTGTTATTGCGATGACGTTTCCGGTCCAAACCATCCGTATACCTTCAAATGATGAACTTGAAAAAAACGTGGCGGGAACTTTAAGGAAATTTATTGTGTGGCCGGCATGGCAATAAAAAACCGTATTTAGAATTTTTGTAAATTTTTTTGTTATGGCGCCACAAATGGATGCTTTCAATTGCCGTTTGAGGTGATATGTGTTATTTTTCAAACATGCCTACCAAACAAAAAAATAGTTTGTGCCGCCCGGCATTTGTAACCTGGGAGGTGAGGTCATATTTATTGGCCGCCAGATTTTTTGTATTGTGATTTTGCATATTCCAGAGCGATGGAACTGATCGTGTTTTTTCAGGTGAATGCTGCTAATTTGCTTTACGGCTATTTTTTTACCTCGTTGGTGCTGTTGGGTTTTGCTGAAAAAGCATCGCCAATTCGGCGGTTTTGGTTCGCCTTTCTTGTTAGTGTGGTATTTCAAACACTGATGGTATATGTACCATACGTCCTCAGCGGTTTTACGGGCCTTGGTGCAATGCTTCCATACCTTACCACGCCAAACCCGCTGTTTGCCTTGCTTGCATATGTGCTGGGCATCAGGATACTGAAAATATCAAAGTATCGCCTGGTGCACCTGGTATCTGTTTTCTATCTGTTTTGCCTGGTGCTGGTCTGCCTTTCGCGCGCCATCAGCTTTGCTTTTTTCGTGCAAACGGGCGGGCCGCACAATTACATGCTTGATGCAGCTTCTGTTTTGTGCTCTGCAAGCCTTAGCATGGTGATATACCTGGCTGCGATACATCTTATGCGGCGAAAAAATGCTGCCGTACGCATTGCGGATAGCTTTGTAACGAAGTCCTTGGTAAAGGCCAACCTTTATATGCTTCTCATTGTGTGCCTGGCGTATATCGCGGCGGTTCTGCCACAAGTGGTGCGCCCAAATGACCCGTTTGCCATGTTTGTCACATCCCTGGAGCTTTCACTTAGCCTAGTGATTTCCATCCTTCATATATCAGCCAAATATCAGCAAATGTCTTTACAAAACAAAGAGATTCATATTCAGGCCCTGCGCGATGCGGTTGAGCGATTTCGAGGAATCAAACACGATTTTTACAATGTTTTACATACATACAGCGGCTATATTTCGTTGGCAAATATGGAAGACCTGAAAGCATACCACGAGCAGTTGTTGTCTGCGACCGTTTCAGCCGGCGAACATATGGATGCCCTGAAAAAGGTGGACCGGCATCCGGCATTTGCGGCACTGCTTGCCATTAAAAGGGAGTATGCAGAGCATCAGAATGTACATTTTCGAATCGCTGTAATTGGCAGTTTGGAAAATTTGTATATAGAAGAGATTGATATGTGCCGGGTTGTTGCAAACCTTCTGGACAATGCTGTGGAAGCTGCGGCGGAATCGCGCCGAAGGCGGGTAGGCACCTTGATTGAAACAAAGCGCAATGGAAATATTCTCATCGTAATTACAAACAGCATTCAATCCACTGTGGACATGCGCCGGATTGCAGACCCGGGCTTCACGACAAAAGAGAACCACAGCGGGCTGGGCATCGGCCAAGTGCGCAAGATTGTGAACAAATATCCAAATTGTTCCATGCAATTCAATTCTACCGATGAAGAATTTTCTGTTTATCTTGAGATTCTTTCTATGTGAGACATGAGCGTTTAGCCGTCTTTCTGCCATTAAAGCAAAAGGAGCAGCGAAAACATGTATAGCGTATTCATTGTGGACGATAATGTGCGCTGGGCAGTCATTCTTGGAGAGATGATAAGCCGGCAAGATGAATTTTACCTGATAGGATCTGCACAAAACGGCTACGACGCAATGGAGACCATCCAAGCCGAACGGCCGGACATTATTTTATTGGACATCGTGTTGCCGGAATTTGATGGAGTATACATCACACAATATGTGCGATCGGCGCTGGAAGGGTATGAACCGATCCTGTATATTCTTTCAGGCTTGGGCAGCGATGAGATGGTACACACCCTGAACGGGCTGGGTGTCGATTATTACAGCATGAAGCCCATACCAGCCGAATTGGTTATCCAAAACATCCAAAGAATTACAAGAAAACGGCAAAGTTGGGTGGAATGGGATGGCATGCAGTATCCCGGTGTTGAGGAATACGCGGAAAAAGATGCGGTGAAACAGACAAGTATCCAATTGGGTCTGACGCCCAGCCGTATTTCCACACAATATGTCATCGAAGCCATCAAGATGTGCATGGAAACCCCGGAGAATTATGGTCTTTTGACCAAGGTGATTTACCCGGAAATTGCCAAAAAGCATGATGCAACCCCGGCTTCTGTGGAACGCAATATCCGAAGCGCGGTTTCCCAGGTCAAAAAAAGAAATACGTTATTGTCTCAAAAAATCTTTGCACACCTTGCATCCGAAAAAATTACCAACAGCGAGTTTTTGTCACTGGTTACCGAGCACGTGATGGGGAATGAGGCTTGGCAACAATGACCTTCACAAAAAAGAAGCCTTGTTTTTGGGGTTGATGAGTAAATGCTTTATCTTTCAGCCCACTGGTGTTCGATCTTCCTGATGTGCGGCGCACTTTATCCGGGTAAATTTGTTATGGCAAGCAAAAATTCATGTCCACTCGTTTTCGACATTTTTTTCAAACCATCTGTTGCTATACTTCAGGCAAGTAATTATGCTGAAATATCGAAATTTTTAATAGCAACCGCATGCCGGATGGTGACGCCTGTTTCATTTTTATGAAGCGGCCAATAAGGGTGCACATTATGAAAATCTTCACTTCACTACTCAGCTTATTTATGCTCTGCAATACGCTAACGTTTGCAGCGCCCGCGGGCAGGCTGCCCGGCGGGGAACGGCAGGCGGGAATTGGTGTTTACGCGTATTCTGCCGGAGAGGGGGCGAACCGGTTCGTCGAAGAGAGCTCTTCCCTTTCGGATATCCCCGGCGAAGATTCTCAGCCTCCGCCGAATAACGGGTCTTCTTCACAAGCGGGTAACGAATCTTCCTCCGGCGAAGAATCCCCGTCTTCTTCCAGCGCGGACTCTTCTTCACGTCCGGAGGAGCAAGACGGTTCCGACGGCAGCCATCCATTGCCTGACGACAGTTCCTCGGATGAGGGGGATTCCCCGTCTCAGCCTGAATCCGGCAGCGACCCGTCTTCCCAGCCGCCCGACAGTGATTCCACCGATGGGGCCCCCCAACCCCCAAGCGACGACCAATCTTCTCCGGGTGGGGAAGAAGTTCCCCTACAAATTGTGGGCTTCGCCCCGTTGGAGGCGGACGTTGCCAACCAATCGTATATTCTTGGCGCCGCCGAAGAGGATTTTGTTTTGCCGCCGGTCCTGGAGGCTGCGGCGGTGTCGGATGCCGGCGAAACACACAGCGTGACACTGGAGCCGGTCAGTTGGGAATGCACAGATTTTGATGCGGCGCTGCCCGGCACCTATCTGTTCACACCGGTGTTGCCTGCGCAAGTGGCGCCGCCCGCGTGGGCAGAAGGGGAGATTCCTCCCCCGGGCGTGGCGTACACCCTTGCCGAGGGCGCTGTGCTGCCTGTAATTGAGGTGACGTTGGAGGAGGATACGCTGCTTGCCCCGATGGCGCTTGTACCCATTCCCGCCGCAACACCCTTTGCCACCATCAAAAGCATGATTGAGGCGGCAGCGCCGGGGGACATTTTTGAGTTCGAGGCCGGGACATTTGCTTTTGAAAATGTCATCAACATCAACGTGCCCCTCACCATCCGCGGCGCCGGCAGGGACAGCACCATTTTCACCGCCGCGAACGGTGCGCGCCATTTTATGGTAAACCTTACCGTTTCAGCCACATTTGAAGCCCTGGCGATGAACGGGCCCGCCGTGCCGACGGTCGAGGCGGTCAATGGTGGGGTGCAGGGCGGTTCCGCCATCACGATGACCGACGTGGCGATGAACGGCAACGTGCAGGACACGAACGGTCTCGGCGGTGGCGCGATAGCCTCCAACGGCCCGATTACGCTGACAAGCTGCCTGTTCTCCTCAAACCGCACCGTTACCGGCGGAGGCGCGATTTACGCCACCAGCGCCTCGGCCGTCACCACCGTCTCCGGCTGCACCTTCACCCAAAACATCGCCGCACTGGATGGCGGTGCAATGTTTGCGAACCGCATCAATATCACGGGCAGCACCTTCACCTCTAACAGCGCCGTTTTCCGGGACGGCGGCGCCATTTTCACAACGGTTGCCGGCAGCATCAGCGGCGGCTGCGTGTTCACGGGCAACCAGGCGGCTGCCGGCGGCGGCGCCGTTTATGCCAGCGTGGCAGGGGAAACACTCACGGTTGGAAACAGCACTTTCACCGGCAACAACGCCGTCTCTGGCGGCGGCGCACTTTTTGCGCAACGCCTGGCAATGACCAACGCCAATTTCACAGACAACCACACAACCGCCGGCCATGGCGGCGCGGTGCGGTTTACCCAGGACAGCACCATCACGGGCGGCGCCCTCACAAGCAACTCCGCCACCGGGGGCGAAGGCGGCGCGGTGTATGGAAGCGGCCTTCTTACAATGCAGAACGCCGCCTTTGAAAGCAACACGGCCACGGGCAGCGGCGGCGCGGTGCGCATGACATTCAGCACCATCATCGCGGGCTGCACTTTTACGGACAACCACTCCGCGGGAAACGGTGGAGGCGCCGTGATCATCTCCGCCGGGGGCAGCTTTGTCAGCATATCCGACACCGTGTTTTCCCAAAACAGCACCACAGGCGCGGCGGGGCTTGGCGGGGCGCTTTATACCAGCTTACCCGGCGCCCTTCTCTCCTGTGAATTCCTGGGGAACCAGTCCCTTCTCCATGGCGGCGGGGCCTATTTCAACGCCGCCACCGATTTGGAGGAATGCACCTTCGACGGCAATACCGCGGGCGACAGGGGCGGCGGGGCGCTGATTGCGGGAACAAACACCCTGACAAACTGCACATTTGTAAACAATACCGCCGTATCCCTGGGGGGCGGCTTTATCAGCAACTTGCCTTCCAATGTATCCACCATCACAGGGTGCACTTTCCAGGAAAACCACGCCGGCGGGCGTGGCGGCGGCATTACGGTGGGGATATTGCGAATGACAGATACACTGGTGACAGGGAACACTTCCCAAACCACTGGCGGCGGCATTACTACAGGCACCCAGCAAGGTGCATCTACCGTTGAAAATTGCATTATTACGAATAATACAGCTGTTTCTAACGGAGGCGGCCTGGAAAGCCGGACCCCGGCCACTGTCACCGGAACCACCTTCAGCGGGAACCAAAGCGGCCAACAAGGCGGCGGCATTTACACCCAGCAGCCCCTCACCGTCCAGAACGCCACCCTGAACGGGAACACCGCCACCACCAACGGCGGCGGGGTCGGTGCATCGGCCGTGGCGGTCAACCTCACAAACAGCACATTGTATGCAAACACTGCCGCAGCCGGGGGAGGCCTGTACGCCCAGGGCGCAGCCGGCCTGACGAACTGTACCGTCGCCTTAAATACCGGCACCACGGGCGGTGTGGCAGCCGGTGGCGGCGCCACTTTACTGGGTTGCATTATTTCGGGGAACGGGGCGCAGGACGTGTCCGGCCTAGCAGACGCCTTTCCCACCGCGCCCGACTATAACCTGATCGGCCTGCCGGACGGCATCGCTCTGTCGGATATCTTTGCGGGCGGGGCGCCGGTGCTGGCGAACAACGGCGGTATCACTGAAACGGTCATGATAAGCGCGGTGGGCTATGCCGCGGAGGCGATTCCCGCGGACGCCTATGCCTATCCCGCCGCGGACCAGCGGGGCTTTTCCCGGCCACAGGGCTATTTCGCGGATGTTGGCGCGGTGGAGATTGATGCTTCACCCGACCTGTCCCTTACGCCCGAGCGCGTAGTGCTGACGGTGGGCGACGCCTTTTTGCTCACGGCCAGTTTCCTTCCGCCCATGTTTGCCAACAAAAATGTGATCTGGTCCAACAGCGCACCGGGCATCGCGGGCATCTCCGGCAGAGGGCTAATGGTAAATGTGAGTGCCCTTGCCGTGGGCACCACCACCATCACCGTGACGTCCGTAGTGGGAGGGGCTTCCGCCACTTGCGAGGTGGTGGTTGTCGCACATGAATATGTTTTCATTGTGCCATTCCCCACTGTGACAAACAATACCGTGCCGGCAAGCGGTACGGCAAACGGCCCGTACGGTAAGCTCGATTCCCTTGTGATAAATGGGGAAGTATTGGTGCTTGGTGTGGATTATACCGCAGCGCCGGACAGCGACGGATTCACGGTGTTTGAGCTTCAGCCAGCATACTTGGCCACCTTGCTGAACGGGAGCTATTACGTGCAAGCCCTGTATACGGACGGCGTGGCCAGCACCATTCTCATCGTCGATCTGCCGAACCCGCCGCAGCCCGTCTACACCATCACGTCCTCGGCCGGGCCGGGGGGCACCATCGAGCCCCTGGGGGATGTCAGCGTGTCAGAAAACGGCACCGCCTCGTTTATCTTTACGCCCAATGATGGTTATGCTGTGACGCGGGTGGAGATAGACGGAGTTGCCATTACCACCAGCGCCAACTTCTATATTTTCCGGGATGTAGACAGGAACCACGCGATTCATGTGGTGTTTGGCCTGTCTGACGATGGCGGCAACGGAACAGGCGGCAATGGAACAGGTGGCAACGGGCAAGGCATCCCGCCGGCTCCCGCCACCGGTTCCGGTGCCGTTGCGCAAACGGGAGATGACAGCCCTATTATCCTTTGGGCCTTGGCGATCATCTCGGGTGTCTTGTTGGCTGGCCTGATCTTTTTACGCAGGCGGATCGTCAAATAGCGTATACCCAGATAGATTACTTGCAATACAATGGCCTCAAAGATGGAGATGCACGCGCGGGCATACATTACTCATTTGGATTTTCGCCAAGACGAAACACTCCTTTTTTGCAAAAAATAACGAACCAGACTATTCCCAAAGGGAAAATAATCTGGCGCGTCAAACTGTGCAATCTGCGTGCTGAAAAAAAGAAAAAACGTAGATATATATTGTATCTACGTTTTTTGGTGCGGCCAAGAGGACTTGAACCTCCACCGAGTTGTCCCGACTAGAACCAAAAAGGCAGCGTAGGCAAAATGACCACCACAGCCAACCTCGGCATCGGCCTTGCCATGCAGGGCAACCGGTGGCGGGAGAGCAGTGTTGAAGAGGCCCTCATTGAGATGTACCTTGCGGGCGTGTCGGTGCGGCGGGTAGGGGACATCACCGAGGCGCTGTGGGGCACGAAAGTGTCACCGTCTACGGTGAGCGAACTGCCTACGTCCACATTGAGGAATGGCGCAACCGGCCGCTCACGGGCGGCGAATACCCGTATGTCTAAGTGGACGGCATCTACTTGCGGCGCAACTGGGGTGGTGAGTTCGAGAACGTGAGTATCCTTGTGGCCATCGGGGTAAACGAGGATGGTACCTCAGATCGTAACGGCTACTTATGCGGCTGGGTGGCTGCCAACTCGACTAGCAACAATCAGGTTTGGAACGTAAAGAGATGGTAAGCAATTTCAGCTTCTTCATGTTCGATGACTAATATGATAGTTTCTGGTGGCACTTTTGTGTCACCTGAAACTTGTGTAATAGATAATCCAAAGGAGGATTGATCTTGAAATCATTAGTTAAAAGTTCAATTTGCATTGTAATAATTTTACTGATCTTCGCTTGCAGTGCGTGTTCGCCGGTAGACATGGTTTCACAAAGCCACGGTGAGGCAACTCCTTTACAAATTGAGTCAGATGCATTTCGTGAAATGAAAATGATTACAGCCATTGACGGAATCATGGGACGAGCCACAGCATATACAGAAGATGGTATGCCTAGGCAAAATAATCACTCCCAGTCGTGTATATCTCGTTCGCTGATGCAGTGCTGGCAGCCAACCGGCTCCCCGGAACCATGCCACGTGTAGACGGTTTCGGAATATTCGGGGTCAAGGCGGCATCCGTTGGGACACTCGAAATCTTCAAACCCTTCATTATCCGTGTAGTGGCGGTCAATGCGGCTGTCGCATTCGATGGTGTAGCCGCTGTCCTTCCACGTGTAGAGGGTGTCGCATTCCTGGTAGCATTCCGGGCAGCGCGGCGGCTGATATTCAGTTTGGGACTTTTCGTAGTAGTAAAGGTCGCGGGTGACGGCATCCGGGAAACTCACTTTTCCCGCCCCCGTTCGCGTTCGGCTTCATCGTGAAGCTGGCGAACGCAGGTTTCCATCCACGCCTGAACAGTGGAATAGCCCAAGGTCACAAGGTCGCCGTCCACCTGCTTGCGGATGTTGGGTAGGACGCGGGCGCGCAGGGTAGCCCGTTTTTTGTGCCTGTCGCCCTTCCTGCGCTTCATGGATGCCGGTGTAGGGATAACCCCGTAGTCCACGTCCTGAACGGTTGCAACCGCATGTGGCGGCAAACCAGCGCGGTCGCATATCTTTTTGAAGTCCTCCGGGGTAGGGTTAGCCCGGACTTTGGCCATTTTGTTCAACATGAACCTGTCCATGCCGATTTCCTTGGCGAAGGTCTTTTGGTCAACACCCGCCGCCGCAACGGCTCTATTGATTCCGCGCATTTGACAACCTCCCTTGCGGTGTGTAAAATACAGGTAGGGAAAAGCCGCTAAACTTTACCCGTCCGTTTCGCCTGATGGTGTGTCCGCACCTTCGGGCGTTTTTTCATCTTCGTATTCGAACCGCCGGACTGTGATGTGGCCACGAACTCGCGGGAAAGCAGTTGTGGTTCCGATGGCCAGGGCCAGCAGTTCACGTTCTTCTGCATCCAGCATGTTCGGCTTTGACAGGCAAATCCCTTCGGCTTCGTCTTGGCCCTGCATGTGTACGTCATAAAGCACTTTGTCGCCGGGGCCAAGCGTAGGCCATGACGGCGTTTCGCACACCACAGGTTTCCCGGCGGCGTCTTTCAAAACCACCACATAAATGTAGTCACTCATTTTGTCGCGCTCCTTCTTCGAGTTTCACAAAGCCATACCCGGCCAGCAGTATCAGCGCGCCGCGAATGGCCACTTCTCCCCACGTGATGTCGGGGGATTCAATCAGGATGCAGCCCAGCACCACAAGGAACAATGCGAACTGCACAAGATTGTGGAACAGGTTGGGCGGTGGTTTCGGTTTCTTCATTACCATCACCGCCTAATATGAAAGTGCGAACACTTCAACCGGGTCAATACGGCAATCCACCTGGCCGGGTTGTAGTGTGCGCGGCGGGGCATCGGCTTCAACGCAGTCGCACTTCTCGCCGGGGTCAAGCGCCGCGCCGCATTGCTGGCATACATCAAAGTAGGCCATCGGTATCATCTCCCTTCATCCCGTTGCGGGTTTGCGCCCGCGCTGCCGAAGGCTGGCTTGCACTGTCTTTTGCGCCAGTTCCGGGTCGTAGGCGGGCCGCTGGTTCTTGTCCAGTTCGCCAGTTTGGCCACGTTGCAGTTCGTTGTAAATGGTGGAAGTATGAACATTCAGCCGTCCGGCGATGTCACACGGCCTGTCACCGGCCAAGTACCACTTGGCGATTTTCTGGCGGTCAGCCATGCTGATGTACCTGTAGTTGCCCATCTGGTTTACCCTCCTTCCTCAAAGCGCGGGCAGCACCTTTGCCAAAAAAATAAACGCGTCGGAAGCATTTCTGCTTCTTTCGCGTTTAATCTTATAATTTTCCAAAATTTCAGCCATCAATCAAAAGTTTTGCTTTTAGCATGCAGAACTGCTACACTAAAAGGCGATTGGAAGCAAAAATGTAGGCGTCATTTATGGGAACAACCCAAATCATCAACCTCACACTGGACAGCCTATGCCTTGTCATCCTTGCCACGCTGCTGATAAGCCTGTGTGCCAGCGAGGATATCAAAACAAGGCTTGGGCGCATTTTTGCCGCCATTTTTGCACTCAGCATTGGCGGGCAGGCTTGTGCCATTGTGGCCAATGCTTTTGACGGCAGCAGTGCGCCGAATGCGCTTCAGGTGGCATATATCTCGAACTTCCTGCTATTTTTTTTATATGATTTCTTGCGGTATGCGCTTGCAGCATATATTTTCACGCATATATCGCTGAAGGCAAATGTTTCCCGTTGGTGCTGGGTGTTTGCCGGTGTGGTTACAGCGGCGGGCATTGTGGTTTTAATTGCCTCACAGCCAAGCGGCGCGCTGTACTATTTTGACACTAGCAACCGCTACCAGCATGGAGAATGGTACGGTTTGGTCTTTTTTTCCTCTGCCCTGCTATACCCGCTGGAACTGTTCCTGGTTATCAAGAACCGCAAAACACTTGGGTGGCGGGATGTGGTTACATTGGTCGTGTTTGAGCTGATTCCCGCCATAGCAGTGTTGGCACCCATTCCGGCCGGTATTTACCCGCTGAATACGGCCGCGACAATTTCTCTTCTCATTTTATACGCGCGCATCCAGCTGGAGCAGGGCAAGCGCCTTCGCCAGCGGGAAGCGGAGCTGGCCGAAGCACGCGTGGATGTGATGCTCTCGCAAATTCAGCCCCATTTTGTTTATAATACCCTGAACACGATAAGCAACCTTGTGGAAACCTCGCCGCAGCAGGCCCGCATGTTGATACACGACTTCTCTTCCTACCTGCGGCAAAATATGGACTCGTTGCGCATGACGCGGCTTGTTCCGCTCGCGGACGAACTGGAGCATGTGAACCTCTACCTCAAAATTGAAAAAGCCCGTTTTGGGCAACGGCTTGCCGTTTGCTACAACCTTGCCGCCACTGGCTTTATGGTGCCGGTGCTCACGGTGCAGCCGCTGGTGGAAAATGCTGTGCGCCACGGCGTGACCAAGCAAAAAGAAGGTGGTACGGTCACCATTGCCACGCGCCAAACGGAAACAGGGATTGAGATTATTGTATCCGACGATGGGGTTGGATTTGATGTGCAGACAGAACCCAACGACGGGCGCACCCATGTGGGCATTAGCAACGTGCGCAGGCGGCTTTGGGCACAGTGCGGCGGCAGGCTGGATATCGTAAGCACACCGGGCGGCGGCACGGTTGCCACCATTACCATTCCACGGGAAAGGAGTGAAGGGCAACGAACACCATTGTGGTAGACGACGAACAAAACGCGCTGGAAGCCATAGAGCGGGAACTGCGGCACATTCCCGAAGTCACGGATGTACAACTATTCCTAGACCCAATGGATGCCCTTGCGGGTGCGCGGTTACAACAAATCGACTTGGCGTTTCTCGACATTGAAATGTTTGGTATGACAGGCCTGCAGCTTGCCAAGGCAATTAAAGACATTCAACCGGCGGCCAATATCGTGTTTGTCACCGGGCATGCCCGCTATGCGGTGGAGGCCTTCCGGCTGACGGCCAGCGATTATCTGCTGAAACCGGTGTCGGAGGCCGATATCCGGCGGGCACTGGAACATTTGCGTCATCCGGTGAACGTGAAAAGCAGCGCAAAATTGTATGTGCAGTGCTTCGGGAATTTTGAAGTGTTTACCTTTGGCAGGCCCATCACATTTGCCCGCGCGAAAACCAAGGAATTGTTTGCTTACCTTGTCAGCCGGCGGGGCGCGTTTTGCACCAACGATGAAATGACTGCCGTTATTTGGGAAGAAAAAGAAAGCAGCTATTCATTGCAGGTGCAGTTCCGCAAACTGGTGGCAGACCTGATGAACACCTTTGGGAAAATCGGTGTGTCAGACGCGGTTGCAAAGCGGCGGGGCGGCCTTGCGGTGGTGCCGGAACAGTTCCAATGCGATTTTTATAGTTTCCTGCGTGGGGACCCCGCCGCGGTAAACCAGTATGCGGGGGAGTTTATGGTGCAATATTCCTGGGCAGAAATCAGCAAAGGATATTTGGAAAATCTATTGCGGCAAGACCCTGTTTAACGTAAACTGGTAAGATGGTTTTGAGGTTCCGGTTTGTCCGGAATCTCTTTTTTTTTGTCAAAGCCAATGGGGTACAGTTTTGGTACAGTGCTTTTTTTATAATTATATAAATATATGCTGGTTTCCACGCAATGGCATACCGTGCGCAAGCTGTGCGCACCATCCCATGGGGCAGGGCCCTTGGCTAGAAGGAGAAACACCGTATGTTGAAACACCTGTCGCAAAAACAAAAAAGGTGGACTGTTGGTGCGTTCGCCGCCATTTTCATGTTACTTTTAGCAATTGGCGGGCCGTTGGTGGCAGAGCATATAAAGAACCCGGCGCCGCGGGTGAATATTTCTGTTGCGGAACTGGATTCGGGCGCGCTGCCAGAAGGCGCCGTTTTGCAGGTGAAACAGCTGGATGTGGCGGCGGGTGACGTTAAACTGGACAGGCTGAACCCAAACAACGAAAACTTTATTTTTCAGGCCATGCTGCAAAGCGGGCCGGTGCTGCTTGATGTGAAAGCCCATGGGGCCGCCGCGTCGGGGCTGTTCCGGCGCGCCGGAACGGTGTGGGTGGACTCGCTTTCCGCGCTGAAAACCATGGAGGGCGTGTTTGGCGACGAACCAATGGCAGTACTGCCGCTGGATATTGCGCTGGTAAAGAGCGGGAAAGATGTGCAGCCGGACGGCGCAGTGCGCGTGACTATTGATTTGCCTGCCGGCATGAGCGGGGAACACACCGCCGTTTGGCACATTGCGGACGATGGCGAACTGACCAAGATGGCCGGCGAACTTATCACCGCAGGCGAACAGGTTCAATACGCCTTTACCACAAACCATTTTTCCAAATATGCCATCATCGATTCCGTTCAAACCACCGGGGCCGCCACGCAGTTGACGGTTTCAAGCATCGGCCAGACATTGAACCCAAATACGGTTTACACCGTCTCGTCCAGCATCACCGTCGACGGCGGCGCGAACCCGGCAAATCCGCGCAACGGGCTTGTGGTAAGCACTTCCACAAACGAGGCAAACCCGGCCGTGCTGTGGATTCCCAACGGCGTTACTTTGACGGTGAAAGGCGCCAGCGGCATGGACGCGGGTTACGACGGTGCCAAAGGATACGCCGCCATTTTGCTGCGCGGCGGCAACTGCCTATATGTGCGCGGCAGCGGCACGCTGCGAGTAGAAGGCGGAAGCGGGGGGCCTGCCGGAAGAGGCGGCGACGGCACAAATGGATACCGGGATGTTGGCACCTATTACCAGAGTCTCGGGCTGTTCAGCGTACCCGTTGGCTGGGATATGAGCAGCGGCGCGGGCGACGGCGGCGACGGTGGGAACGGGGCGGGCGGCGGCGGCGCGGGCATCGGCACCGACGGCGGCAGCGGCGGCAGCGGCGGCACGGGCGGCAAGGGCGACGAAGGTGGTGCGACTGTTTTATATGTGTCGCCGGCTACGCCCATCATGCACAACATCCGAACGAACGGCCGCAAAGGTGCGGCCGATCCCGGCGGCACGGGCAGCGGGACAAGCGCCGCGGGCATCCTGTACCTGCTGGACGGCGCCAATGTGGAAGGCTGGGGCGGCCAGGCGAGCCCTGCGGCCGGCGGTGGAGCCAGCCGCTCTAACGGCGTGGCCACCCGCTGGATGGTGGTACTGGTTAACGCCGGGGACGGCGGCGGCGGAGGAGGCGGCGGCGCCAGCGGGCAGGGCGCGTTCATCGGCTCCGGTGGCGGTGGTGGTGGCGGTGCAGGCGGCGGTGGCGGCGGCGGTTACTACCAGGCTTACAGCCGGGCTGATGATAGCGGAGCACCGATGGATGGTGCGGGCGGCACCGGCGGCAGTGGTGTTACAGGTGGCCAAAGCGGTAGCGGTATACAAAAAACCGGGCCGGACGGCCTGAAAGGCGGCGCGGGCGGCGCGGGCGCCGCCGTGGGCGCCAGCGGCACCGGCGGCAGGGTTTACCTTGCGTCCACCGCAACTTGTGCGGGCGAAGGCAGCGCGGGTGGGGTGGTGAACGGCAACCCGGCTTCCGTCAGTAACATTGGAACAAGCCAGGCGGACAAACAGAAAAATGCAGCCTATATTCTCAGTTTTGATGTGAACAAACCGGTACAGGCCAGCAGCGCGCCAAGCCCCGGCAGCATTACCAATGCCAATGTTGTGGCGGGCGTGAACTTCAACACTGCCACAGGCCGGCGGATGAATGTGGGCTTGCGCGGCTGGGAATTCCTCGGCTTTTTCACTGCGCCGTCCGGTGGAACGAAGGTCATCAACACGCCCGGATATTTTGAGGGCGGACAAACACATGCGTATGTGGACAAGGCCGGCGCATGGTGCTGGCCCGACGACGCGACGCTGTATGCCCAGTATGCACCTGGCGTATGGCGGGTGCAGCTGAACAACATGGGCGCCGCAACAGCGGGCACGGACGAAATTTACCTGAAATACGACCACGGCTGGTACGCCGGCCGTGCGGCGGCGGCGGCCAATACCCCGGCGCTCACACAGATTACCCTGCCCACACTGCCGGGTTATGTGTTCGACGGATACTACACCGGCATGGGTGGCATAGGCACCTGTGCCGTCAAAGCAGATGGCACGCTGAACACCGCGGCGGCGGAAGTGGCGAACCACACGCTCTTCCCCACAAACGGCATGCTGTACGCCAAATGGGTGGCCGTGCCACAAAAGGCCGCCATCAACCTGCGGCTGGATAATGGTGGCTATACCGGGCAGGCAGTGGCCCTGTACCAGCGGGGCTATTTGAAGTACACCCTCGCGGAAGAAGCGGGCGGCTTGTACAGCTACTACCGCGACGACAAGGACAGCCCGGCACACGGGGTGCCGGTGGGCACCTATGACATTTACCTGAACGGCATTGGCACGGGACGCACCATTGAGATTCCGGCGGCGCAGGAAAAAGGCACCGTCTTTTCCGAAACGCTGCAATACTACACCGCCGACGTCACCACCCTGCTGGACGGTACGGGTGCGGATGTGGGCAGTGTGGCGCTGCGCCAAAACGGCCTGGTGAAAGCCCGCCTTGTGTACGGCGGCGGCACCCACACGGCGGCCGTATTGTTCGACGATACCGCCGGAGCGGACAACCGCTATGACATCTATGTGGATGGCCGCAGCGTGGGCGCAACCTTTGTTCTCGACATGGGCGACGCGGGAACCCGCCATGCCGCCATCCCCTATTACACCGCAACATTGGAACTGGCCTACGACACGCCATGGACAGATGCGGCAGTAACTTTGCGCCAAAACGGCGTGGCCAAATACTACCTCGACTATCAAAGCACCAGCGGCAACACCGCCACCTATTCCCGCGTGGTCCAGGGCGACACGGGCGGCGACGCCTATGATCTGTACATCAACGGTGTGGAAACGGGCCTTGAATACCTGCTTTCGGCGGAGGGCCTTGCCGGCGGCAATACGGCGCTGCAAGACGAGTATTATGCCGTTTCGGTAAATGTGCAAAAGGACGGCATGCCCTGGGCGGGCACCAGCGTTACACTTTGGCACGGCAGCGAACAGGCCTATGTGCTCTCGTTCGACAGCGGCAGCGGCACCTATGTGTATCGCTACGTCCACAAGCTGCCCGACGACGGCACCGCTGGGTATCAGGTGCAGGTGGGCGGCGCCATTACCGGCGCAAACACCGGCATCACCCTGCGGCAGGGCGCGCAAACCGGCGCCGCCGCTTATTACACAGTCTCCTATTACGACGTTGGTCGCCTAATGCTGGCGCAGGTGGTGGCGGAGAACGGCACCGCCCGTTCGCCCGGCGCACCGTACCACCCTGGCAAGACCTTCGGCGGCTGGTACACCGCCGCCGATGCCGACGGCAACGGCACCGGGGCGCTGTACGACTTTACGGCGCAGGTAGCGCAAAAGACAGCCCTGTACGCGGGCTATGGCGCGCCCGCCGTGTCCATCCGCGGGGAAGAACCGGATGTGGAAATCAGTTCCGGTTACGTGAAATGCAACGCGGACGGCGCCACCAACGGCGAAAGCGGTTTGTTCTACAAACTGGTAAACCTTGCCATCACAGGCTACCCGTCCCTCGGCACGCCGATGAACCACGCTGTGTTTGACGTGACGAACGGTGATGTGATTGTTTTGGACGATGGCGGCTATACGGTTTACAACAACGTGGACCCCGTTACCCATGTGGGCACGGTGGCCATCACCTTCGGCGAGGGCGTCACCGTGTCGGAGGCCGAACGCTTCCTGCGCGGCAACCTTGTTTTCCAAATATCGGATTTGAACGCCGACCACACCCTGCAAGTGCGCGTGTACGGCTCCACCGTGGTATCGGCGGACGGGCTGGCGCAGCCGCTTTCAATGGCATATTTCGGCATTGAAATGCTGGCGGTTGCGCGCGAGGAAACAGAAGAGCCGCCGGACGAAACCGACGAAGAAGCCGCTGTGGATGCCGACGAATCGGAGGCGTCAGACATACCCGTGACCTCTGACGGGCAAAGCGGCGGCAGCGGCCCCGGCGAGAATCCTCCGGCTGGGAGCGAAGCCGATGAGAACAAGCCCGGCGAAAACGGCGGGCAAAGTACTGCCCCTGCGCCGCCAACGGAGGGCGGTGGTGACGCCGGAACCGGCGGCACCGGGGATGGCAATGCACCCGGCCCCGGCGAGAGTTCCGTGCCCCCAGCCGAATCGGGTATCACACCGGAAATTGCCCCGGCGCAGATAGCGCCCATTGCCATTGCTTTGGCGCTGGTGGCACTGGCGCTGGCCGGTGTGTTTGCCTTGCGCAAAAAAATACGGTTCACGGCATTGCGCAAAAGTTGCAAGCGCGCGCTTGCCGGGGCCTTGGTTGCCCTTGTGCTGATGAGCGGCGCGGGGCCGCTGCTGTTGAACGTGCAGGCTGCAACCCCGTTTTGGAACGACTCCGCCTACGGATATGTGGATTTGGGCGGCACCACAAGCCTGGCAAGCGGCGGGCGTTATAAGGTAATGAGCAGCCGCACCATCAACGGCACATTAAGCGTTGGCGCAGGTGCCGGCGGTGTGTACCTGTATATCGCCAAGGATGTGACGCTGACAGTGAACGGCGCCAGCGGCGCGGCTGGCACAGGCGCGCGGGGCAACGCGGCAATTTACCTGCCCACAGGTGCCACGCTGTACCTGCGCGGCGAAGGGACGCTTGTTGCGAACGGCGGCAACGGGGCCAATGCATCCAATGGCGGCAGCGGCGGCAATGGATATATCAATGTATCTACAGAATACTACCAAAGCGGCTCGGGCGGCAACGGCGGAAATGGCGGCGGTGGCGGCGGCGCGGGCATCGGTACCCACGGCGGCGCGGGCGGCGCGGGCGGCGCGGGCGGCGCCAGGTCTGCCAATAAATACACAACAACCGGAACACAGGAAAGCGGTAATAACGGCAGCCCCGGTGGTACCGGTGCCAGCAGCGCTTCAGTGGGGAACCTGCATGTGCTTGACAACGTAACCGTAATGGCATACGCAGGAAATGGCGGCGCGGGCGGCAGCGCCGGAGGAAACGGGAGTTCGGATCGTTACAAATGGAGCCGTTACTGGTACGCGGGCGGCGGCGGTGGTGGCGGCAGCGCGGCAGGCGGAACAGCGGCAAGCGCCATCGGAATGGGCGGTGCGGGCGGCGGCGGCGGCGGTGGCGGTGGCAGCGGCGGCCTGGAATACTGGGAAGATGGCAATTCCGGCACACAGGCTCCGGATGGCGGCAGGGGTGGCAACGCACCCAATGGTGCAGGCGCGGCAGGCCTGCGTTTCGCGAACAACAGCGCGTGGGAAATAGGAGGCAGCGGCGCCAGCGCAGGCGGCAACGGCACAAAATCCGGCTCCAACGGCCAGGTTTTCATCAGCAGCGCCACCGGCGCTTCGGTAAACCAATACGGCGCGCCGAACAACGCCGCCCGCGGCAGCGACCCCGTTTCCTACGCCATCACCTATAACGCAAATGGCGGTACATTGGGCAGCGTTCCCGCAAGCCAACAAGTGATGGGTGACGGGCTTCCCAATGCCCTGACAACCGGAACGCCCCTGCGTACCGGCTACGAATTTAAGGGCTGGCACTACGACAAAACCCAAG
>JAVBNG010000068.1:0-13805 GCA_031551695.1 Oscillospiraceae bacterium
GCCAGCCGGTGCGCCCCGGCGGCAAGCCAGTCCCCCTCGTGGGGAATAAAGCTGTATTGGAAGGTATGTAGCCCCTTGCATTGGCCCTCCGGCGTGGGGATGGTGAGCCCGTTGCCGTCGTTTGCCAAAAGGCCCACGCAGCGCAGCAGCGTCAGCAGCACCCGCGCGCCCGCGGGCGTTTGCCGCACTTCTACCTCCGGCAAGCCGCGGTTTGCCACCGTGGCGCCAATGCCGCCGCCAGAAACACTGGTAAACCGCTTTTGGCTTCTTGTTGCCACTTTCATCTGCGCGGCCACGCCGGCGCCCTCCGCGGCCTGTTCCGCCGCGCGGGTTTCGTCAAAGGTGTGCCGCTCCACACAAAAGATATTCTCACAGTCGTATCCGTCCGCCTGCACGTCCGTTTGGAACACGGCGCGCACCCGGTGGTTTTCCGCGTTGTTGTCCATCGTCACTTTGAAGTCTACCCGCGGCTCGGCGGCGTTCAGCGCCGCTTCCACGGTGACGGCGCAGCCCACTGTTTTTGCGTCGCGCGCGTCGCCGTTTTCCGCAAGGCCTTGCGGCAGACGCCACACGCCCCGCGCTGTAAGCACCTTGCACACACCGTCCGTTTCCGCCTTGGCGGGGCCGTCCAGGCACAGCCGCAGCGGCGCGTCGTTTGGCACGGCGGTAAACAAATACTCGTCCCCCGCGTCGCCGTCGTCTTCCAGCGCACCGCAGCCGCGGAACACCCGCCCGCTGCGCTTGTCCAGCACCGTGAAGGCGCCGTCCTCAAGGGAAAGGTGGAACCACTCGTTCTCCACAGCAGGCGCTTGCGGCTCTTTCTGCAAAACTTCAGCAGCCTGCCCCGTGCCATACCCCGGCACCACGCGGTATGTCTTATGGCCCATGGCGGGCACATTTTGCGCGGCAAAGCGCAGCCGCAGGCGGTGCGCATAAAACTCGTGCGGCTGGGTAAGGGTGTAATACCGCATCACCTTTTCAATGCCCGCCGAAACCAGCACGGCCGGAACCTTGTCCCCGGCCTCGTCCACTAGCACAACGGACGCCGGCACGGGAATTTCCGCGCCCGTGTCCTCAAACTTTTCCCGGCGCAAATGCTCGTACACCAGCGCGTTACAAAGGCGCAGGTGCATGTCCACCGCCACTTCCACCACACCACCGCGCGCGTAGGGCGACGGGTTGAACACTGCCACCTTCGCCTCTTTTTCGCTTCCGGGCGCGGTTTCATCCACGGCGGGCAGTTCCCCTGCCACGGCGTGCAGGGCGCGGCCCAGCAGGGTTTCCCCCACCTGTTTTGCCGAGGCAAACCGCGTTTCCATCTCCCGGTGCACTTCGTCCGTGCTGCACCCGCAAATGGAATCGTGCGGCTGGTTCTGCAGCAAAAACCGCCAGCTGTGGCGCAGCAAATCCGCCGGGTACGGAATTTTGTCCGCAAGGTGCGCGGCCGCCGAAAACGGCTCGGCCCATTGCTCCAGCAAATCCTGCACCTCCTGGTTTTGCTGTTTCAGGTACATCCGTGTGGAAAGGGTGCCCTCCAGCAGCGCGATGCGCCCGCTTTGGTACAGCGCGCCCGCGTGGCGCGGCAAATCGCGCCCGCTCGAAGCCAAGTCATCCTTCAAATGGGCCACAAAGTCCGGCAGGGTGGAATGCAGAACGCAAATGTCCCCGCTCATGCCGTCAGCCGCCTTTGCCATAGCGGGCACGTGGGCCTGTGCCTCCAAATGGTCGCGCCCGTTCATAATGGGTACCACGGTGGAGGCGGACAGCGGCGCATAATGCCGCACCACATTTTCCACCCGGGCCAAAAAGGCGGCCGCCGCCGCGGGCATATTGGGGCAGTTGCCGTAGCCAAAGGGCAAATTCACGCCCAAAATCTCGCTGCCGTCCGGCCCCTGCCACACAAATTCGTTTTGTTTTATTTCCCCGGGCAGGCCGCGCCAAAACAAAATTTCGCCAAGGCCCAGCTGTTTGTAAATTTGCGGCAATTGCGCCGGATGGCCGAAGGCGTCCGGCGCGTAGCCCACCGCCATTTCGCCCCCAAGGCGGCGGCAGATGCGCCGCCCGGCCAGCCGGTTGCGGATATGGCTCTCGCCGGAAATAAGCACCTGGTCCGGCAGCACATACCACGGGCCCACCAAAATACGGCCGGCGCGAATTTGCCGCGCCAGCCGCTCTTCGTTTTGCGGTTTCACCTGGAGGTAATCCTCCACAAGGGCAGTGTGCCCGTCCAGCATAAAAGCCCTGAAATCGTCGTTCGCTTCGAGGGAATCGAGCAGCCGGTCCATCATGTCCACCAACCGCACGCGGAACTCTTCAAGCGTGAAATACCACTCCCTGTCCCAGTGGGAATGGGAGATGATGTGTGCCGTATATTTCTTTTTCATGCTTGCCTCTTTTTTATGTGTGAAAAAACGAAAGGCGAAGGGCAAACCCCTTCGCCCGGGGCTGTCAAAGAACGCACAAGCGCAGAGGGGCCGGGTGCGCACAAGGCCATCGCACCCCAGGGTGGCTTCTCTTGCCGCTTTGCGGCAATTCCCCTGCTCAGCCGCAAGGCGAATCAAGAACAACGTTTCTTCGTTGTACTTGAGACGCCGCGGAAGGTAGATGGCTGTTGCGCACCGGGACACTCTGCACGGGCCACTCTTTTTTTACAAGCTACAGCTGAAAGCCGCAATCATAACTGCCGTGGCGCGCGGTTCAGCTTTTCACCGCGCCGCTGGTAAGCCCGGCCACCAGCTGCTTTTGCAAAATGGTGAACAAAATCACCACCGGCACCGTGCTGATCACCGCCCCCGCCATCAGCAGGTTCCAGTCCGTTTTGTACTGCCCCATAAACGCCTTCAGCCCAATGGGCAGCGTGCGCAGCAGGGGGGAATCGATGAATGTTTGCGCAAACAAAAACTCGTTCCACGCCAGAATGAACGCGTTGATGGCCGTGGCGGCAATGCCCGGGGCCGAAAGCGGCACCGTCACCCGCACCAGCGCCCCCACCTTGGTGCAACCGTCTATCATGGCGGCTTCCTCCAGCTCAATGGGCAGCGCCTTGAAATAGTTCGTCAGCATCCACACGCTAAACGGGATGACAAAGGACGTATAGGCGATGAACAGCGCCATGTGCGTGTTGATGAGGCCCATGGCCTTGATGATTTGGTAGTACGGCGTAACCAGCAGCACCATGGGGAACAGCTGCGCCAGAAGCAAAAGAAGCTGCAGTGTTTTGCGCCCACGGAAGGTATACCGCCCAAAGCCCAGCCCCGCCATGATGGAAACCAGCATGGCAAACAGCGTGGTAACGCCCGCCACCTTGAAGCTGTTCAGAAAGTAAACAAAGAAATCGCCCTTCGCCCAGATATTGACGTACCCGTCAACGAAGACCTCTTTCGGGAAAAAGGTAGGCGGTATGCTGAAAATCTCCTTTTGCGGCTTCAGCGAAGTCGTCACCATCCAGAAAAACGGGAACGCCGCAATCACCACAAAAATAATCAGGAAAAGGTAAATAGCCAAAAGGCTCCAATGTTTCTTTTTCATCAGCGCTCCTCCTTGTTCACCGCGCGCGCGTAAAACAGCACCAGCACAAGCAACGCCAGGAACATCAGCACCGCAATGGCGGCGGCGCGGCCAAGGTTGTACGCCTGGAACGTGGTTTTGTACACATAGGTGGTAAGGGTGTCCGTCGTGCCGGACGGCCCGCCCTCCGTCATCAGCCAGATCATGTCAAAGCTGTTGAACGTCCAGATGGAGGTGAGCAGCATGGTCAAAAACAGGGTGGGGCGAATTTCAGCCAGGGTGATGTGCCAAAACTTTTGCCACGCGTTGGCGCCGTCAATGTCCGCCGCCTCGTACAGGTCCATGGAGATGACCTGCATGGCGGCCAGCAGCATTACGGCCACAAAGGGGAAATTTTTCCACGCGTGGGTGAATATCACCGCGGGAAAGGCCGTGCTCACATTGCCCAGCCACACGATGGGTTTGTCGATGATATGCAGACCCATGAGAATGAAATTGAGGATGCCGAACTGGCCGTCGTAAATCCATTTCCAGATAATGGCTGCCACAACACCGGGGGTGATCCACGGAATCATCATGAGGCCCCGGAAAGCGCCGCGCCCTTTGATGGATTTGTTCAGCAGCACGGCGGCGGCAAGGCCCAGCAAAACCTGGACGGCCACCGAACCCACCGTCCATACAAGGCTGTTACGTGCCGCACGCCAGAAATTGTCGTCCGCCAGCACCTTCATGTAGTTTTCAAACCCAACGAACGGCCGGCCCAGCTTCGGCTTCAGCAGCAAAATTTTGTGGAAGCTCATTTGAATGTTGAGCCCCAGCGGATACAAAATGACCGCGAGCATGATAACGGTAGCGGGCAGGATGAGCAAAATCCCGCTCCAGTTTTGGTTGATATCCCGCCGGTGCCGCAGGCGCGCCTGTGCCTGTCCGGTGGTGACATCCGTATTTTTTCGTGCCATCGTCATACCCTCCCGCGAGGTTTGTCAGCAATTGTGCTGCCTGCAAGGTAGCCACTGGATAATGGGCGGTGTGGGCCAGTGGTGCCTCGAGCTTTGTGCAGTGGCTATTCAAGAACGCGCCGGAAAGAATGGCCGGGCGGGCCATTCTTTCCGGTGCAAAGTTATGGCTGAATGTTATTCGCCTTCCGTCAGTGCTTCGTTGGCCAGCACCTCGGCCTCGTCCATCGCCGTTTGGATGTCGGCGCCTTCAAAAATCACTTTCATGAAGGCGGGCTGGATGCAGTTGTAATCGATGGTGGTCCACTCGGGGATGATGGGGCGCGGGCGCGAATCTGCCAGCGCGGCCACAAACACCTGCTTCACCGGGTCGCTCTGCACCGTTTCCTGCTCCAAAGCGTCCTTGCGGGCGGAAACGCGCTGGTAATCGTCCAAAATGGACAGATTGTCTTTGCTGGAGATGAAGTCGATCCATGCCCACGCGGCATCGGGATTGGCCGAGTTCGCATTGATGACCCAGTGGCCGCCGCCCAGGGTGTTCGCGGCTTCCTTGCGGGAGGGCAGCGGGGCAACGCCCCATTCGAAGTCGGGCTCAAGGTCCACAAGTTTCTGGTGCATCACCGTCATGCCCTGGCACATGCCAACGGTCTGGTTTGCAAACCCGGCCGCCAGCTCGTCCCAGCTCTTCCAGGTAAGGGCGGCTTCCGGCGCAATGCCGTCCACCGTCAGCATGTTCAGGAAGAACTCTGTGGCTTCCATGCCTTCGGGGGAATTGAAGTTCGCGGTGCCGTCTTCGGCCAGAATCTCGCCGCCATTCTGCCAGAACCAGGGAAGCCATTCAAAAGAGCCGCCCCAGCCGCCCAGCAAGCCGTACGCGCCGTGACCGGCGTCCTTCAGGGCAATGGCCGCGTCGTGGAACTCCTCCCACGTGGTGGGCGGGGCTTCCGGGTCCAGCCCGGCGGCTTTGAACATGTCTTTGTTGTAGAACAGAATCATCGAATCCGCATGGAACGGCACGCCGTAAATGTCGCCGTCCAGCGTGGCCGCGTCAATGGTGCCCCCGAAGAACTCGTCCTTCTTGGTGGCCATCTGCTCGGTGATGGGGTTCAGCAGCTCCATGGCCGCCAACTGGGGCACCCACACGTTGTCGGACAGGATGACGTCCGGCCCGCCGCCGCCCTGGGCGGCCTGGGTGAATTTCTCAAGGTAGCTGCTGCTGCCGTAAGGCACCGGAGTGAACGTGATGTTCACATCGGGGTTCGCGTCTTTAAACGCCTGTGTCGCCGTCACGATGGGGGAGTTTTCCCCGTCTTCATAAAACTCTTCATATACCCAAATTTCCAAATCGCCGCTGACGCCCGCAGCGGCAGCGTCGTCGCCGCCGGCCTCTTCGGTGGACGCGGGCTCGGTAGAGGCGGGCTCCGCCGCCTCTTCAGATGAGCTGGCCGTGCCGCCGGAACATGCCGCAAACAGGCCGAGTGCAAGGATGGCAGCCATCAAAAGTGCCAAAATACTTTTTTTCATTTTTATCCTCCTGCAGTAATCATTCTTGCGAACAAACAAATTCGTCGCCATGTATGCCAGAAGCGCGCCGCCGGGGCATGGCCCCCGTTTGCGCCCGTTTTCACGTTGCGTCTATCACCACCCGTTCCTTTTTTTCGCGTTTTTTTTATTCATGTCTATGCAGCCTTGGCTAACAAAACAGGCTGCCGTCGCTAAGCATTTGGTTCACAGCGTAAAACGCGCCGCCCAAAAACACGCTTGGGAAGTATTCCAGCGGGGAATACATGATTTGCAAATTGTGCTTAATGGCAAAAAACGGCAGGGCCACCACCATGGCGTGCAGCTTTTCGGCAAAATAGCCGCCCGCTTCGGCATACAGCCCCTGGATCACGATGCGCTGCGGGTCGCACAGCAAAATGATGTTTTGCGCCAGCAGGGCAAAGTAGTGGGCCGAGCGGTCTAGCAGGGCGCGGGCCATTTCATCGCCCGCCTCGGCCGCCGCAAAAATGTCTTCACTTTGCAGGGTACCCGTTTCGATTGCCGCGCACAGGGCCGAACGCGGGTACGCGGCAACGCTTGCGGCGGCGGCCTCGCGCAGGGCCTTGGGGGACACCATCATCTCAAAACAGCCGTGCCCGCCGCAAATGCAGGGCTGTGTGGCCGAGGGCTCCACCATCATATGCCCCACTTCGCCAATGAACCCGTTCGCCCCTTCCACCAGGGTGCCGTGGTCCAAAATGCAGCCGCCTGCGGTGCGCTCGGCCGTGATGGTAAAAATGGCTTCTTCCGCCAGCTCCGGGCAGCGCAGCAGTTCCGCATAGCCCGCAAAGCGGCACACATTTTCCACAATGATGCGGGCTTTAAAGGACAGAGCCGCCGCAATGTCGCCGCGCAGGGGGATGTCTGTACCCCAGCGGCTGTGGGTGGTGTAGCACAGGGTGCCCGCCGCCGAGTCCACAACGCCCTGGCAGCCCAGCGCAACGGAAGCCGGCTTTGCGCCCAGCGCCGCGCCGCTTTGTGCCAGCGCCTCTATACATTCCACCAGCTGGGCCAGGCACTGGCCGTAATCGGTGCGGTCCGTGTAAACGGCGGTGCGTTTTTCCAAGATGTTGCACCGCATGTCCAGCAGCGCGCACTCCAGGTTCGACACGCCGAAATGCGCTACAATCACCGTGGCGTACAGGCCGTTCAAAGAAAACAACTCCGGCCGTTTGCCGCCCTCGGTGGTGGAAGCGCCCTTACCCGCCGGCTCTACAAGCTTTTTTTCCACAAGCTCGGCCAAAATGCGGATGGCGCTGGTTTTGCTCAGGTTCGTGCGCTCTGAAATCTCCGTCGCCGTCAGTGTTTCGTTCTGCTGCAGCAGGCCCACCACCAGCCGCTGGTTATGCGCCTTGATGTTTCGCGGCTTCTGGCTGGTCTGCTGCGTGTCCTGCAAAAATCCATTCGTCATTGGCTCTTTACTCCTTCCGGCAGGGCTGTGCGCCCTGCGTGCCCGCTGTGCCATTTCGGGGCTGTTTTTTTAGCCTGCGCCAGGCCGGCGCCGACATTTTTGCCGAAATGTTTTATAATCGTTGACATGTATTCGGCTGTCATGTATATTAAGAATACTTAGTTTATAATCAAATGTTATGAACTGATTATATACGAACCAATTTTGTTTTGCAAGACATTTTTTACCATTTTCTGCGCAAATTCAACAAAATGATTTTATACGCCACTTTAAAACAGTTGCGTATGTATATATTACAACAGAGAGTTCCGGAGGTGGTTTGGCGCGTGTATGATGTGGTCGGGATCGATACCCCGAACGTCGACCTTGTTTTGAACTTTGACACCTTCCCAAAGCCGGACAGCTTTGTGCAAACAAACGCCCAAAGCTGGCAGGGCGGCGGCAAGGTGGCCACGGGCCTTGTGGCGGCGGCGCGCCTTGGCGCCAAAACGGCCGTTTTGGGCGCCGTGGGGGATGACCGCTACGGCGGTTTTTGCCTGGCGGATTTCGCCCGCCACGGCGTGGACACCGGCGGCCTGCTGGTGCGCAAAGGGGAACGCACCCCCCTCGCCGTGGTGTTGAGCGACCGCGAAACCGGCAGCCGCACCATCGTCTGGACTCCCGGCACCGCCGCGCCCATTGCGGCGGAGGAAATTCCGCCCGGCTACCTTGGCCACACCAAATGGTTTTATATTGCCGGGGCGGATGACGCCACCCTTTCCCTTGCCGCCGCCGCGCGCGCGGCCGGCGCAAAGGTGCTGGTGGACGCTGATTTTCACGAAGGCGATTTTGCCCGATGCCTGCCGTATGTGGATGTGTTCATCGCCTCGGAATTCGTGTTCCGCTCCCTGTGCGGTGAAGGGGCCGACCCTGTAAGCGCCTGCGAGGCACTGAGGAAACAAGGGCCGGGCATCGCCGTGGTCACGCTGGGCAAGCACGGCTGCGCCGGGGCCGCGCCGGAAGGCAGCTTCCGCCTGCCCGCCTACACAAACGTGGACATTGTGGACACATTGGGCGCGGGCGACGTGTTCCACGGGGCGTTTTTGACGGGGCTGCTGCAGGAATGGGGCGCGGAGGAATGCGCCCGGTTCGCCAGCGCCGTGGCCGCCATCAAATGCACGCAGGTGGGCGGCCGCGCGGGCATCCCGGACATAGCCACCGCCCGCAAATTTATGGAGACAGGCATCATCGACGGCGCGGAACTTGCCGCGCGCGCGGAATTTTACAAGAGGGGGATCGACCATGTATAAACAAACACTTCGCCTCGGCGTCGCGCCCATCAAGCGCAGCTGGATGGACATGGAACCGGCGAAACAGGAAAAAGACGCCTTTATGGCGCGCATCAAAGCCACGCTGCCCGGTGTGGTGGAACTGGTGGACATCGACGACACCACGGAATGCGGCATCGCCTTCCAGCCGCAGCACGTGGCGCCGGTGGTGGACAAATTCAAAAAAGCGGGCATCGACGCCCTGTTCCTGCCCTTTTGCAATTTTGGCGAGGAGGAAGTGGCCGCGGGCATCGCCGCCGCCTTCAGCCACCTGCCGGTGCTGGTGTGGGGCCCGCGTGACGAAACGCCCAACACCGCCGAAACCCGTGGCCGCGACACCCAGTGCGGCATGTTTGCCGCCACCAAGGTGCTGCGCCGCTTCGGCGTCACTTACAGCTACATCCTCAACTGCCGCACGGAAGACGAGGCGTTCCTCACCGGCTTCGACCGTTTCCTGCGCACGGCCGCTGTGGTGAAAGCGGTCAAAACGCTGCGCATCGCCAAAATCGGCAACCGCCCGGGGCCGTTCCTCTCCGTCATGGCCAACGAGGCCGACCTGGTGACGCGCTTCGGCATCGTCACCGTGCCCATGGCCCCGTCAGACATTGCGCAGATGGGCAAAAAGCTGATCGCGGACAAGGACTCCGCCCTGCTGGGCTACGTTGCCGACCTGAAAAAACGCATGGATTGCAGCGCCATGACGGAAGACGCCGTGCAGCACGCGGCGGCCATCCGCTTTGCCACCCGGCAGATGATGGCGGACAAAAACTGCAACGCAGGGGCCATAGAATGCTGGTCGGCTTTTCCCCAGCTGATGGGCTGTTCCCCCTGCCTCACCCTTGGCGAAATGGCCGACGAGGGCCTGCCCATCGCCTGCGAATGCGACGTGAACGGCGCCGTTACCATGGCCATTTTGCGCGCGGCGGCCCTGTATGAACAGGCTGAGTTTTTGGCCGACCTCACCATCCGCCACCCGCAAAACGACAACGCGGAGCTGCTTTGGCACTGCGGGCCCTTCCCCTACTCCTTGAAAGCCCCCGGCTGCAGCGCCAGCCTGACGGAGGGCCAGCAGCATTTCCAGCTGCAACAGGGCGAACTGACCCTGTGCCGCTTCGACGAGCTGGACGGCGACTATTACCTCTTCGGCGGCGAGGGCAAAACCACCACCGGCCCCGAAACCATGAACACCTATGTGTGGCTGGAAGTGGACGACTGGAAGCGCTGGGAAGAAAAGCTGATGTTCGGGCCGTACATCCACCACATGGGCGCGGTTTACGGTAAATTCCTGCCCGTGCTGCGCGAGGCCGCGCGCTACCTCGGCCTCGCCTTCGATGACGCATCGCAGCAGGGCGTGCATTCCCTGTAGGCCGTTCGCGCAATTCGAAACAACCAAACAACAATACAAAAAGGACGTATCCACATGAAAACCATCAAACCCCAGCCCCTTACCGAAGCCGCCTTCCGCAAATACGGCGCCTTTCAAAACCTGTTTGACAACGCCGAAATGGCAAAAAGCAGCGTCATCCCGGCGGGCTTTTTCGCCGACCTCATCCCCCTGCACTTCGGCGGGCAAACACCGCCCGCGGTCTCTGTGGCCCACGTGCAAAAGCAGGCGGAAATGCGCATCGGCAGCATGGAGACCCACCAATACACCTGCGAGGGCCTGTTGCCGCTGGACGCGGACATTATCATCTTCGCCGGGGCCATGACATGGGAGGACCCCACCGGCGACGCGCTGGAAGCGTTCCTTGTACCAAAGGGCACCTTTGTGCGGCTGGACCCGCTGGTGCTGCACGGCACCCAATTTGTGGTGAACGCGGACGAAGCGCACATTTTGTGCCTGCTGCCGCAGCGCACCTTTAAAAACGACCTGCTGTTTTTCCCGCTGGACGGGGACGCCGGGGTGAAAGTGGAGTTGGATTAGCTGTAAATGCGACTTCTTTGCGCGCCCTTCGGGAGCGGGTGGTGCGGGGTTTGTTCGAACGGACGGAACGGAGCCGGCGAACCGGCCGCCTTGGCAGGCCGCGTCAGCGTGCCGCTCCCGCCGCCTGCACAGCCGGCGCAGTTCCGGTAGAGAGGACATCCCCCGTGACAGGACCCGCGCACCGGGGCCAACCGCCTGCGGTTCAAAGCCCAAGCTTACTTAAGGAGGCACAACATGAAAATCACCGATGTGGTATCGGATTACGTAAAATGCCCGCTGGCCGGGGAATTCCACCCCAGCTGGGGCACGGGCATCGCCATGGATTTCACCGGCATGACGGTGGTGCGCATCTACACGGACGAAGGCATCGTCGGCGTGTCCGCCGGCACGGCCAGCGGCTGGGAAAACGTGGTGGGCGTCAACACCTTCATCAAAGGCCAGCTCATCGGCAAGGACCCGTTGATGATCGAGCGCCTGCGGCCCATCATCTCCAACGCAAAGCTGCGCATGGGCTGGCCGTGGATGGTGGAGGCGGCGCTGTGGGACATTGCGGGCAAGGCCGCGGGCCTGCCTGTTTACAAGCTGTGGGGCGGCTACCAAACCAAAATGCGGCTGTACGCCAGCGCGGGCGAAATTTTGCCTTTGGAACAGCGCATGGCCATGGTGCAGCAGTGTGTGGACAGCGGCTTTAAAGCCGTGAAGCTGCGCATGCACGACGCCGTGCCCGAAAAGGACCTCGAAGACATCCGTGCCATTGTGGCAAAGTTCAAGGGCCAAATCGACTTTATGGTTGACGCGAACCAGGCGGACCAACTGCCCGGCGCGTCGGACATCGACGCCAGCTGGGACACCTACACCGCCCTTTACGTGGCAAGGGAGCTGGAAAAGCTCGGCATGCTGTGGCTGGAGGAACCCCTCGGCCGCTTCAACTACGAGGGCCTCGAATTCATCGCCCGCAAAACAGACATCCCGCTGGCCGGCGGCGAAAAAAACACCGGCCTGAACGAATTCCGCAACCTGGCCGAGCGCACGGGCTACCACATCATCCAGGGAGACAGCGTGTTCTGCGAGGGCATGTTCCAAATGCGCAAGGCGGCCGCGCTGGCCGAGGCGTACCACAAGCAGTTCATCCCGCATACCTGGTCGAACCCCTGCGGCCTGTTTGCCAACATGCAGGTGGCCGCCAGCCTGCCAAACTGCCCCTGGTTCGAGCTTCCCTTCGAACCCCCGGCCTACACTATCGGCATGTACGACAAAGTGTTTGAAAAAGGCATCCGCGTGGAAGACGGCTTCATCCACCTGCCGGAAGAAGCGGGCCTTGGCTTCACCTTCCGCGAGGGCTTTATTGAGCAGCACCGGGTGGCGCCTCCCGTAAACGCGCACCCCTTCATTTAAACTTACCACACTTAATAAGGAGGCACCCAAATGGCAGACATGAACCAATATCCCCTCATCATCGGCGGGGAAAAAGTGACGACCGAGGCCTTCGCCATCGTGGACGACAAATACACCGGCGACGGCTTCGCCAAAATCAGCGTGGCAGATGAAAGCCACGTGCAGGCCGCCGTGGACGCGGCCAAAAAAGCCTTTGCCGAAACTTATTTCGACGTGAACCAGCGCTACGAGATTTTGATGAAAGCGGCCGACCTGATGGCCGCACGCAAGGCCGAATTGGCAGAGATTTTAATCCACGAAACAGGCAAAACCGTGCAGGACGCGAACAACGAGGTGGACTGGACCCTCGGCCTGTTTGTGGAGAGCGCCGAAGAGGCGAAACGCCTCACCGGCGAAACCGTGTGCTTCCCCGTGCCCTGGCTGGACACCCAGACCTGCTACACCCGGCGCGAGCCCATCGGCATCGTGGCCGCCATCACCCCGTTCAACTTCCCGCTCAACCTCGTCGCCCACAAGGTGGCCCCGGCCCTCGCCGCGGGCAACCCGGTTATTTTAAAGCCCGCCCAAAGTACGTCTGTCATCGGCTACAAACTGTGCGAGATTTTGCTGGACGCCGGCGTGCCGAAGGGCTTCCTCAGCTGCCTTACAGGCAGCGGGGCCAAAATCGGCAAATGGCTGTGCGCCAATCCCGATATTGCGTTCTACAGCTTCACCGGAAGCGTGCCCGTGGGCACCGAGATCAAAAACAGCACCGGCCTGCGCAAATGCGCGCTGGAGCTCGGCTCCAACTCCGCCACCATCGTGTGCAAGGATTTTGACATCGAGGCCGCCGCCACCCAGTGCGCCGACGCCGCCTTCACCAACGCGGGCCAGGTGTGCATCCACCTGCAGCGCCTGTTTGTGGAGCGCGCCATTTACGAGCCCTTTGTAAAGCGCATGGTAGAGCTGGCAAACGAGCGCGCCGTGGGCAACCCCGCCGACGAAAAAACCGACGTCGGCCCCATGATCGCCGTGGCGGAAGCCGAGCGCGTAATGGACTGGATAGCCGAGGCGGAAAAAGCCGGGGCCAAGGTGCACTGCGGCAACAAACGCCAGCGCGCAAACGTGTGGCCCACGGTGCTTACCGGCACCACGCGGGATATGAAAGTGCGCAAGGACGAAATCTTCGGGCCGGTGGTTTGCATCGAGCCGTTTGACACCACGGCTGAAGCCTACGAAATGGTGAACGACAGCCGCTACGGCCTGAACGGCGCCATTATGACGAAGGACCTTGCCACCGCCATGGAGGCCATTGCAAAAATCAAAACCGGCAGCGTCATCGTGGGGGGCACCTGTGGCTTCCGCTTTGGCAACATGCCCTACGGCGGCGTAAAGGAAAGCGGCATTGGCAAGGAAGGCCCGAAATATGCCATTGAAGAAATGACCGAGATGAAAACCGTTGTAATTTTGGCGTAAAATAGAAAATGAGAGGGCTTGTGCCCTGTGCGCGTAAGGGCAACGTCAGCCGCAAGGCCGGCGGTGAACTGCGCAAGGCGCTGTACACGGCCGGCCGCGGAAGGTAGTTGGCCGTTGCGCACAGGGCATGAGTCCAAATCTGTCACTTTCAGGAGGAACACCATGCCCCTTTGCACCCCAAAAGCCATGCTGGAAGCCGCCCGCGCGGGCGGCTTCGCGGTGGCTTCCTTTAACATTTTCAATATTGAAAGCGCACACGCCTTTGTGGCGGCGGCCGAGGCGGAACACGCCCCCGTGATGCTGCAGGT
>JAVBNG010000036.1:0-21784 GCA_031551695.1 Oscillospiraceae bacterium
AGCCGGAACCCGAACCCGAGCCGGAACCCGAACCCGAGCCGGAACCCGAACCCGAGCCGGAACCCGAACCCGAGCCAGAACCCGACGCTGCCGAAGCGAAAAAAACCATTTTGATCAAGGGCATGAATACCGAGCAGCAGCGCGCCCGCATCGAGCGCGCGCTGAACGACCTTGGCGGCGTGCAGGCCACGGTGTCCCTGTTTGAGAAGAAAGCCCACGTCGTCCTCACTCCAGCTTCCGCCGCTTCCGACGAGCTGCTAGCCGCCACCGTGACCAAAGAGCGGGTAAAGGTGAAATCCATCAAGCCGGAATAGCCTCGGCCTATTGCCATGGCCCCGGCAAGGTGCTAAAATATTTTGTAGACAACATGTACAACGATATTGAAACTTTGAGACAGGAAAGGTGAAACGGATGACGAACAACAAACAAGTGCTGACCTGGGTAAATGAAGTTGCCGCCTTGTGTAAGCCGGACAAAGTGGTTTGGATCGACGGCAGTGAGGAGCAGCTGAAGGCCCTGCGCGACGAGGCCGTCTCCACCGGCGAGGTGACGCCGCTGAACGAAGAGAAACTGCCCGGCTGCCTGTGGCACCGCACGGCCCAGAACGACGTGGCCCGCGTGGAAAACCGCACGTTCATCTGCAGCAAAAAGGAAGAGGACGCTGGCCCCACCAACAACTGGATGGACCCGGAAGCCATGAAGGCAAAGCTTCGCCCCCTGTACGACGGCGCCATGAAGGGCCGCACCATGTACGTCATCCCCTTCTGCATGGGCCCCATCGGTTCGCCCTACAGCAAAGTGGGCGTGGAGACCACGGACTCCATCTACGTGGTGCTGAACATGGACATCATGACGCGCATCGGCAAGCCCGCGCTGGACCAGCTGGGCGACACTTCCAACGACTTTGTGCGCGGTATGCACGCCAAGGCCCAAATTGACGAAGAGAACCGCTACATCGTGCAATTCCCCGAAGACAACGCCATCTGGAGCATCAACTCGGGCTATGGCGGCAACGTGCTGCTGGGCAAAAAGTGCTTTGCCCTGCGCATCGCTTCCTACCAGGGATGGAAAGAAGGCTGGATGGCCGAGCACATGCTCATTCTGGGCATTGAAGCCCCAAACGGCGAAGTGAAGTACGTCACCGGCGCGTTCCCCTCCGCCTGCGGCAAAACGAACCTCGCCATGCTCATCCCGCCGGAAATTTACAAAAGCAAGGGCTACAAGGTGTGGACGGTCGGCGATGACATCGCATGGATGCGCCCCGGCCCGGACGGCCGCCTGTATGCCATCAACCCGGAGGCCGGCTTCTTCGGCGTGGCCCCCGGCACCAACGCCAAAAGCAACTTCAACGCTTTGGAGTGCACCAAGAAGGACACCATCTTCACCAACGTGGTGCTGAACAAGGACGACATGACCGTGTGGTGGGAGGGCCTTGACAAAAACCCGCCGGAGAACGCCATTGACTGGCTGGGCCGCCCCTGGAACGGCAAAACCAGCACGGAAAAAGGCGCACACCCGAACAGCCGTTTCACCGCTCCTGCCAAAAACTGCCCCTGCATTTCCAGCGAGTTTGAAAACCCGGAAGGTGTGCCCATCACGGCCATCGTGTTCGGCGGCCGCCGCGCCAAAACCGCCCCGCTGGTGTACCAAAGCTTTGACTGGGAGCACGGCGTGTTCGTCGGCTCCATCATGGCCAGCGAAACCACCGCCGCCGCCGCCGGCGCCGTGGGCGTTGTGCGGCGTGACCCCATGGCCATGCTGCCGTTCTGCGGCTACAACATGGGCGATTACTGGCAGCACTGGCTGGAAATGGGCGAAAAGCTGGGCGACAAAGCCCCGAAGATTTTCAACGTCAACTGGTTCCGCACAGACGCCGAAGGCCACTTCATCTGGCCGGGCTTTGGCGACAATATGCGCGCGCTGATGTGGATCCTCGGCCGCTGCGACGGCTCGCTGGACGCCGTGGAAACCCCCATCGGCTACCTGCCGAAGGCGGAGGACATCAATATTGAAGGCCTCGACGACATCACGCTGGACACGGTGAAAGACCTGCTTTCCGTGGACAAGGCCCTGTGGCTGGAAGACGCCGCCGGCGTAGAAGAGCTGTATGCCAAATTCGGCGGGCATCTGCCCGCGAAGTTGGCCCAGCTGCTGGCCGAGCAGAAAGCCCGTTTGGCCTAAACCAAAAACCTGTTTTCCCACAGCGCCGGTACAACCATAAATGGTGTGCCGGCGCTGCCAATATACCGCAGAATATGAACACGTCATGAAAGGATGGTTAACAAATGGAACTGAAAGGATCAAAAACAGAGCAAAACCTGCTTGCGGCGTTTGCGGGCGAAAGCCAGGCGCGCAATAAATACACCTTCTACGCATCCAAGGCAAAGAAGGACGGCTATGTGCAAATCTCCAACTTCTTTTTGGAGACGGCGGGCAACGAGAAAGAGCATGCCGAGCTGTGGTTCAAGGCCCTGCACGGCGGCGCCATTCCCGACACGGTGACGAACCTGATCGACGCCGCGGCGGGCGAGCATTACGAGTGGACGGAGATGTACAAGGACATGGCCGCCACCGCCCGCGAGGAAGGCTTTGAGAAGATCGCCGCGCAGATGGAGGGCGTTTTGGCCATTGAAAAGCGCCATGAAGAACGCTACCTTGCCCTGAAAGAGAACATTGAAAAAGACCAGGTGTTCGCCCGCGTGGAGGAGCAGGTTTGGATCTGTACCAACTGTGGCCACATCCACATCGGCAAATCGGCGCCGGAGGAGTGCCCCGTGTGCGCCCACGCGCAGGCGTATTTTGAGCTGTTTGTGCGCAATTTTTAGTTGACCGTTTTATCAAGCCAACCATTGCGCACGGCGGCCCACTGTTCATCCGGACGCTTCCACACAACCAAAGCAGCCGCGGCCAAAAGGCCGTGGCTGCTTTTTTTCTTTCATTGCAGGCGCGGCAGATTTCCAAGCGGAAAGCCTGCCCGAAACAGCTAGGAGAACGCGTCCTTTGTCTGCCCGTACCGCATCAGCCCGGCGTACTGCCAGTTGGCGTATTCGCCTTTCAGCGCCTCGTAGGGCGTGCCGGTAAGGTCCGTGTAATACGCACCCTGTGCGTCCACAAAACCCAATGCGGAGAAAACCGGCAGCTGTTCCATGGCACCGGACAAAAACCGCTCAAACGGCGTTTGCGGCAAGCCCGCCAGTTCCGTAATGACAACCGGCATGTAGTTGGCACTGAACATCTCCGGCAAAACGGAGTAGTCCACATCAAAGTTTGCAAAAATGGCCACCGGGGTTTCGTACATCGGCAGGTTTTCTTCCAGCGTCAGGGTGGAACGGTTCCGCCCAAGCGCGTGGCTGAAAAGCTCCTCCTCCACCCGGGGCAGATGGTCGCCGAAAAACACAACCAGCGTGGGCCGCTCCCGCTTTTGCACTGTGTCATATAGCTCGGCCAGCGCGTCGTCGCTCACCTTCATGATGTCGAAATATTGCTCCGCCTCCGGGTACTCCATGCCCGCCGGCAGCCAGCGGGTTTGCTGCACGTATTTTTTGTTGTGGAAAGGGCCGTGATTTTGCATGGTGATGGTGAAGTTGAAATAGGGCTTGTCCTGCGGGGCGTCGGCGCCCGCCTTTTCCAACAGTTCGTAGGTGGCGGCGTCTGTTGCCAGGCTGCGCAAAGCATCAAATGTGCCGCTGGGGTTCGTTTCCATGCTGAAAAAAGTAGAAAATCCCAGGAAAGGATACGCCTTGTCGCGGTTCCAGTTTTGCGGGTTGGCAAGATGCAGCGCCTCGGACGTGTAGCCCAGCTCGCCGAACTGCCGCGCCAAAGAAGGTGCGTCTCCCTGCACCAATTCACGTAAAGGCGAGCCTTGCGCAGGCGCAAATACCTTGGAAAACCCCGTAATCGCTTCAAACTCCGTGTTGCAGGTTCCCCCGCCAATTACGGGAACCACCAGCCGCCCAAGGTAGGCGTCCCCTTTGCCGGCAAGGCTGTGAAGAAACGGCAGGTAATCCTCCTCCAACGGCAGGTTTCCAAGGTTGTTCAGGTCCGCGAACGCCTCGCTCATCACCATCCACACGTCCGGCATCTCATCCGTTTGCTTTGTTTCGGCGGCGGGCATATCATAAGCGGCAGCCATTTGCAGAACGGCGTCGTCGGAATAACCGGGCGGCTTTTCGTAGCGCATGGCACCAAGGTAAACCATAAAATTCAGCGCAAACCCATTCTGGCGGCTACTGACCAGCGGGCTCCATGAATCCATTTGCACGCCAAAGCGGCTGTAAACAGCCACATGCGTAGTGCCATAGTAACACGCCAGCAAAACTGCGCAGCCGCACGCAAGCAGGGGCAATCTTTTTTTCAGACCGCGCGGCGCCAGATTTTCCCGTGTAGACGCCGCCATACTCAGGGCAAACGCCGCAACGACGAAGCAAAATTCCCAGCGGAAGGTGAACGTATACCCCGAAGCTACATCGGCGGCGGTGCCCGCGGCAAGGATATCCGACGGAACAAAAGCCACACCGCGGAACAGCAGCACATAATGGTTCACCACGCCGAACAGCAGCAGCACCGTGTTCACCAAAAGCACGCCGGCCCACGCACGGGAAAATAGCAGGCTCACCCCAAGGTACGCCCCAAAGATGACCAGCCATGTAAAAAACAAAGCGCCGCGGGAAATGTCAAAAACGGAGTTCATAGCCATGGCCTCGACGCAATATATACAAATGCCTGCGCTGGTTGCAAACACCAGCAGCTGGTAAACCACTTTTTGCCGGTTGCGCTTTAAAAAAGACGGCAAAATAAACAGCACCGCCGCGGCAAGGCACAGCACCGCGTATAACCCATAGCTGACAGGTTCTTTTTGAAACAGCGGAATGGCGGCAAACACGGCCACGGCCATGCACGCCGCAAGCCCCGCGCGCAGCTTGCCCACGCGGCCCCGTGGGCGCAGGAACGCGGCCGCCTGTTTGAACTGTTTTGTAAGTTTCTCCATGATATCCGGTTAAAAATCCTTTACGAATTCTTCATCAGCACCGTTTCCAGCGCGTTTGCCACATGCTCGCAGGTGTCGCAGCAATCCTCCAGACGGTCGAAGGTCTCGCTCCAGGCCATCACCTCCAGGGTGTCGCAGCCCTTTTCCTTCTTGTACAGCCGGCGCATGGCGCTGATATAGATCTCATCCCCCTCTTCCTCCAGCGTGTTCACGTCGATGATGGCCTGGTTCAAGGTTTTGGATTTGTGGAAATTCGAAAACTCCTGCGTGGCCACCAGCAACGCCTTGCAGCTGCGCACCAGCAGGTCCGTAAACTGCATCGCTTCGGGGCGGATGCTTTTGATATTGTACATATAAATGCGAATCAGCACGTCCTCAATGCGGTCGGTCACTTCGTCCAGTTCGTTTGCCAGCAGGATGATATCCTCCCGCTCAATGGGCGTGACGAACTCCTTCGCCAAACGCTTCAGCATGCTGTGCTTCGCCTCGTCGGCAGCGTGCTCTACCTCGTGCATGGCAGCGCGCTTTTCTGCCAGGGTCTCGGGGTTGAAGTCTGAAAGAGCCGCGTGCAGGTACTCGGCGGCCCGGCAGGAAAAGCCCGCCATCGTCTCAAAATCGTCAAAGTATTCGCTGTTCCGTTTTGCCATAGTATCAGCCTCCGCCTAAAATCTAAAAAATTGCCACAAAAATTTTCGCCATCACAAACCCAATGAGCCCACAGCCGGGGAACGTGAGCACCCAGGTGAGCACCATTTCGCCCACCACGCCCCAGTTCACGCTGCGCAGCCGCCTTGCCGCACCCACACCCATGATGGCGGTGGTTTTGGTGTGGGTGGTGCTTACAGGAATGCCCGTGAGTGACGACAGCAGCAGGCACAAAGCGCCGGCGGCGTCCGCAGCGAAGCCCTGGTATTTTTCCAGCTTCACCATGTCCATGCCCACGGCCTTGATGATGCGGTAGCCCCCGACAGACGTGCCGAGGCCCATCACCACCGAACACAGCAGTATCAGCCAAAACGGAATTTCAAACGAGGTGGCGTGGGCGTTGCCCTGGGCCAGCGCCATGCCCAGCAAAAACACGCCGATGAACTTCTGCCCATCCTGGGCACCGTGCATAAAGGCCATGGCGGCCGCGCCGCCTATCTGCGCCTTTTGAAAGCCGCCCGCCGCCGCGCGGCGGTCCACATTGCGGAACAATATTTCAATTAATTTCACCACAGCATAACCCATCAAAAAGCCCAGCACCGTGGAGAGCAGCAGGCCGTACAGCACCTTCACCCACTCGCTGCCGTTGATGCCCGAAAGGCCGCCGTGCATGGCGATGGCAGCGCCCGAGATGCCCGCAATCAGCGCGTGGCTTTCGCTGGTGGGAATGCCGAACACCCATGCCAGCACCGCCCACAGCACAATGGCCACCATGGCCGCACACAGCGCCACCAGCGCCTCGTGGGCGTTGTCGCCAAAATCCACCATATTGTAAATGGTCTCGGCAACCGTCTTGTTGATGGCCGTCATCACCAGAATGCCCAAAAAGTTGAACACGGCGGCCATCAAAATAGCCGGGCGCGGCTCCATGGCACGGGTAGATATGGCGGTGGCAATGGCGTTTGGGGCGTCCGTCCAGCCGTTCACCAAAATAACCGCCAATGTAAGCAGCGTGGTGATGAACAACACCGGACTTTGAACGAGCTGCTGTAAAAAATCTGTGAAGCCTATGGCCATGGGATATCCTCTTCCATACGGGTCTTATGCAAAGCTGAGCAAAATTAGTATAGCACCCGTCGCGGCAAAAAGAAAGCCTTGCTTGCTTCCCGCAAAAACTTGTACGCTTCGACAGGATATGTTGAAGTTTTTTTCAGTTTATAGTATTATATTAGTCCGGTGGCTTTGGTCAAAACCGTAAAGGCTGTGCACGACGGAGGGCGACATGCTGTTCGACGAAAAGGAAAAACAAGGGCTTTCCAAGGGCGCAATGGCGCTTATTTTTTGCTTTTTGGCTGTGGTTGTGGCAGCGCTTGCCTGCGGCGGGGCATATACCGCCATTCAGCAGGCGCGCCTTTCGGCCGCAAAGGCCAGCCTTGGGCAAATTGAAAGTGTGTTTTTTTTGGCCGGGGCCAAGGCCGAGGAAAGTGGCCTTGCCGCGCCCGCCGGTTCGTTTGACCACCTGTTAAAATCATACGACGAAGCGTCTGAAGCTTCGCTTACGCCCTATGAAAAATATGTGCTGGGCGCCATGCTGGACAATTTTGGCACCGCCCGCGATTTCGACTTTGCCCTCTCCCGCTACCAGGACGGAGCCGGCATGCACACGCGCATTTTGTTCTTCCCCGTGCGCGGACGCACCAACACCGCAACCGACCGCTATTACCTGATGGTTGACGGCAAGATTTTAGAAAACAACATGTAAATTTGACAATATTTGTCAATTCCTGCACTGTTTTTTGCGCAATTTGTCGAAATCTGTCGAAATGTTTTTATTGTTGCCGAGAAGTAAAAGTGCTATAATCTTTCTGTCGAGTTAGCGAGTATTATTTCGAATTCGACTTGGCTGGCAGCCACACCCCTTTTTGCCGCGGCGCATGCGCAGCGCACGGCACACAACGCCCATTGATGCCTTGGAGGTGATTGCAATGGACAGGAACATGAACCTGCTGATGACAGAAACATCCCCAGAACTTTGCCGCCTGTGCAAAGCCACCCTGCCGTCCAGCAGCATCAACGTGAACGTCTGCCCAAGAAACGGCATTGCCGCGTATTCGGAACTCGTTCGCCAAAAACCCGACGCTATGCTGGTGGATGTATTCATGCCTGGAATGGACGCCATTTCACTGAAATCGAAATTCGACGAAAACTTCCCTGAAAACAAGACCGTTTTTTATGTCACTGGTACCTTCCAAAACGAGGATATCGAAAAAGAGGTGATGGACAAGGGGTTTTCTTTCTACTTCCTGAAACCCTTTGATGTGACCACGCTGGCCAGCCGCATTTTGCAGCAAGACGGCCAGGCGGCGAAACAGTTGCCGGAAAGCGGCATTCTTGAAAAAGAGGACATGGTTACGGACATGCTGCGCATGATCGGCGTGCCGGCCCACATCAAGGGCTACCGCTTCCTGCGGGATTCGATCATCATGGTGGTGAACAACCCCGACCTGATCAACGCGGTGACGAAGGTGCTCTATCCCGACATCGCTATGCAGAACGACACCACCGCCTCACGTGTGGAGCGCGCCATCCGCCACGCCATTGAAGTGGCGTGGGACCGTGGCGACATCGAGATTTTGAACTACTATTTTGGCTCCACCGTGCATTCCCTGCGGGGCAAGCCTACCAACTCCGAATTCATCGCCATGCTGGCAGACCGCGTGGTGATGAGCCAAAAACATAAGGCTTAGCATCCCCGGGCACCGGAGCACACCGACGGGGCAACTCAACTGGAGAGAGCACGCGCATTCACGCGCTTCGAATAAAACGGAGGCGGGTATTTCCCGCCTCCGTTTTTTTTGCGAAAATATTGTCGAAAAATCGCGGTTCTTTATGGATGCAACGGCGGGCGGTCCCATGGGAAAAGGCCGCCTTTTCATTTGACTAAACGCCGCTATTTTGCTATTCTTATTTAGATAAGTACCCAAAATAGGCAGCTGCCAAAAAATAACATCCCCCGGAGAATTACCATGGACCAGCACCCTCTTTCCGCTCTGCTTTTCCCTGATATTTCCGCCGTGCCGGCGGATCTTGAGGGCCGCTTTCCACCGCGGGCACTTGCCGACGGCGCGCGCGTTACCCGGATGGCCCCCAGCCCCACGGGCTTCATGCACCTTGGCAACCTGTACGGCGCCATCGCCGACGAGCGGCTGGCCCACCAGTCCGGCGGGGTGTTTTACCTGCGCATTGAGGACACGGACCAAAAGCGCGAGGTTGAGGGCGGCGTGGCCACCATTTTAAACGTGTTCGGCGAGTATGGCCTGCCCTTTGACGAAGGCGTGACCTCCGGCGGCGACAAGGGCGCCTATGGCCCATACCGCCAGCGCCAGCGCAGGGAAATTTACCACATCTGCGCTAAACATCTGCTGGAAGCCGGCCTTGCCTACCCGTGCTTTTTAACGGAGGAAGAGCTGAACGCCATGCGCGAGACCCAGGCCGAGCAAAAGCTGGATTTCGGCTGCTATGGCGCATTTGCCAAAAGCCGGGACATCCCGGCGGAGGAAGTGAAACGCCGCATTGAGGCAGGCGAGCAATATGTGGTACGGTTCCGCTCATCCGGCAGCGCCGAAAACCGCATCAAGGTGGACGATATGATCCGCGGCACGCTGGAGCTGCCGGAAAATATCCAGGACGTGGTGATTTTAAAAAGCGACGGCATTCCTACCTATCACTTTGCACACGTGGTGGACGACCATTTCATGCGCACCGGTATCGTTGTTCGCGGCGAGGAATGGCTGGCAACGCTGCCTATCCACGTGCAGCTGTTTGCCGCCATGGGCTGGAAGGCGCCGAAGTACCTGCACACGGCCCACCTGATGAAGATGGACGGCGCGGCCAAGCGCAAGCTTTCGAAGCGCAAAGACCCGGAGCTGGCGCTTAGCTTTTACGGCGAAGAGGGCTACCCCGCCGCCGCCGTGAAGGAATATCTGATGATGCTGCTGAACTCGAACTTTGAGGACTGGCGGCTGGCAAACCCCGCTTTGCCTATGGAAGATTTTCCCTTCTCCGCCAAAAAAATGGGCACTTCCGGCGCGCTGTTCGACATGGCAAAGCTGGACGACGTTTCCCGCAATGTCATCGCCCGCATGGACGCGGATGAAGCGTACGAGCTGCTTGCCCTGTGGGCCCTGGCCCACGACGTGGCCTTTGCCGCGGCGCTTTCCAAAGACCCCGCCTTCACCAAAGCTGCCCTTGCCATCGGCCGCGGCGGCAAAAAGCCCCGCAAGGACATCACCACCTGGCGCGGCGCAAAAGAGTACCTCGGCTTTTTTTACACGCCCTATTTCGCGCCGGACTTCACGCTGCCCCAAAATGTCACAGCGGAAAAGGTGGCGGTTATTTTTGACGAATACACGCATCTTTACAACGAGACAGACGACGCGGACGCCTGGTTCGGCAAATTGAAAGACATTGCCGCCGCCATCGGCTACGCCGCCGACATGAAGGAGTACAAACAAAGCCCGGAAAACTATGAAGGCAACGTGGGGGATGTGTCCATGGTGGTGCGCATTGCCGTCACCGGCCGCCAGCAAAGCCCGGACCTGCGGGAAGTGATGTGCGTTTTGGGCAAGGCGGAGGTGCTGCGCCGTTTGGAGGCGGCCAAAACCGCCGCGTGGCAGGCCGCGCCGGCGCAGTAGCCACACCATGCCGCCGCACTCCGGCGGCCTTTTCCGTCGCCGCGAACAAACCCTAAGCCACCAAACCCAACGCCTCGGAGGATTGATATGAGCGCAAGCACCCCAAAAATCGACGGAGACCTCGGCTCCAATTTCATTTACGACATCATTGACGCGGACCTTGCCGGCGGCGCGGTAACACAAGTGCACACCCGCTTCCCGCCGGAACCGAACGGCTACCTGCACATCGGCAGCGCCAAGGCCATCTGGATTTCCGCCGGTGCCGCCATGAAATACGGCGGGCTGTTCAACCTGCGATATGACGACACGAACCCCGTGCGCGAGGATGACGAATATGTGCGCTCCATCGAGGAAGACCTGAACTGGCTGGGCGCCGTGCCAAACGGCGGAATTTTTTACGGCTCCGACTATTTCGAACAGTGTTATGAATTTGCTGTGCAGCTCATCAAGGACGGCAAGGCCTATGTGTGCGACCTTTCGCAGGAGGAAATGGCCGCGTGGCGCGGCACACTGACCGAACCCGGCAAAAACAGCCCGTACCGTACCCGCAGCGTGGAGGAAAACCTCGATTTGTTCGGGCGGATGAAAAACGGTGAATTCCCCGACGGCAGCCGCACTTTGCGCGCCATTATCGACATGTCGTCTTCCAACATGAACCTGCGCGACCCGGTGCTGTACCGCATTTTGCACGCGGCGCACCACCGCCAGGGCACCAAATGGTGCATTTACCCCATGTACGACTTTGCCCACACCATCCAGGACGCCCTCGAGGGCATCACCCACTCCCTGTGCTCCATCGAGTTTGAAAACCACCGGCCCCTGTACGACTGGGTGGCGGACAATATCGGCTTTGCGAAAAAACCCCGCCAGTACGAATTTGCGCGGCTCAACATCACCCACACGGTAATGAGCAAGCGCTATTTGCGCGAACTGGTGGAAAGCGGCAGCGTGGACGGCTGGGACGACCCGCGCATGCCCACCCTTTGCGCCCTGCGCCGCCGGGGCTACACGCCGTCGTCCATTTTTGAGTTTGTGAAGCGGGCGGGCGTGGCGAAAGCCTACAGCGTGGTGGACATCCGACTATTGGAATACTGCATCCGCGAGGAGTTGAATCAGAATGCCCCCCGCCGCATGGCCGTGCTGGACCCTGTGAAGCTGACCATCACGAACTACCCCACGAGCCAGGCGGAAACCTTCCCCATTCCGAACAACCCGCTGGACGAAACCGCGGGCACGCGGGACGTGGCCTTTTCCGGCAAGCTGTACATTGAGCGGGAAGACTTTTCCGAAGACCCGCCGCCGAAGTGGCAGCGCCTGCGGCCAAACGGCGAAGTGCGCCTGATGGGCGCGTATATCATACGCTGCAACGAATTTGTGAAGGACGCCGAAGGCAATATCACCGAATTGCTGTGCACGGCGGACCTTGAAACGCGCAACGATAAACCGCTGGACGGCCGCAAGGTAAAAGGCACCATTCATTGGGTGAGTGCCGCCACCGCCGTTCCGGCCAAGGCCAACCTGTACGACAATTTGTTCACCCTGGAAAACGTGGCCGACGCGCCCGATGGCACGAACTTCCTCGAATACCTGAACCCGGACTCCCTCACCGTGCGGGACAACTGCAAACTGGAGGCCACCCTCGGCGGTGTGCAGCCCGGCGAGCGCTTCCAGTTCGTGCGCATGGGCTATTTTTCAGCCGACCCGAAGCACCCCGGCACGTTCAGCCGCGTGGTGCAGCTGAAGGACAGCTTCAAGCTTGAGGGCTAGTGCCTGTGCCCGGTCAGCCTATAGCGCCGCGCCATGCGCGGCTTGGGTTCACAAAACAGGCTTACGTCTTTGAAGTACACCGGCTGCGCGACGCACGCATGCCAGAACGAAGGAGACCATTTGAATTTCCCCAATATTCCCGACGTCATGCTGGACGCCTTACTCGATTCCCTGCGCGTATTGCCGTTTTTGTTCGCGGCCTATTTGCTCATCGAATACCTGGAGCGCAAAAAAAGCGCCTCGGTGGAAAACTGGCTGAAGGCGGGCGGCAAGTGGGGGTTTGTGCCAGGAGCGCTGCTTGGCCTGTTGCCCCAGTGCGGCTTTGCCGCCATGGCGGCGGATTTTTACGCCTGCGGCGTAGTTTCCCTTGGCACGTTGATGGCCGTGTTCATGGCAACGAGCGACGAGGCCCTGCCCCTGATGATCGCCAACCCCGAAAGCTACCCCTACATGCTGTTGCTGCTTGCCGTTAAACTGGTTTATGCGCTGCTGGTAGGCCTTGTGCTGGATGTTTTGCTGCGCCGGTTTATTCCTGTGCGCCTGCGCGGCGGCTATGTGCCCGGCAACAGTGCGGTGGCCTGCCACCACCACGAGGAGGAGGACGGCATTTTACTGGCAGCCGTGAAACATACAGCCGGCATTTTCTTCACAGTGCTCGTTTTCAACGCGATGTTCGGCTTTTTGGTGGCGTGGCTCGGCTATGACAACGTGGCCGCCTTTTTGTCGCGCCTCGGCCCGTTTCAGCCGGCGGTGGCTGGGGCATTCGGCCTCATTCCAAACTGCGCGGCCACGGTCACGCTTACCCAGCTGTTTTTAAGCGGTTCCATCCGGTTTTCGTCTTTGCTGGCGGGCCTTTGCACCAACGCCGGCATCGGCCTAACGGTGTTGTTCCGCGCCAACAAAAGCGTGCGCCAAAACCTGTTCATCCTGCTGCTTTTGTATATTTTAGGCACACTTCCCGGCCAGGTTTTGTACCTGTTGGGTGTGTAAATATACCGCCCCTGTGGCCATGGGCCACACGCGGCGGAAACATATTGGTAAGTGAAGAAAGGGACTTTTATGAAACGTGTGAAACAATTGCTCTTTGCGGCGCTGGCCGTTTTGGCGGCGCTAATGGTGTTCAGCTTTGCAGCCTGCGGCAGCACTCCGGAATCTTCCTCCGCGCCGGCGTCGGACGACACCGGCGAAACCAAGTACGTGGAAGGCACCGTTACAGACGCCGCCATGGACACCGTCACCATCCAGACGAAAGACGGCCGGCAGATCTCCTTCGCCACCGAAGGCGCCGACATGTCCGGCATTGCGGACCTTGCCGTGGGCACCGACGTGGAGGTGTTCTACACCGGCATCATTAACGGCAACGACGCCTCTACCGTGAAGGTGGTTCGCCTGCGCGAAACCTCCGCCCCGGCACCGACCACCATCCACGGCACCATCCTGGAATCAGATGGCTCCACGCTGGTTCTCCAGCCGGATGGCGGCGGCGCGGCCCTCACCTTTTTGGTGGCCGATGCTGACGGCAGCGAAGCCAACGGCCTTGTGGTGGGCGACGATGTGACTGTGACCTACACCGGCACCATCAGCGGCACCGACACTTCCGGCGTAACGGTGACGAAACTGAGCCAAAGCACTGCCGACGCGCACAGCCAGCAGACGGCCACGTCCGCCCCGGCCATTCCGGCCCATGCCACACCGCCCACCAACGAGGAGCAGACCATCTACGGCACCATCACTTATTCCGACGGTGCCACCCTGACCATCGTGACGCCGGACCAGCTGACCTACAGCTTCCACGTGGCCGGCGCCGACGCCAATGAGGCCAACGGCCTGGGGGAAGGCGACGGTGTGCATGTGTACTACGTGGGCACCCTGTCCGGGCAGGACGCGTCCAACGTGCGCGTTACCCGCCTGGTGCAGAACCCCAGCGACACCGGCAGCAATATGCAACACAAAAACGGCACTAACGTGCTTTCCGGCACCATCACCTACGCCGACGGCGCCACCCTGGTCATCGACACACCCAGCGGGCAGGAACTCAGCTTCCTGATTGCCGGCGCCGATTCCACCGGCTGCAACGGCATCGCCGAAGGTGCACACATCAACGTGTACTACACCGGCATGATCAACGGCGACGACACCTCGAACGTGACTGTGACAAAGCTGACACAATAACCTTTGTCTTTCCAATGCCGCCGCAATTTTTGCGGCGGTTTTTGTCGGGTTTTTTGTTTTGCGCTCAACCGGCCACCGGTACGGCAGGCAAAAAAGCACCTGCAGGGAATTCCCTGCAGGTGCTTTTGCTTCGTAAAGTAAGCCGTGCTTATTTAAGGTCCACTTTCGCGCCAACGTCTTGCAGCTTCTTCTGAATATCTTCCGCGTCGCTTTTGGAAGCAGCCTCTTTGATGGGCTTCGGCGCGTTGTCCACCAGCTCTTTGGCTTCTTTCAGGCCCAGGCCCGTGATCTCTTTCACAGCCTTGATAACGCCCATCTTGTTCTCGCCCACTTCGGAAAGGATGACGTCGAACTCGCTCTTTTCCTCTTCACCGGCGCCGGCAGCGGGGGCGGCGGCCACCACGGTAGCGGCCGCGGCGGTAACGCCGAATTTTTCTTCAATGGCCTTCACCAGGTCGTTCAGTTCCAGCACGGTCATCGCCTCTACTTCGGCAATGATTTTCTCTATTTTCTCGCTCATGGGTTTCCCTCCGTATTAGTTGTATTTTTTTGAATGATGCGGCAAGCGTGAAACGCTTGCCCGGAACTTGCGAAGCCAGTGCCCTTATGCGGCGCCTTCTGCTTCTTTTTTGTCCGCCACAGCCTTCAGGCCAACGGCAAGGTTACGCAGGTTGCCCGTAAGCGCGGACAACAGCATGGAAAGCAGGCCATCGCGGCCAGGAAGCTTCGCCAAAGCTGTAATTTCATCGGCAGTCATCACCTTACCGTCCAAGTAGCCAACCTTCACGCTGAACTTGCCCTTGGATTTTTCCGCATACTTGCACAAAATCCTCGCCGGGGCCAGCGCGTCCTCCCCGTCCGAAAGGGCCAGTGCGGTAGAACCCTTCAGCACATTGTCGATTTCGGCATAGTCCGTGCCTTCCACCGCCAGATGCATCATGGTGTTTTTCACCACGCTGTAGTCCACGCCCGCTTCCCGCAGCTCGCGGCGCAGGGCTGTGTCCTGCTCCACGGTGATACCGATGTAATCAACCAGCACGCCGCTTTGCGCTTTCATGATCTTGTCGCGCAGCTCGCCCACATAGGCCTTTTTCTGCTCCAAAATCTTATCACTCGGCATTCATTTCACCTCGTTTCATCATTGAGTGCACGGCATACTGCCGCTATTTGAAAAAAATTCAAATCACTGTAAAAAAAAGCGCCTTTCCCCGCAAACCGGGAAAAGGCGCGATACTCACAAATCGGCACCCGTTTCTCGGCAGGATGTGCTGTGCACATTACGCGGCGGGCCGCTCCTGCTGTCTTAAAAACAGCATTTATTATATTATACGGTTTCGCCGCATTTGTCAAGCATTTGCATTTTACGGCTTGCCGCTGGTCAGGCGGCCCTTGCTGTCGAAAGTGTACCATTTGCCGTTCACCTGCCTGATGCCGGTGTAGGCGGCGCCCTTTGCCCCGGCCTTACCAGTAGGCGCAAAGTAGTAATACTTGCCACTCAACTTCAGCCATCCGGTGGCCGCCGTGCCTTTTTTGCCAAAATAAAACTGTTTTCCGCCAATTTTTTGCCAGCCAGTCTGCTTCACGTCTTTTTTGTAATACAGCAGCTTGCCTTTCGACACCTTCCAACCGGTGTAGGTGGCCGTTACCGTCACCTTGCACATTGCCCTAAAGCCGCCGTCCGCTGTTTTCGCCGTGATGGTAGCCTTGCCCAGGCCCACCGCTTTCACCTTGCCGGTTTTGCTCACCGTGGCCACTTTTTTATTGCTGGTGCTCCATATTGCCGCGCGAACGCTGGCGTCAGATGGCGCCACGGACGCCTTCAGCGTGGCGCTGCTGCCCTTCTTAAGGGTCATTTTCGTCTCGTTCAGCCGCACGCCTGTAACCCTGCTCAGCACGTTCACCTGGCAGGTGGCTTTTTTCCCGCTGCCCGTAAGCGTGCAGGTAATAACGGTGATGCCGCCCTGCAGGCAACGCACATAACCCTTTTCAGACACCGTGGCCACGGCGGGGCTGCTGCTGTGCCACGTCACGTCCGCGTTGTTCGCCTCCGTGGGCGCCAAAGAGGGCGTCAGGGAAAAATAATCGCCCTTTTGCGCCGTCACGTTTGTAGCGTCCAGCAAAATTCCTGTCAGCGGCACCACTGTAACGGAAAGCACCACTTTCGCCGACTGCAGCCCCGGCACCGCCACCACAATGGTTGCCGAACCCGCGGCGGACGCCTTCAGCACACCGCCGGACAACAGCTGCACGCTGCTGTTCGTCCCGGCCACGGCAAAGGTGTTCCACGCAGGAACGGCAAGGTAGATGGCGGAATATCCGTTCATGATGCGCATTTTGTCTGCCAGGTTAAAGCGCTCGCCCTCCACCAGTTTCAAGCTGGCCTTTTCCACCGGCGCGCTTCCGTCACTTCCGGGCAAAATGCCTATATCGAAATTGTCGCCGGTTGCGCGCACACCCGCCGTCACGGCTGTTTCGTCGCTGCTTCGCGAAGCGGGCGTGCGGCTTCCGCCGTCGAACACCTGTACCCAGTGGTAACGGCCGTTGCTTAAAAAACAGCCGACGCCGACAGACTTGTAGTCTGCCGACAGGATGTTGGCCCGGTGCCCGGCGGAGTTCATCCACGCCGTCATCACGCTTTTGGATGTGGAGTAGCCCATGGCAATGTTTTCCCCGGCACAGCGGACCCAGCTGAAGGCGCTGAAGCATTCCGAGCCGTCGGGGCGGTAATGGCTGTAAAGCACCGTCAGCTCCGCCGCGCGCTGCATGGCGGCGGCCTGCAGGGTGGGGTTCATAGTCAGCGCCCCCACACCGGCCGACGCGCGTTCCCTGTTGATGGCGTCCAGCACTTCCCAGGTTTTCGCATAGGAGTTCTTGCCGCTTACCTGCACCGTGCCGGTGGGCTCTGCCTGCGCGGTAATCGCTTGCTCACCCGCGGCTGTGGGCAGGGAAATTTCCCCGCCTTCCGTCACCGTGGCGGCGGGCACCGTCGCGCCATTGGAAACCGGGCCCTCCCACAGGGACACCTCCAATGCCGAAACCGGCCCGGTGAGCGCACCCGCCAGAACCAGCGCCGCCAGAAAGGCAGACAACCCCCGTAGCATCCCTTTCATCAAAAAACCTCCAAAAACGGGCGTTCTGCCGCCGGTCAACCCGATGGTAAAACAAAAAACCCGCGTTACTTTGCAATACATCCAAAAGAGTATAGCAAAAGAACGCAGGTTTGTAAATGACAAATTGTGCCGGAATTGTAAATGGCCCGGGTTTACACGTACTTTGCGTTGTTCAGCTTCACGCCGGGGCCCATAGTGGACGCTACAACGGCACTTTTAATGTACTGGCCCTTAGCGGCGGCGGGCTTCGCCTTCACCACGGCGTCCATCACGGTGTCCAGGTTCGCGCCCAGCTTTTCCGGGCCGAAGGACGCCTTGCCGATGGGCACATGGATGATATTCGCCTTGTCCAGGCGATATTCGATCTTGCCGGCTTTGGCCTCCTGCACGGCCTTGCCCACGTCCGGCGTCACCGTGCCGGCCTTCGGGTTCGGCATCAGGCCGCGGGGGCCCAGTACCTTACCAAGGCGGCCAACCAGGCCCATCATGTCCGGCGTGGTAATCAGCACGTCAAAGTCCACAAAACCTTCGTTCTGGATCTTCTGCACCAGTTCGGCCTCGCCCACCATCATGGCGCCGGCTTCTTCGGCGGCCTTGGCGGCGTCACCCTTGGCGATAACAAGCACGCGCACGTCCTTGCCGGTGCCGTTCGGCAGCACCACGGCGCCGCGCACCTGCTGGTCGGCGTGGCGGCTGTCTACACCCAAACGGATGTGCAGCTCCACCGTCTCGTCGAACTTGGCCTTTGCCGTTTTGCACACCAGCTCCAGCGCCTCGTTCGAGTCATACTGCTTCGCGCGGTCTATTTCTTTTGTAGATTCATTATATTTTTTGCCGTGTTTCATTGTTTCCTCCTGTGGTGTTAGCGGAATATTCCTCCCACTTTATTTTACACGTTCCATGTGTGCCCTAGCCCTCTACTTTTACGCCCATGCTGCGGCAGGTGCCGGCAATCATGCTAACGGCGGCGTCCAGGCTTGCGGCGTTCAGGTCCTGCATCTTCGTCTTGGCAATCTCTTCCAGCTGGGCGCGCTTCAGCGTGGCTACAATGTTCGTAACGGAGTTGCCGCTGGCTTTGTCCAGCCCTGCCGCCTTCTTGATGAGCGTGGCGGCCGGAGGGGTTTTGGTGATGAAAGAGAAGGAGTGGTCGGCATACACGGTGATAACGACGGGGATGAGGTATCCGGCGTCTTTCGCGGTGCGCTCGTTGAACTCCTTCGTAAAGGACATGATGTTTACGCCGTGCTGGCCAAGGGCCGGGCCCACAGGGGGCGCAGGCGTGGCCTTGCCGGCGGGAATTTGCAGCTTGATATAGCCGATGATTTTTTGTGCCATCTATTAAAACCTCCACATATTACGTCAAATAAGTCTAAACAGGTTTCACGTCTTTCAGGTCCATCTCAGCGGGGGTCTCGCGGCCGAACATGGACACCATCACGTTCACCTTGCCGGCGTCGCGGTCAATGCCTTCCACCAGGCCGATGAAGCCTTCCAGCGGGCCGCTCAAAAGCTCCACGCTGTCGCCCACGGCATAGTCTATCTTCGACTCGCGCACGTCCACGCCCAGCTTTGCCACCTCTTCTTCCGTGAGAGGCACGGGCTTCGAGCTGGGGCCAACAAACCCCGTTACACCGCGGGTGTTGCGCACAATGTACCAACTGTCGTCGGTCATCACCATTTTCACCAACACATAGCCGGGAAACAGCTTGCGTTCCACTTCGCGCTCGTTGCCGTCCTTGATGTCGGTAACGATCTCCGTGGGCACCTTCACTTCCTGGATAAGCTCCTGCAAGCGGCGATTTTCCACGATGGTGAGAAGGTTTTGTGCCACTTTATTCTCGTAGCCGGAGTATGTGTGCACCACATACCAAAGTCCTTGTTCCATTCAGCGCTCCTTTAACTGCGTTTTGCTTCAAAAGCTGTGCTGTGCGGCCTTACAGGTTCACCAGCAGTTGCAGCAGGAAGCCGAAAATCGTGTCCAGCAAATAGATGAACACGGCGGAAAACAACACAAACCCGGCGGTGACGGCCAGGTTGTTCAGCACCTGCTTTTTGCTGGGCCACACAACCTTTTTCATCTCGCCGCGCGTGTCGCGGAAGAAGCGGACAATGGCGCTGCCGATACGCTTAAAGATATTAGGTTTCTTTTTCGCGGTTTTCTCTGCCATCATTGCGCTCCCTTCTTATTTTGTTTCCTTGTGCGCAGTGTGCTTTTTGCAAAAACGGCAATACTTGCTGCGCTCCAAACGGTCGGGCGTGTTTTTCTTGTTTTTCATCGTGTCGTAGTTGCGCTGCTTGCACTCTGTGCACGCAAGGGTGATCTTTGTTCGCATTTGTCTGCACCTCCATTGTTCGGATTTTACCCACTCACAGGTGGGCTTCCTCCCTCATCCCACGGGCGGCGGGGCCGCGCGTATAAACAGGCCGTGCAAAAAATGCGCACAAAAAAAATAAACCTGCCGGTGAGGTGAAATTATAGTACCATATATGGGCGGCGGCGTCAATGCCGTTTGGGGATTTTTTGTGTGCATACGGTTTCCGGGTGGAATTCTGTGCCGAAATGCGGTATACTGATTTTTGCCGGAACGTGAAAAACACCGGCAACCCTTTTTTACGGAGTGTGGCATGGAAGTTCGCAAACAAGCGGTTTTGAAAGTTGTGGCCGCGGCGTGCCTTGTGGTCGTCGCCGCGGGCATTGCCTTTTTCGTGTACGAGATGCTCTCGTCCCGCGAGCCGGAAAACGCCCTGCCCACGCCCAGTTTTGTATGCGGAGGGGAGATTCCGCCGGAGCACTGGATGCTGGAGTCTTACTCCTGGCGGTTTTTGCAGGTGGTGAAAGAGGGCCAGGCGGAGGACATCACCGCATGGCAAAAACTGGAGGCCTGGCCCGTGCTGGCAGGGGCGCTCATCGAGATCAATTTTTCCACCCCGTGCGAGACCCTGGAAGTGAGCCGCGCCGACGACGGCAGCACCGAGTTTGAGCCCCTGAGCGGCGAGTTGCACGCCCCTCTGGACGAAGGCGTATACACATACCGCGTGGTGGGCGGCTGGGGCAGCCAGGGTTCCATCGCCTATTATTTCAAAGTGCGCATATAGCCCGTTTAAACCAGCAGAGGAGCTTTCCATGGGAAACGGACCCGTTTATGACTTTGTAGCGCCGTGTTATTTTGGCCTTGAAGCGGCCGCCGCCTTCGATTTCAAACGCATCGGCGCCGAAAATATCACCGTTACAGACGGCCGCGTCGCCTTTTCCGGCGGCGCGGATATTTTAGCCGCGGCAAACCTGTGGAGCCGCTGTGCCGAGCGAGTTTTGCTGAAGCTGGCCTCCTTCGAGGCAAACACCTTCGACGAATTGTTCGACAATGTGTTCGCCCTGCCGCTGGAGGAATACATCCCGAAAAACGCCAGTTTCCCGGTGAAAGGGTCCAGCCTTTCCAGCGCGCTGTCCAGCGTGCCCGCCTGCCAAAGCATTGTAAAGAAGGCCATTGTGGAGCGCCTGAAAAAAAGCTTCCACACCAATTTTTTGCCCGAGACGGGCGACGAGTACGGCATCCGGTTTTCCATCCGCAAAAACCTTGCTGAGGTGTTTTTGGACACCTCCGGCGCGGGCCTGCACAAACGCGGCTACCGCCGCACGGCGGGCGTGGCCCCGCTGAAGGAGACCCTCGCCGCCGCCATGGCGGATTTCGGCCGGGTGAAGCGGTCCTCCTGCGTGCAGGACCCCTTCTGCGGCAGCGGCACGCTGGTGATTGAAAGCGCCCTGAAGGCGCTGAACATCGCGCCGGGGCTCAGCCGCCCCTTTGCCGCGGAGAACTACGCCTTTTTGCCTGCAAACACCTTCGCCGCCGCCCGCAAGGCCGCCCGCGCGGAGCAAAAATTCGACGCGGACTTTGCCGGCGCCGGGTTTGACAAAGACCCCGAGATGGTGGCCCTTGCCACCCACAACGCGCAAAAAGCAGGCGTGGGCGCTTTTTGCCGTTTTACGCAGAGGGATGTCGCCGCCTTTACCCCGCCGCCGGAGGCCATTGTGCTGGCAAACCCGCCCTACGGCGAGCGCATGCTGGAAAAGGAAGACGCGGCGAAGCTTGCCGCCACGCTGGGCAAGGCCCTGGAGGCAAGCCCCTGCGCTGCGGCGTACATCATTACGGCGGACGATGAATTTGAGCAGCATTTCGGTAAAAAGGCCAAAAAACGCCGCAAGGTGTACAACGGCATGATTCCCTGTCAGCTGTACATGTATTTCTAGGCCGGTGCCCGGCCGGGCAGGCCGGTATCGCGGCCAGGAGACGCAGGTGCTTCGGGCCGCTCGGGTGCGGTTAATGACCGTGCGGCGTTGGTGCCAAGCTGTGCGGGGTGTGGCGTTAAACAAACGAACAGCATATAAGTTCATTTTATTCAAAAACCGCGCT
>JAVBNG010000051.1:0-45603 GCA_031551695.1 Oscillospiraceae bacterium
GGCGCCTATGCTTCCGGCACCAACTGGGACGCCGGGGGTCAGGGCACCTATGTCTACAACGCCTCTCAAACCACTTTATATGCGGTGTGGATGCCGCGCATTTATACCATGGGCCTGGCGAAGAACCACAGCGACACCGCACCCTGGACGCCCGGCACCGCCGTGGTGTACCAGAAATACGACTTTGGGTGGTTTACGGACTCCACCACCACGGTGGCCGTCGGCTGGCTAGACGGCGGCGGAAACGGCGCACCGCCCATCACCACGCCCACGCGCACCGGTTATGATTTCGCGGGGTATTATACGTCCGCCACGAATAAAGGCGGCACGCGCTACATTGACGCAGATGGCTATATGACGGCAGCGCGTGCCACTTATTTCAGCGAAAACAGCAGCCTGCACGCCGGGTGGGACGCTCACCATTACACGGTAAACTACTACATAAATTACGCCGATGACGATGAAACGCTGTTCCTGCAGCAGGCAGACATCGCTTTCGGTACAACATACAATTACCCCAGTTCCGCCAGTGGCGCGCCCGTCGCGGCACCCATACGGGAGGGCTACACCTTTATGGGCTGGCACACCGCGCGCAGCGGCGTGGCGTCCACAGCCCTCGGCTGCGGCACAAACTCCTTTTCAAACCTCACGCCCGAAGACGGCGGCACCATCAACTACTATGCCCTGTGGAAGGTGAACGAGAACGCCATCGCCTACAACATGGGCGGCGTGGAGGTGTTCGGCGCGCCCGCGAACGGCAGCTATCTTTACACAGACACGTCCGTGCGGCTGCCCGTGGCGCCTGTGCCGCAAAACAACAAATACTTCTTCTCCGGCTGGCAGGTGACGGCGCCGGGCAACGCCTATACAAGCGGCGGTACCCCCGGCAGCACCGGATTCACGCAGGACGCGGTGTATGCCTCCGGCGCCATTGTACCCATCAGCCGTGCGTACGGCGACGTGGCGCTGGCGGCCACCTGGACCGAAACGGAAGGCGTGGAGGCCCGCAGCGGTATTTTGAAGATACCCGCCGGTACCATCTTCCTGCCGCGCGTGTACGCCGAAGCGGTGGTGGAAACCTGGCTGGACGGCCAAAAGACCCGCATGGACAGCGTGGAACTGTGGCAAGGCGGCGCGAGGGCTTTTTCAATGGCCTACGATACAGCTGCGGGGCATTATTCGTTCCTCGCCGACATGGCCGAGGCGGCGGGAACCTATGAAGTTTATGCCAACGGGAAAAACACCGGGGCCACGGCTGCTTTCGGCGGCCCGGCGGCGCAGGTGTTCTACCACTCTGTCACTGTGATGACACGGCTGAACGGCCTGGCGGCGGACGCGGGCGCGGTGGAACTGAAAAACGGCAGCGCCACGCGCGGACTCGGCTGGGCTGCCACGGGCCGCTACACGGACATTTTGCAGGTGCCCGCCCTTGCCGGCGACAGCACCGTGTGGGACGTGTGGCTGGACGGCGCGGACACTGGGAAAACGATAAAATATGCGCAGGGTGAAAACGCCGTGACCATCGACCGCTGGCGCATTGCGGTGAACGTGCGGCTGGACGGTACACCCACCGATTTTCTAGGCGCGGGCGTGTTAACAAGCGCAGGGGTGGCAAACCTGCCGCTGGCACAAACCTCCGTGGGGGTTTACGAAGTGACCGGCTACGGCGACGCACAGGCGTGGCAGGTGTGGCTTGGCGGCAGGGACACCGGGCGTACGGTGGCCTTTGTGGACGGGCAAGCCACTGCGGATATCGACTACTACACCGCGCAGGTCACCACCCAGCTGAACGGCGCGAACGCCGACATTGGCAAAATCGCGCTGGTTCCGGTGGGCGGCGGCAATACGCTTAGCCCTGCGATGAGCGGCGCAGGGCAATATGAAGCAGTCGCCCTTGGCGCGGCCACGCAATACAGGGTGTATGCAAACGGCATCGACACCGGCAGGACCCTGCGTTTTGCGCCGGGCGAAACCGATGTAGAGCTGGATTTCTTCACCGTCACCTATGAAAATACAGACGCCGCCGTAACGGGCACCGCGCCAAGCGACCCCGGGGTATACCCGGCCGGCGCAAAAGCGACGGCGGTGGGCCCCGGCAGTTTGCACAAGCCCGACAACGGCCCCACCTCGTATACCTTCGACGGGTGGGCCGGTTCAGACGGCAAACGCTACGCGGCAGGGCAACCCATCCCGATGGATGAAATGAAGGTGCTCACGGCCTGTTGGGTTGAAAGCGGCTTGGCGGAAGCCATGTGGACAATCGCGGGGCAGGCGGGCACCCATTACGGCACGTTGCCGGAAGCCTTCGCCGCCGCAGACGCAGCAGGCCCCGGTGTGGCCGTCACCCTTTTGCGCGCGGCCACCCTCAGTGGCTACGCCGCAGCGCTTGGGGCGGCGGATTCTCTGGCGCTGAACACCGGCGCGACACTTACCATCACAAACGGCGGCAGCCTTGTGAGCCACGGCACCGTCACCAACAATGCGGAGATCATTGCGGACGGCAGCGGTGTATTGCACAACCACGGCAATGTGGAAAACGCCGGGCTGGTGATTGCCCAAAATGGCGGCGTGGCCGACAATTGGGTGGTTTTTGACGCGAACGGGTTTGGCACGGCCCCGCAGGCGCGCTATGTGGATTTCAATACGCCAATTCCCGGCAGCCCGGCACCCGCCAATTTGCCGGCGGATTTTGTGTTCACCGGCTGGGCGCGGGATGATGCGGGCACATCACCGTGGATCCTCGGCACCGACATTGTGACAAACGCGATGACGCTGTATGCGGTGTGGGAGCCGTTCACCTATACGGTCACCTTCAACGCCAACGGCCACGGCACGGCCCCCGCGGCGGCAGTGGCCACCCCAGGCGCGAAAATACTGGCCCCGGTACAGCCTGTGGAAAACGGTTTTGCGTTCCTTGGCTGGTATATGTCGCCCGCCTGCTTGCCCGCTGAGCAGTGGGTGTTTGGCATGAACAAGGTTACCGCCGATACCACGCTGTATGCCAAATGGACGGCGCAGGCCTACACACTGTTGTTCGACACGCAGGGCCACGGCACCGCCCCGGCCGCGCAAACCGTGGCCTATGGGCAGGTATCCGCCGTGCCCGCACCACCCGCGGCGGAAGGCTACACCTTTGGCGGTTGGTTCAAAGACAGCCGTTGCCGCAGCGCGTGGGATTTTGCATCCGACACCATGCCCGCGCGCAACGTTACACTGTACGCCAAATGGACACTGAACCGGTATGCCGTTGTGTTTGACACGAACGGCCTGGGTTACGACGCCTGGCTGGCGTCCACCTCCGGCGAGGCCCCGCCCAACCCGTTCCGAACAAAAGCCGACTATGGTTCACTCATTGCGCAGCACGACTTTGACGAGGGCACCCCCGGCATCCAGGCCCCGGCCGAGCCGGGATACCAGTTCCTTGGCTGGTTTGCCGATACCGAGGGCAACACGCCATGGGATTTTGCCACCGGCGCCGTACCTCTGGACGGCGTGTATATCTACGGCCTTTGGGAGGCCCTGCCATACAACGCCACGTTCAACCAAACGGGCGGCAGCGGCGGCACGTCTTTCGCCAGCGTGGTGTTTGGCGAAATGCCCACCGCCGTTACGCCGCCTACCAAGGCGGGCAGCACCTTCCTCGGATACTATTCCTCGCCGGACGGCGGCGCGACGCTGGACAGGCAATACTGGTTCTACGACGGGGCTCCCGCCATAAATTGGGATATCCCCGCCGACACGACCTTGTATGCCAAATGGCTTGCTGGGCAGTGCAATGTATTTTTCAACCTGAACGGCCACGGCGCCGGTATCGACCCGCAGTTCATCCCGGTGGGCGCGCTCATTCCCGAGCAAATTCCCGCCTCCGTGACGGATGGCTACACCTTCCTCGGCTGGTACACCGACGCGGCCTGCAGCGACGGCGCCGAGTGGGATTTTGCATCCGACAGCATGCCCGCGGGCGGCGTTACCTTATACGCCAAGTGGAAATCGAATTACCGCGATGTGACCTTTGATGAAAACGGTCACGGGTACGCCCCCGGCGAACTGAAAGCGCTGCCGGGCGTGCCGGTGCTGCCCGCAGACACGCCGGCCAGCACTTTGGACCCTGTGATATACGGGGATGAATCACAGATTTACACGTTTGTGGGCTGGTACACCGATGCGGCCTGTACCTCCGGCAGCCGGTGGAACCTTGAAACCGGCCTGATGCCGGACGGCGACCTGGCCCTCTACGCGAAATGGGAGGCGCAGACATTTACGGTCACATTCAATGTGCAGGGCCACGGCGCGGCGCCCGCCCCGGTGAATACCATTTGGAAACAAATGCTTGCCGAGCCTTCGCCGGACCCCACCACTACCGGCTATACCTTCGGCGGCTGGTACACCACATCCGCCTGCAACCCGGCGGACAAATGGGTTTTTACCACAAACACCATGCCGCAAAGCAATTTGACGCTGTATGCCAAGTGGACGCGCAATGCGTACCGCGTCACCTTTGATATGCAGGGCCATGGCACGGTGCCGTCGTCCTACCTTGCGCTGTATGGCGACAAGCTGAACCAGCCCGCCGACCCGGCCGCGCCGGGGTATGCGTTCCTTGGATGGTATAAATTGCCCACAGGCGCTGAAAAATGGGATTTCACCACCGATACCCTGCCCGCGCAAGACATCACCATTTACGCCCTGTGGTCTGCCACTGCGCCAGACCCAAGCTCCAGCTCAGATTCCGGCTCCGGCAGCCGCTCTGGCAGCAGTTCCAATGACAGCCCCGGCGGCGGTTCTGCTCCAGGCGCAGACGGGGGCAGCCCCGGCGCCGCTTCAAGCAGAAAATACGGAAACAATGTGCCGCCCGGTGGAAATTCCAATGTGGGTTCCGAGGGCCTTGGCGGGCCGGGGGATTCCAGCCAACCTGGCCGGGAGGGCCAGCGCCCTGCAGTACCCGCCGAGCCTGTAGATGGTCAAAAGGAATATGATTTTGGGAAGGGCAGCATTACGCTGATTGTGCAAACTGACCACAACGGCACGCCGGATGAAAATAGCGCCGCTGTTGTTTGCGACGCCAACGCGGCAATCCGCGCCATATTGAGTGATGAGGAACTGGAGCGTGCCGCAAACGGAGACGCCATTGAAATTCGCGTCAATATCAGCCTGTTACCGGCAGGCCTGCCCGAAGATGAACGCGTTTTGGTTGAGAACGGCATACAGGAATACGCCACCGGCATTCCAGGCCTGCGGCTTGGAGTTTATTATGGCATCACCATCGAATACCGGATTAATGGCGGCGAGTGGAACCAGATTACCCAAACCGATGGTGAAATCGAACTGCAAATCACCATCCCGGATGATTTGCGCGGCGAGCATCAGGATTACTATATGCTGCGTTCACACGGTGGCGTGTTGGCGCTCTTGTTCGACCTTGACGCGGAACAAAATACCGTCACGTTCAAAAGCGACTTGTTTTCCGTTTATGCAATGTGTTACACAAAAGAGGCAGTAGAAAAATGTCCCATCTGTGGATGGTGTCTGCACCCGCTTGGAATCTGTGTGCTTATCTGGATTGCCATGTTGGTGGTGCTTCTTGTTGCCGGGCTTGTGATGCGGCAGCGCGCCAGCCACAGGAGAGAGCAATAACAGTTCCACTTCAATGATCCTTACCGTTTGGGCCCAGGACATGCAAGCATAATAGGTGACAAGGAATTGTTTTCGCAGGTGTTATCTACAAAAGAATTAAACTCCGATTACCTAATGGCTTATGGCAACGGATGCCAATGCAAAAACCTGCAGCACCGCCGCAGGTTTTTGACAGTATTCATGAAAAGATAAATAACCCATAATCACAAGGGGGAGAAAGCCACACTTGGGCTTGCTCCCCTTAACTGCATAAAAGCAAACAAAAATCCGGGATGTCAAGGGCGGGCGCAGCCCGTTTATTTACCCGTGATATACCGGATTTCGTTTGCTACTTGAAGCCCTTTAATTCGTCCAGATAAACGATAAATCCGAACCCATTCCCAATAGGGATTAATGGGTTCGGATTATCTTGATTTGGTGGACCCGAAGAGGATCGAACTCTCGACTATTTTGTTCAGACCCGATTTTTCAAAAAACAAAGTTTAGGGGATGTAGCGTCATCTCTGTGAAATATGGCTCTTTTTGAATTGAAGTGTAGAAGAGCACAAAAAATGACTCTGAAATTTCCAAAGTCATTTTTTTGATGGTGCGGCCAAGAGGACTTGAACCTCCACCGAGTTGCCCCGACTAGAACCTGAATCTAGCGCGTCTGCCAATTCCGCCATGGCCGCAAGTATGATGTAGCGACGTTTCCCAGGAATTCGTCGTAACATATTTGTGATAAAAGCTTGGCACAGAGAACGCGAACAGCGGTCTGCATTCTCAGCTTTGTAGCACTCTCATAGCGCCAACATCCATAAGCCAGCTTTTAAATTATAGCAAATAGGATTGCCCAAGTCAATCTTTTGGGCAGGGATTTATCTTTTTTCATTTGTAGCCAGGTCCAACCTATATCCTATTTAACCCACGTGATTTAGCGGCGGCCAATAGCAGTTCAAACAGGTGCTGACAGGACATGTGTTTAACGTTGAAACGGAGAGCTAAAAAAGGCTATTCCTGCTAACTGCTTAGTGGTGGATTTCTTCCGTGCCGGTCGATTGGCAGCAGACGGACGTAAAAGGGTGGTGAAAAACCCAATGAAAAATGTATGCGGGCAGGTGGACCTGGTTTTGCTGCCACTCAGGATATCGATGCCGATTATTCCTTGAACGCGCCGAACTTGCGAAAGCGGGCATAGCGCCGGGCGCACACTTCCTCGGCGGAAAGGGCGGAAAGCTCGGCGAATTTGGCGAGCAGGTCCGCCCTTAAGCGGGGGTACAGCGTTTCAGCGGGGAATTCGTCGACCACGCGCTCCACAACGCCAAGGCCCTGCAGGTCCTCGCTGGTGATGCGAAGGCACTCGCTGGCTTCCTTTACCATGGCGCTGTTTTTCCATAGGATGCTGGCGCAGCCTTCTGGGCTGATGACCGAATACACGGCGTTTTCCAGCATCCACACCTCGTTTGCCACGGCAAGGGCCAGCGCGCCGCCGCTGCCGCCTTCGCCCAGCAAAATGGAGACGACCGGCACCTTCAGGGCCATCATTTCCATCAGGTTTTCGGCAATGGCCTGGCCCTGGCCGCGCTCTTCTGCGCCAATGCCGCAGAAGGCGCCCTGGGTGTCGATGAGGCACAGCACCGGGCGGTTAAATTTCTCCGCCTGTTTCATCAGGCGCAGGGCCTTGCGGTAGCCCTCCGGATGGGCACAGCCGAAGTTGCGCATGGCCTTGTCGGCAAGCTCGCCGCCTTTTTCCAGGGCCACCACGGTGATGGGCATTTCGCCAAGGCGGCCGATGCCGCCGATGACGGCGTGGTCGTCGCCAAAGCGGCGGTCGCCCCGCAGTTCCATAAAGTCGCCGCACAGGCCCTTGATGAATGCCTTGCCGGACGCGCGCTTTGCTTCGCGGGCAATTTGCAGTGTTTCAAATGCGTCCATGTCCCTATTCCTCCGTGGCCTTGGCCCGCTTGGCGGCCGGTTTTGCCGCCGGTTTGCTTGCCGGTTTGGGGGGGCCGGCAGTGTGCTCGGCGGCGGGTTCGGCGGGGTTTTGCACCCCGGCGTGCAGGCGCAGGATATACTTCAGCGTGCCGCGCAGCTTATTGCGGGGCACCACCGCGTCCAAAAAGCCCTTTTCCAGCAGGAACTCCGCCTTTTGGAAGCCCTTTGGCAGCTTTTGGCGGATGGTTTGCTCAATGACCCGCGGCCCGGCAAAGGCGATGAGGCTGCCCGGCTCCGCCAGAAGGATGTCGCCCTCCATGGCAAAGCTGGCCGTTACGCCGCCGGTGGTGGGGTCGGTAAGCACGGTGACGTACAACAAGCCCGCGTCGCTGTGGCGCTTCACGGCGCCGCTGGTTTTGGCCATTTGCATCAGGGACAGGATGCCCTCCTGCATGCGCGCGCCGCCGGAGACGGTGAAGCCCACCACAGGCAGGTTTTCCGCTTCGGCCCGCTCGAACAGGCGGGTGATTTTTTCGCCCACTGCGCTGCCCATGCTGCCCATCATGAAGGCGGGCTCCATGGCGAACACGGCGCATGGCATTTTGCCAATGGCGGCTTTGCCCGTCAGCACTTCGCGGGCGTCCGGCCCGGAGAGCCTGCCCCGGGCCAGTTTTTGTGCGTAGCCAGGGAAATTTAGCGGGTCTACGCTTTCCACGTCCCGGTCCCACTCGGTAAAGCTGCCCGCGTCGCACATGAGGTCGATGCGTTTTTGGGCGCTTAAATGAAAATGGTATCCGCATTTGGGGCACACCATTTTGTTTTGGCTCAAATCATCCGTAAACAGCATGTCGCCGCAGGCGTCGCATTTGGTGCACAGCTCGTTTGGCACGTCCGGCTTTTGCTGCATGCCAAGGGCGTTTTGTACGGCCTGCATGGCCCCCTGGGCCGCCTGCGCCATCCCTTGAGCGGCCTGGGTAGCGCTTTGCGCGGCGGTTTGGGCCGCCATTTGCGCCGCCTGTGCCGTGGTTTGGGCGGGGGTGCGCTCGGGGAACAGGCCCTCCAAGCGGTTTTGGCTTTTTTTGAAGTTGGATTTTTTCAGCATTTTGCAAACCTCTTTATATGCAAACGTGCGTTGTGTTCAGGTTTTGGCAAGGATGTCCGTGGTGTAGCTGCCGTCGAGGAAGGCCTCGTTTTCCAAAATGTCCATTTGCAAAGCGGCGGTGTTTTCCACGCCTTCTATCACCAGCTCGCTTAGGGCCACGCGCATTTTGCGCACGGCTTCGTCGCGGGTGGCGGCGTGCACGATGAGCTTGCCGAGCAATGAATCGTACCACGGGGGCACGGTGTAGTCCTGGTAGAGGGCGGTGTCGAACCGCACGCCGTTGCCGCCGGGCACGTGCAGCAGCGTCACCTGGCCGGAGGAGGGCTTGAAGTCTTCCTCCGGGTTTTCGGCGTTGATGCGGCACTCGATGGCGTGGCCGAAGAGCTTGACGTCGCTTTGGGCAAAGCCCAGCGGCTGCCCCGCCGCAATTCGAATCTGCCATTTGACCAAATCGAAGCCCGTTACCATCTCGGTGACGGGATGCTCCACCTGCAGGCGGGTGTTCATTTCCATCAAGTAGAATTTGCCGTTGCGGTCCAGCAAAAACTCGATGGTGCCCGCGTTGCGGTAGCCAACGGCTTTTGCGGCCGCCAGCGCGGCCTTTTGCATTTTTTTGCGGGTGGCCTCGGTGAGGGCGGCGCAGGGGCTTTCCTCAATCAGCTTTTGGTTTTTGCGCTGGACGGAGCAGTCCCGCTCGCCCAGGCACACGGCATTGCCGTAATGGTCGCACAAAAGCTGCATTTCCACGTGCTTTACGGGGAAGAGAAATTTTTCCATATAGCAGCTGCCGTCGCCGAAGGCGCTTTGGGCCTCGCGGGAAGCGGCGGCAAAGGCGGCGGGCACGTCTTCCAGTTTGTCCACCCGGCGGATGCCACGGCCGCCGCCGCCGGCGGCCGCCTTGATGAGCAGGGGGAAGCCGACGCGCTTGGCCTCTTTGTGGGCGGCGCGGGCGTTTTGCAACAGGTCCGCCCCGGGGATAACAGGCACGCCCGCGACTTTCATGGTTTTGCGGGCTTCGTCCTTGTTGCCCAGCAGGCTGATCATACCTGCCGTGGGGCCGATGAAGGCGATGTTGCACTGCTGGCACAAAGCGGCAAAGCGGGCGTTTTCGCTGAGCAGGCCGTAGCCGGGGTGGATGGCCGCCGCGCCGGTGCCCACGGCGGCGGCCAAAATGGCGGTCATGTTCAGATAGCTGTCTTGCACGCGGGCGCCGCCGATGCACACGCTTTCGTCCGCCAACTGCACGTGCAGCGCGTCGCGGTCGGCCTCGCTGAACACGGCCACCGTGGCTACGCCCATTTCCTTGCACGCGCGGATGATGCGCACGGCGATCTCGCCGCGGTTTGCAATCAATATCTTTAAAAACACGGCGTTCCTCCTGGCCGCGTGCCGCGGCGGTCGGTATCGCTTCAAAGATGCGGAGCATCTTTTCCGCTCTGGGTGTGGGTGGTTTATTTATTTGCGTCCACCAGCGCAAAGCTGAACTTGGCGCTGACGGCGGTTTGGCCGTCCACGGTGCCTTCGCCCTCGGCAAAATAAAACGGGCCGTTCTGCCGCGTGATGCGGCATGCAGTGCAAAGGGTTTCGCCGGGCTTCACCGGGCGGCGGAATTTTACTTTGTCGAGGCCGGTGAAGAAGGGTGTAAGGCCCTGCCCCATACAAGCGTCGCCCAGCAACACGCAGCAGGTCTGGGCCAAAATTTCACATAAAATGACCCCCGGCACCACCGGGTTGCCGGGGAAATGCCCCTGCATGAAATACTCGCCGCCGGTGATGGCGAGTTTGCCCAGGGCGTCGCCGTTTCCGGCAAGGGTTACCTCGTCCAGCAGCAGCATGGGCTCGCGGTGGGGCAGGATGGCTTTGATTTCTTCTTTGTTCATGGGGCCTCCAGTTTAAAGGGCGGATGGCGGGCGGGTGCGCGTAAGGATATCGCGCCCCCGGGCGGCTTCTCTTGCCCCTCCGGGGCAATTCACCGGCTCAGCCGCAAGCCCGGCGGCGTACAATGAGTAGCATTGTGCGTGGACGGGCGCGGAAGGTATCCAGTTCAACGTCAAAAATGTTTCATTTTTGACCAGTTGAACGCATGCAAGGCTGATGGTCCGTCGCGTACCCGCCCACCATCTGCCCGGACACCCTGCCAATTACACCAGCCGGAACAAACACTGGCCGTGTTCCACCAGCTCGCCGTCGGCCACGCACACTTCACTGACGGTGCCGTCCCGCGGGGCGGTGAACTCATTCATCACCTTCATTGTTTCCACAATGCACAGGGTCTGGCCTTTTTTCACGGCCATTCCCTCGGTGACAAACGGCGCCGCGCCGGGTTCCGGCGCAAGGTATGCCACGCCCACCAGCGGGCTTTGCAATTCTTCGCCGGGTTTTGCGGGCGTGGCAGGCCCGGCGGCCTCGGCTACAGGGAGGCCGCTTGCTTGCCCGGGGGCGGCATAGGGCGGCGTTTGGTACACCGCGGTGGGCCCGGCGCTGAAAGCGCTGGTTTCCATGGGCATTATCTTTGCCAGCGAGATCTTTTCCTCGCCCTCGCACACTTCGGCGCTGGCAAGGCCGTATTTTTCCATCAGTTGGGCCAGTTGCTCCACAGTTTCCAGGTTCATGCGGCACCTCCGCCGGTTACAGTTTTTTGAATACGAGGCACGCGTTGTGCCCGCCAAAGCCAAGGGACGTGGACACCGCCACGTTGAACGGGCGCTTTGCCGCCGTGTTCGGGGTGTAGTCGAGGTCGCAGTCCGGGTCCGGTTCGGCATAGCCCACGGTGGGCGGCGCAATGCCGGTTTCCAGCGCTTTTACGCTGGCAATGGCTTCGATGGCCCCCGCCGCGCCCAGCATATGGCCCGTCATGCTTTTGGTGCTGCTGATGGCCACCTTGCGGGCGGCTTCTTCGCCAAAGGCCTGCTTGAAGCCAAGGGTCTCGGCCTTGTCGTTCAGCGGGGTGCTGGTGCCGTGGGCGTTCACGTAGGTGTTTTCGTCGGCCGAAACGCCCGCCTCATTCATAGCGCCGGCGATGGCCGCTGTGATGCCCTTTGCCTCCGGGTGCGGCGCGGTGACGTGGTGGGCGTCGCAGGTGTTGCCATAGCCGGCCACCTCGGCGTAAATGTGCGCGCCGCGGGCCTTTGCGTGCTCATATTCCTCCAGCACCAGCACCGCCGCGCCCTCGCCCATCACAAAGCCGTCGCGGCGTTTGTCGAAGGGGACGCAGGCGGTTTTGGGGTCCGGGTTTTCGCTGAGGGCCATGCAGCCCACGAAGCCCGCGATGCCGAAGGGGCAGATGTCCGCGTCGCTTCCGCCGGCCAAAATGGCGTCGGCGTAGCCGTGCTTGATGGCGCGGAAGGCCTCGCCGATGGTGTGGCCGCCGGTGGCGCAGGCGGTGACAACGGGCAGGGTGGGGCCTTCGGCGCCGTGGCGGATGGCCACCATGCCCGCCGCCGTGTTCGAGATCATCATGGTGATGAGGTAGGGGGACAGAACGGTGCGGCCGGTGGCGAGGCGCTGGGCCTCCTTCACCATGGTTTGCAAACCGCCGATGCCGCTGCCGATGTAGGTGCCAAGGCGCGTGGGCTCTACAGTGCCTACGATGCCGGAATCGGCTGCGGCCTCCTGGGCGGCCACCACGGCGTATTGGGTGAACAGGTCGTGGCGGCGCACGTCGGTGGGTTCAAAGGCGACGGTGGGGTCGAAATTTTTCACTTCGGCGGCCACTTTGGCTTTGAAATCGCCCGCGTCAAACACGGTGATGGGGCCGATGCCGCTTTTTCCCGCCACAAGGGAATCCCAGGTTTCCGGGGCAGTGTTGCCCACGGGGCTTACGGCGCCAAGGCCGGTAACGACTACTCGTCTCATACGTCCCTCCTCAAGGGGTGATGTTGGTTTGCGGTTTACATGCACATGCCGCCGTCCACCCGGATGGTCTCGCCGGTGATGTAGGATGCCGCGTCCGACGCCAAAAAGGCGGCGAGGGCGGCAACGTCCTCCGGTGTGCCCATGCGCTTTGCCGGGATATTTGCCAGAATGCCGTTTTTTACGTCATCGGCAAGGGTGTCTGTCATGTCGGTAACGATATAGCCGGGGGCGATGGTGTTGCAGGTGACGGCGCGGGAGGCCAGTTCCTTCGCCACGCTTTTGGTAAGGCCGGAAAGGCCCGCCTTGGCGGCGGCGTAGTTCACCTGGCCGCCGTTGCCGGAAATGCCTACCACGCTGCCGATGTTGATGATGCGCGCGCCGGGGCGGCGCATGAAATGGCGGTACAGGTGCTTCACCATGTTGAACGCGCCCTTCAGGTTCACGTTCACCACGTCGTCGAAGTCTTCTTCTTTCATCGACAGCACCAGGCCGTCGCGCACCATGCCCGCGTTGTTCACCAAAATGTCCACCCCGCCGAAGTCCTCGATGATTTTGGCGGTGGTTTCGGCGGTTTCGGCAAAGCTGGCCACGTTGCAGCGGTAGCACCGGGCGGTGTGGCCTGTTTTTTCCACTTCGGCGGCGGTCTCTTTCGCGGCGGCTTCGCCCGCCGCGTAAATCAGCGCGATATCTGCGCCGCCGGCCGCAAGCCGCAGGGCAATGGCCCGGCCGATGCCGCGGGACGCCCCCGTGACGACGGCGGTTTTTCCTTGCAAGTCTGTCATCGTTTCCTCATCACCCCAAAGGGGCTCTATTCCCCGCGCCGGCCGCGCGGGGGTATTTGTTTGGCTTTTGCCTGCGTTTTTAGCCCAGCAGGGCCAGGGTGGCAGCAAGGCTGTCCGCGTCGCTCACGTTGGCAAGTGTGGCGTCCGGCACAATGCGCTTGGCAAGGCCGGTGAGAGTTTTGCCGGGGCCAACCTCAATGAAGGTGTCGTAGCCGTCCGCCGCCATGTTTTCAATGGTGGCGCGCCAGCGCACGGGGCTTTTCATTTGGTCCGCCAGGGTGTTGTCATAGGGGTGGGCGTAGGGCGCGGCCGTAAGGTTTGCGTAAACGGAGATGCGCGGCGTGGCCATGCCGGTGTCGTGCAGGGCGGCGTGGAATTTTTCGCTGGCCGCTTCCATAAAAGGAGAGTGGAACGCGCCGCCCACAGCCAAGGGCCGCGCCATGCCGCCCGCCGCCTTCACGGCGTCGCAAAAGGCGGGCATTTCGTCCACTTGCCCCGCCACCACCAGCTGGCCTTCGCAGTTGTAGTTCACAGGGTATACCTGTTTGAACTGTTTGCAAAGGTCTTCCACGGCGGCGTCCGGCAGTTTCATCACGGCGGCCATGCTGCCGGGGTTTTCCTCCTGCGCCGCGCGCATCAGCTGGCCGCGCAGGCACACAAGGCGAAAGGCGTCGTCGAAGGGGAAAGCGCCCGCAAAGCACAGGGCCGCCACCTCGCCCAGGGAAAAGCCCGCCACGCCGTCCGGCGTGACGCCTTTCGCGGCGAGGGCCTCGGCCGCCGCCATGTCCACGGCAAACACGCAGGGCTGGGTCACGTCGGTTTCGGCAAGGCGCGCCGGCGTGGAGAAAAAGCAGTCGTCCTTCGTGCCGGGGCGCAGGATATCCGCGTTGCCGAACACCTTGGCCGCGGCGGTGCTGGCGGCGCGCAGGCTTTCGCCCATGCCGGGCGCCTGCGCCCCCTGGCCCGCGAACAAAAAGGCTATTTTACCCATTTTGCGGCCCCTTTCAGCGCGGCTTCGGCTTCTTCGCACACTTCGCGCAGGATATCGGCGGCGGGCTGCTCCCGCTTCACCATGCCCGCAACCTGCCCGGCCAAAAAGCAGCCGCCCTTTTCATCGCCCTCTTTGGCGGCCCGGTACAAAGCGCCGCCGGCGTATTTGTCAAGGTCCGCGTCTTCAATGCTGGAATCGTACTCCATTTTGAAGTATTCGCGGCTGAACTCGTTTTTCAAACTGCGCACCGGGTGGCCCAGGCGCTTGCCGGTGGCGATGGTGTCGATGTCACGGGCGGCCAGCACCTTTTTTTTGTAATTTTCATGCACGGTGCATTCTGCCGCCACCAGAAACCGGGTGCCCATCTGCACGCCGCAGGCGCCCAGCATGAGGGCGGCGGCCAGGCCGCGGCCGTCGGCAATGCCGCCTGCCGCCACAACAGGCACATCCACCACATCCGCCACCTGCGGCACCAGAGCCATGGTGGTGATGTCGCCGATATGCCCGCCGCTTTCGCAGCCCTCGGCGATGACGGCGGCGGCGCCGCTGCGCGCCACCATGCGCGCCATGGCGGTGCTGGCCACCACGGGCAGCACGGTGATGCCGGCCTTTGCCCAGCCCTCCATAAACTTGCCCGGGTTGCCCGCGCCGGTGGTGACGACCTTCACGCCCTCTTCCGCCACCAGGGCGGCCACTTCGGCGGCGAAGGGGCTTTGCAGCATGATGTTCACGCCGAAGGGCTTTTGCGTGAGGGTTTTGCATTTGCGGATCTCATCCCGCAGCCAGGCGGCGTCCGCATTCATGGCGGAAATGAGCCCAAGGCCGCCGCCGTTTGAAACGGCGGCCGCAAGCGGAGCGTCGGCGATCCACGCCATGCCGCCCTGCATGATGGGATATTCCACGCCCAGCATGGCGCAAAGGGGAGAGTCGATCATCGGGGACCACCAGCCTTCCGGTTTCATGTGCGGTTGATGCGGGGGAATAGCACGAGCGGCGGGGGAGCGGGCAGGCATAAGGCTATCGTACCCCCGGGTAGTTTCTCTTGCCCCTTCGGGGCAATTCACCGGCTCAGCCGCAAGGCAAACGGCATACAATTTTGCAAACATTGTGTGCCGGGTGCCGCGGAAGGTAGATGGACGTTGCGTGACCGCCCACACGCCGCGGGCCACAGATTTTGACAAGCAGTTTCGTTGCTGCAATCAGCCCGCCGCGTCCAGGATTTTCAGCAAATCGCCGATGGTTTTCAGGTTCTCGTTCACTTCCACCGTCACGCCGAAACGGTCTTCACAGGCCATGGCCATGTCCACAAGGTCCAGGCTGTCCAGGTCTAGTTGGGCAAAGGTGGTTTCAGGGGTCAGGCTGCCCGGCTCTACGGGTTTGTATTCGGCAATGAGTTCTTCCAGTTTTTTCATGTTGTCCATTGTTGTGTTCCTCTTTCTTTTGTGTGATAGTTTTTATTAGATACACGCGGCTCTGAACGGGCGATGCCCGTTCGGGTTACATGTATTTTTCAATATTGCGTTCCAAAAAGCTGTCCAGCTTTGCCACACCCTTGATAAGGGCGGCTTTTTCCTCGTCGGTAAGGTCCGCCGAGACGGCCCGCACCATGTTGCGGTGGAAATACTGGTGGGCGCGTTCGGCCCGCATGCCGTTGCGGGTGAGGGACACGCGCACCACGCGGCCGTCGTCGGGGCATTTCACCTTTTCCACAAAGCCTTTGGCCGCAAGCTTGCTTACGGCGGAGGTGGCGGTGGGCAGGCGCACGTCCAGATAGCTGGAGATTTCGCTGACGGTGGCGGCGCGGCGGGTGGTGCCGGGCACCGTTTTGCCTGCGTTTGCCACGGCCTCGAGGGTATGGATCTCGCTGATGCTGAGGGGCAGGCTGCCGGATGCCTTCAGCATCAGTTCCTCTAATTTGTCCATGGAGTGGTAAACCCGGTTCAGGAGGTAATTCAGCATGTTTTCAAAAGAGTCCATGGTGTTCCTACTTTCGCGTGCGCCGCTTGGGTGCCAAACGACGGCTGGCGTTGAAGGGTTGTGGTGGCGGCTGGCGCTATCATTTTGTTCCGTCTTCCCGGCGGATGGCGGCGCGCTTGATTTTGCCGGAAATGGTTTTTTGCATTTCGTCCACAAATTCGAACAGGCGGGGGCATTTGTAGGCCGCGGCATTTTCCAGCATGAAGGTCTGCAGCTCTTTTTTCAAGGCCTCGCCGGGCGTGGTGCCCGCCTCCAGCACCACGGTGGCTTTTATCACTTCGCCGCGCAGCGGGTCTTTCACGCCGGTGACGGCGCATTCCCGCACGGCCGGGTGGGTGGCCAGCACGCTTTCCACTTCATAGGGCCCCACGCGGTAGCCGGAGGTTTTGATGATGTCGTCCGCCCGGCCGATGAACCAGATATAGCCGTCCCCGTCGATGGAGGCGCGGTCGCCCGTGTGGTAAACGCCGCCCGGCCAGGCGGCGGCGGTGATGGTTTCGTCGTGGCTGTAGCCGCGGAAAATGCCGGGGTACTGGCCGGGAACAGCCTTGACGCAGATTTCGCCCTCGCCGTTTTGCACTTCGTCGCCGTTTTGGTCCAGCAGCATCACCGGGTAGGCCGGCGTGGCGCGGCCGATGGAACCGGGCTTTGCCGCGATGAACGGCGGCGTAAAGGCGATGGGGCCCACCTCGGTTTGGCCGTAGCCTTCGCGGATGGAATGGCCCGTCATTTCCTTGAAGCGGCTGAACACCTCGGCGCTGAGGGCTTCGCCCGCCGTGGTGAAGTGCTCCAGGTGGGAAAGGTCGTAGGCGGCAAGCTTCATTTTCACGAACAGGCGGTACACCGTGGGCGGCGCGCAAAAGGATGTGACCTTGTGGCGCTCCATCACCTTCAGCATGTCGCCGGCGTTGAAATGGTCGTGGTCATAAACAAAGATGGCGGCCTCGCACAGCCATTGGCCGAAGATTTTGCCCCAGGCGGCCTTGGCCCAGCCGGTGTCCGCAATGGTGAAGTGCAGGCTGCCGGGATGCAGGGCGTGCCAGTAGCGGGCGGTGGTGATGTGGCCAAGGGGGTAGGTGAAATCGTGTGCCACCATTTTGGGCAGGCCGGTGGTGCCGGAGGTGAAGTACATCATCATGGTGTCGGCGTTTTCGCTTACTCGCCGAATCTTTCCGCCGGTTTTGTGGGCGGCCATGCCCTCGTCGAAAGAGAGCCAGCCCTCCGGCACCGCGCCAAGGCAGATGCGGTGCAGCAGGGTGGGGGATTCCGCCACGGCGCCGTTTACGGCGGTGTGCAGGGCATCGTCCTCTGTGGTGACAATGGCTTTGATATCCGCCGCGTTGTTGCGGTAAACGATATCTTGCTCCGTGAGCATATGAGTGGCGGGAATGGCCACGGCACCCAGCTTCATCAGGCCAAGAACGGCGAACCAGTACTGGGCGCGGCGCTTTAAAATAAGCATAACGGCGTCACCCCTGCCAATGCCAAGTGAGGCGAAATAGCGGGCGGCGGCGCTTGCGTATTCGGACATTTGGGCAAAGGTGTAGGTGGCGCTCATCCCGGCCTCGTTGCACCACACCATGGCGGTGGCGGCGGGCTTTGTGGCGGCCAGCTCGTCCACACAGTCGAAAGCGAAGTTAAAATTTTCGGGCACGTTCACGCGGTAATTCGCGGCAAAGTCGTCGTAATCGTTGAAGTCGGCCCGGGCGTAGCGTTCCATCAGCATGGGGAAACCTCCGCGGCGCTGCGGAAAGGAAAAGCGCCGGAAAAAATGGGGGATACGGAAAAATAATGATTAGTTAGACTAACTATTTATTTTCCTGCAAAGTATAGCATACGGTGTTAGCCTTTTGCAATACTTTTGTTTGGCTGATGGGTGAAAGTGGAAGTGAAATAGCGGATTTATGATGGAAAGTCAGGTGTGAAAAGTGGTGCGAAATCGGCAAGCCGGTCTCTGCACGCTCGTGTAATTATTTGGGCCTATTTTTCTTCTACCATCCGTAAGATTTTCTCAACGGCCGCAGCGCTTTCATTGTGGCCTTCGTCGTACAGGCGCAGCAGGGCGGGCACGTCATTTCCGGCGCGGCCCACGGTGATTGGCTGCAGCGGCCGGATGATGACGGCCTTGCCCTCGCGTTCCAGTTGTTCGCACTTGGCAACCGACCGGTTGTACACCTCGTGGCGGCGCAGCATCATGTCCACGAACTTGGGATATTTGCGGTACCGCAGCTTTACCAGCGGCAGGGTGGCCTCCGGCTCTTTGCGGTAACCCTCGTTGCGGGTGAGCACCACCACATGGCGCGTGTTGCCGTCCGCGATGGATTTTTCAATGGGGATGGGCGCGGCGAGGCCGCCGTCCAGCAGCTCTTTGCCGCCGTAATGCACAATTTTGGAGATAAGCGGAACGGAGCAGGAAGCCACCGCAGGGGTGAAATCGTCCTGTACGACCTCTTTTTCGTACCATACGGCTTCGCCGGTGGCGCAGTCTGTGGCGCCGGTGAGGAAGCGGGCCTCGTTCGCCTTGAACATCGCCTTGTCCCAAAACACCTGGGTTTCGGGAATGGTGAAAAATACATAAGGAAAATTGAAAAACGAGCCGTTCAGCAGCAAATTGCGCGCGCCCAGGTATTGCGGCCGGCCCACGTATTTTTCCACGATCTCGCGGCTGCGCAGGCGCTGGCCGCTTAAATAGGTGAGGGCGTTGGCCGCCCCGGCGGACACGCCGATGACGTAGGGGAACATCAGGCCTTCGTCCATAAACGCCTCGAACACGCCGGAGGAATAAAACCCGCGTGTGCCGCCGCCTTCCAGCACCAGCGCCGTGCCCTGCGCCAGCATGCGGGTGTAGGGCGTGCCTTTGATTGGCATTTCTGCGTAGGGTTGCGTGTGCTCCATGGCGGTGTCTCCTTATCCAAAGCGCTCCGCGCTTGCTTTTGCGCCGTGCTGACGTTTCATTTGCGTAAAGCGGGCTTGCGCCCGCGAAACCATTTTAGAACCTGTATTCACAGCACGCGTCACCATGTTGCCGGTCGTTTTCACCTTGTGCCGCGTTGCATTATCTTGCAAACCACCAAGGTTTGCCGCGAAAATGCGCCTTGCACAAGGCGAAAACACCTCGGCAATCTGGCAACGCTTCGCTGTGAACACAGGTTCTTATTTTACACGATTTACCGCGAGGGGGCAAATTTGTGTCTCCTGCTATTTTGTGGTATGATATCTCCAACTTCATTCCGGGCAGCGTAATAAATAATAGCGTATGAATATAATGTAAGACTTGAAAGGATGAACCCATTTCCATGGAAGACGGCAGTATAGGTTTTATTGTTGCGCTGGTGGTGCTGGTGGCACTGTCGGCGTTTTTCTCCGCGTCTGAGACCGCGTTTTCCACCTTTAACAGCGTCCGCGTGAAAAACCTGGCTGGGGACGGCGACAAAAAAGCCGCCCTGGTGTTGAAACTGGCCTGTGACTACAACAAGCTGCTCTCCACCATTTTGGTGGGCAACAACATTGTAAACCTGACGGCGGCGTCCATTGCCACGGTGCTGTTTGTAAAGCATTTTGGCGATATCGGCGCCACGCTTTCCACCATTGTCATCACGGTGGCGGTGCTGATTTTCGGTGAGATCTCGCCGAAGACCCTGGCAAAAGAATCACCGGAGAGCTTTGCCATGTTCGCCGCGCCCATGCTGCGGGCGCTGGAGGTGGTGCTGACGCCGGTGAACTGGCTGTTCACCCAGTGGAAAAAGCTGCTGTCGCGGGTGTTCAAAGCGTCGGACCGCAGTATGACGGAAGAAGAGCTGATGAGCATTGTGGAGGAGGCCGGGCGCGACGGCGCTATAGAAAAGAAAGATGAAGAGCTGATCCACAACGTCATCGAGTTCAACGACCTGACGGCCCGTGAGATTTTGACGCCGCGGGTAGACATGGAAGCCATTGAAAAGGACATGGCCGAGGACGAGATTGCGGACGTGTTCATCGCCACGGGTTATTCGCGCTTGCCGGTGTACGACGATTCGCTGGACCATATCCTCGGCGTCATTCATTTGCGGGACTTTTTCGAGGGTGTGCGCGGGCACAAGTCGGCCATCGAAGACATCCTGACGCCGGTGGTTTTCATTTCGCCTACGGTGAAAATAAGCGATTTGCTGAAACTTTTGCAAAGCCAGAAAAGCCACCTTGCCGTGGTGACGGACGAACATGGCGGCACAAGCGGCATTGTGACCATGGAGGACGTGCTGGAAGAGCTGGTGGGCGAAATTTGGGACGAGCACGATGATGTGATCGAATCGGTTTTGCCGTTGCCAAACGGCGCGTTCCGCGTGGTGGGCGGCATGGAGACGGGCAAGATGTTCGAGCACTTCGACATTGACACCACCACCCGTGCCGCCACGGTAAGCGGCTGGATATCGGAAATGCTGGGCAGGCTGCCGGCTGAGGGGGACAGTTTCGTTTACGGTGGTTGGCGCGTGACGGTGACAAAGGCCGACCACCGCCGCGTGCTGGAGTGCGAGGTGGCGAAGGCGCCGGAGGAAGCGAAAGAAGAATAGAAAAACCAGGCCCCGCCGGAATTCCGGCGGGGCCTTCAGTTGAATCTCCAAGGGAATCACATCACCAGCCCGATATACGGCGCGATGGCAATGATGAGCGTGCCGAGAATGAGCAGGGGGATGGTGTAGAACAGCATGAACTTCACATATTTGCCGAAGGGCACGTTGAACAGGTGCAGCGTGCCGAGGTTGGTGGCGTCGGGGTAGATGAGGCACATGAAGTTGATGCCGAGGTTGAAGGCGGCGATGAGGATGATTTGCCCGCCGGCGGCGCCGATGGCCGACGTGGCGAACAGGGCGGCCGCCACAGCGCCGAGAATGGGCATGGAAATGCCTGCCACGCCGCTGGTGCTTTGCAGGAATACGCCGATGCCGATGTAGGCCAGCACGGCGAACACGCCGAAGATCCACAGCGGCACATTGGAAAGGGCGGAGGAGATCCAGTACACGAAGGTGACGGACATGCCTTGGGTTGCGTCGCCCATGACGATGGAAATGCCGCGGGCGATGGCCAGCACCAGCACCACGCCCAGCAAGTCGCTGGCGCCGCCGATGAAATGGTCGATGAATTCGTCTTCTTTCATGCGGTTTACGATGAGCAGGGCGAAGGCGCCCACCAAAAACAGCACGGAAAATTCGTTGAAACCCCACTCGCCAAAGGGGGTGATGTGGGCCGCGCCGATGATGTCGCCGAAAACGGGGATTTTTTCCAGCAGCAAAATGGGCGCGTTCACGATGTTGGACACCGTTTGGCCGCCGATTTGCCCCCAGGGGATGTAGCCGATGATGAGCAGTGCCACAACGCAGATGAACACGATGAGCGAGCCGAGGCGCTTGCCGGTAAGCTCGGGCAAATCGTCTGCGCTGCCGGCGTTCACCTTCACATCGATGCCCTTCAACACCGATTTGTCCGGGTTCTTTTTCACGGCGCTGGCGTAGCGGATGACCATGAGGGTGGACACGATGTACAGCACGACAAAAATGACGCCGCGCAGCACGATGCCGCTGCCGAGGGTGAGGTCCGGGTTATGGATGGCGGACACGGCGGCCCCGGTGGAAAAGGGGTTTACCACGCTGGCCATGTTGCCCACGGTGGCCCCGATGAACATGATGGCGAGGGCGGTCATCACGTCGTAGCCGGCCATGGTAAACATGGGCACAATGACCAGCGAAAACGCCACGATCTCTTCCCACAGGCCGAACACCGTGCCCATAAGCGCGAACACCAGCATCATCAGCGCAATGAGCATGTTGCCTTTCACGCGTTTCAACAGGCGGCCGATGCCCGCGTTCAGCCCGCCGGTAAAGGTGAGCACATTCAAAAACCCGCCCGCGATGAGCAGGGCGATGCCCACGTCCGACGCAGACTGGAACCCTTTGATGGGCGCCATGATGACGTCCCAAAAGCCCATGGGCTGGGGCCCCGTTCCCTGCGTGATGCTGCCGTCGGCCGCAAAGGTGGCGTTGTACACCACATCGCCGGAGGAAGGGTCCACCACGGAAACAGGTACAAAATAGGAGATGAGCACCACCACCAGCAGCGCGATGTACACGATGACATAGGCGCTGGGCATGTGGAACACATGCTTTTTCTTGATAAAGCCGCCGTTATCGCCGCCGGTTGCGGTGGCGCCGTCTGCCGCTTTATCCGGCACAGGCGGGGTCGCGCCGGCGTCTTGCTTCTTGTTTTGCATGTTGTCCTGCGGGTTATCGCTCATGCTTCCTCCTGTTCACAGGCCAAAAGCTCGAAAGCGCGGATGTACACCTCAATGCCGAGCTTCAAGTCGCTGATGGCGGCGCTTTCGTTGGCCTGGTGCTCCGTGTCCGGCGCGCCGGGCATCAGGGCGCCGAAGGCCACGATATTGTCCATGCTGCGGGCAAAGGTGGCACCGCCGGTGGAAATGGGCTGGTGCTCCGTGTCACCGGTCACTTCCTGGTAGGCCTGCATCATGCTTTTTACAAGGGGCGTGTCTGTGGAGATGTGTAAGGGGGCCAGATAGTCGAAGTCCTCCACGCCCACGTTGTAGGGCGCGGCGGCGGTTTTCAGGCCTTCTGTGGTTTTGTCTTTTGAATAGGACACGGGGAAGCGGATGTCCACGCCAACGGTCTGCTTGCCGGGCTTGATGTCCGCAAGGCCGATGTTCATGGTGAGGTAGCCGGAGTACTCGTCCTCCACCTTGCCGAAGATTTTTTCGCCGCGGGCATTGTTGCCCTTTTCCGCGAGAAATTTGATCATATCGCCTTTTTTACCGGCCTTCACCATGGCCTCGGCCAGGTGGATGATGGCGTTGACGCCTTTGTCCGCGTCCAGGGCGTGCATGGTTTTGCCCTTTGCCACAATGCGCCCGTCCTTCAGCGTATACTTGTAGCCGAGGGCCTTCATGGCGGCCTCCACGGCGGCGTCCTGCGGGCAGGACGCTTCGGCCGGTACGGCGTTGAAGGCGCTGCCGCCGGTCATTTCGTCGCAGCTGGCTTCATTGCCCACGAAATTGTATTCCACAAGGCCCTTTTCCGCGTAAAGCAGCGGGAAGTCGGCGTCCGGCGTAAAGCCGTAGGTGGGGTGCTCTTCCTGTTCGGCATACTTTTTCACGCTGACCCACAGGGTCTCTTCGTCAATGCAGTAAATGAAACGCACGCGGCATTTCAGCTTTGCGCCGCGGTCCAGCAAAATTTTAAGGGCACACATGGAGGCCAGGGTGGGGCCTTTGTCGTCCTGCACGCCGCGGCCGTGCAGGCGGCCGTCCACTTCCATCATGGTGAAGGCGGGCGTAGTCCAGTTTTCGGCGTCGTCGGCGGGCACAACGTCCAAATGGCCCAAAACGCCCAGCATATCCTCGCCCTCGCCGATATCGGCATAGCCGTAGTAACCGTCCGGGTCCTTGTGGGTTTTGTAGCCAAGGCTTCCGGCAATGTCCAGCATGGCGTCCAGCGCGGCGGCCGGGCCTTTGCCAAAGGGCATGCCGGGCTCGGCGGGCATATTTTTGCTGTCGATGCCCACAAGCTTTGCCAAATTGTCGTGGAAAAACGGATACATTTGTTCCACGGCGGCTTTCTTATCAAATTGTTCCATGCGGGGCCCTCACTTCTATTTTAGAATATTTCTGGGATAAAGCTTATCTTTTAGTATAAAGGCATGCGCAAAAAACGTCAATATGCAGAGAAATGACGAAATTTGCCAGGATGCGGCAACCCGCTTGCAGGGCCGGCCGGCGCTGTGGCAGCCGCCGGGAAACCGCGCTGAAAAACAGGATTGACATTTGTGTCATTATTTTGTAATATGTTTTAACGAGCTACAGGGGGAAGGCAAATCCATTGCCGTTTGGGGGGCGTTTTTTGCAGAAGAAAAGGGTGGTTGCCGCAGTGCTTGCGGCGCTTTTGGCGGCGGCGGCTTTTACGGCCTGTGCCAAGGACGAGGTGTATGTGGACGGGGCCTATTCGGCGCGGTTTAAAGATTATGACTCCCGTGGGTACCAGGCCTATGTGGACGTGAGCGTGGAAGACGGCAAGGTGGTATCCATCGAGTACGACGCGGTGGACAAGGAAGGCAACCTGCGCAGCGAGGACGCAAAATACCGCGCAGAGATGGAAAAAGTGCAGGGGACCTACCCGGAAAAATATGCCCACGATTTGGTGAACCAATACATGAAGGCACAAAGCCTGGACGGCGTGGACGCTTTGGCCGGCGCAACCTACGCCACAGACAGCTTTAACACGCTGATGGCGGCGGTGGAGGAAAACATGGCGGCGGGCAACACAAGGACCATCATTCTGAACAGGGCTGCCGAGGAGAAATAGGCCGAACACAAAGCAAAATAGCCCCGGCTTTTTGAGGCCACACATGGTGTGGCGCAAAAGCCGGGGTTCTTGTAGTGGGGAAGCAGCGCAAGCTGATTATTTGGGTTGTATGTAGGAGTGGCTGAGGCGGGCTTGACGGGATGAGGCGGCAAGCTTCTTACTACAGAGCAAGCAGGGGTATGCGGGTCCTGTCACGGGGCATGTCCTCTCTCCGGCACTGTGCCGGCTTGCAATGGCGGTGGGCTGGCGTGCTTCGCTGCCTGCCAAGGAAACCGGTCCGCCGGCTGCATTGATCCGTTCGGACAAGCCCCGCACCACCCGCTCCTGAAGCTTACAAAAACGCAGCTCGAACCTATCCTTTAGCCGCCGTGCACCGGGCAGCTGCCGATGGGGCCGTTGCCGGTTTTGTACCAGCCGGTGGCGGCGGGGCAGTTCGCCCCGGCGGCCGCGCCGCTTACGGTGCAGTACTGGTATTGCGCCACGCCGGAGGGCTGCTGGAAATCGCGGTAGGGCAGGCCGTTTTGGGCCTTTTGCATCACGTTGCGCCAGGCCAGGGTGGGCGGATGGTTGCGGTTGTCCACGGCAAGGGCCAGGTTTTCGTCGTAGCCGTACCAGCTGGCCGTTACGTAGTAGGGTGTGAGGCCGATGAACCAATGGTCGCGGTTGTCGCTGGTGGTGCCGGTTTTGCCCACGGAGTCCATGTCGCCGGGGACGGAATTGCCCGCCGCCGTGCCGTTGGTCAGCACCTGGCGCATCAGGCGGTTCACCACCCAGGCGGTGTTTTCGTCTACGGCCTTTGTTTCGGTAACGCCTTTTTGCAAAATGCTGTTGCCGCTGCCGCTTTTGGTGGCGGTGTAGCAGTGCACCGTGGGCACATAGCCGCCGTTGCCGAACATGGCGTAGGCCTTCGCCATGTCCACCGGGGCAATGCCGTAGGTGCTGCTGCCCAGCACCATGGGGCCCAGCTTCGCGTCTCCCTTTACAATGGTGCCGATGGAAAGCTCCTCCGTGATGAAATTGTAGATATTGCGTGCGCCCACTTTATCGCCAATGCGCACGGCCACGGTGTTTACGCTGTGGGCAAAGGCGTCGCACACCAGCATGTCTTGGTTCGTGTAGGTATTGGTGACATTGGCGGGCCAGCTTTCCACAGTGATGCCGGTTTTTTCGTCCGTCATGGGGCCAAGGGCGGTGTCCGGCACCGGGGTGGACCAAGTGATGAGGTTTTTTTCTATCCCCAGCACATAGGGGCCGATGGGCTTCATGGTGCTGCCCACCTGGCGCACGGCGCTCATGCCGCGGTTGAAGCCGCGGCTGATTTGCTTTTCGCCAAGGCCGCCCACCACGGCCGCCACGCCGCCGTTGTAAGTAAGGCTTACCATGGCGGCTTCCGGGTAAGCGGTGTAGTCGCCGTTCACCTCGTTTTGGTCGTCGTCCAGAATCGAAAGGCCTTCGTCTGTTTTCAAAGGGCCGTGGGTTTGCTTGCCCGGGCGGGGATACACGGCGGCGCTCTCCAGTTCCGCCTCCATGGCGGCTTGCAGCGAGGGCGCCACGGTGGTGTCTACCCGCAGACCGCCGTTGTAAATCAGGTTTGTGGCCTCGCGCCGGGAGAGGCTGTATTCGGTGATGAGGTCGGTGGTCAATTCGTCCAGCAAAGCGTCGGTAAAGTAACTGGTGACGTACTGCGGGCGCTCGTTTTCGCCGGTGTAATTGAGGTTCAGCGGTTCCGCCACGGCCGTGTCGTATTGTGCCTGGGTGATGTATTCCTGGTCCAGCATCTGCGCCAGCACATAGTCTCGCCGCAGCAGGTGTTCGTCCGGGTGGGACACGGGGTTGTAGCGCGCGGGGTTGCGCGTGATGGCGGCGATGCTGGCGCACTCGGCCAGGCTCAGCTGGCTCACGGGTTTGCCGAACAATTTCTGGGCCTCAGTGCCGGCGCCCGCGGTGTTGCCCGTGAAGCTGATGGTGTTCATGTAGGCGTTTAAAATTTCTTCTTTTGAGTAGTTCGCGTCCAGCCGCCAGGCGCGCCAGATTTCGCGCAGCTTGCGCAGATAGCCCGCCATGCTGCTGTCGTCGTCGTCGCGGGTGAGGTTTTTGATGAGTTGCTGGTCGATGGTGGAAGCGCCCTGCTTGCGGCCTTCGTCGCCGCCGATGTAGCTGCCGGTGAGAGTGTATTTCACCTCGTTCAGCACGGCAAAAATCGTGCGCTTCAAATCCACACCGCTGTGGTCATAGAAATCCTTGTCCTCGATGGCCACAAAGGCGTGGCGCAAATCGTCCGGTATTTCGCTGCCGTCCACGTAGGTTTTGTCCTGCAGGCAGGGCAGGGTGAAATACTCCACCTGCTCGCCGGTGGCGGTGTCGGTGGCATAGAAGACGGTTTCAGTTTTGTAGGGGATATCGTCCAGGTTCAGCCACAAAAAATCGTTGCGGGTGGAGTAGAGCCAGAAGACCATCAGGCCCGCAAGGCCCAGTACAACCAGGGCCGTGCAGGCCAAAAAGGCAAAGCGCAGCAGGCTTTTCCAGCCGCGTTTCAGCAGGCCGCCGCGGCGCGCAGGTTCATCGGCCTGCTGTACGGTGCGCGCCTTTTCAGCGGCGCGGCTTTGTTTTGCCGCGCGTTTTTGGGCGCGCTTGCGTTTTTTGGCCGCGTTTTTGGCGCGGCGGGCCACATCTTCGCGGCTGTCGCCGACAAAGGGGTTGTCGTAAGCGTCGGCGCTGCCGGCATGCCTGCTTTGGCTGTAACCGTCGCCAGCGTGGCCGCCGGTGTAATAGCCGTTTTCATTGGCTGGGGTTTCTTCGTAAGCGGCGTAGTCGTCGAACAGGTTTGCGGTGCGGCTGGTATTTGCGGGGCCGCGCCGGTTTTCGCCCGGCGGCAGTACGGGCAATATGCTGAAGGGCTGCTGTGCAGGCTGGCGGGGTTGCTGCGGCGCCTGTTCCCACCGTGGGCCCTCGCCCGCCATATTCCACAAATTGTCCCCGCTTTGGCGCGCGGGTGGGGGTTGCGGGGCGGCGTTTGGCCGTGCCGAACCGTCCAGGCTTTCCGGCGGGATGTCGAACAGGGGCCGGTAGGGTTTAACCGCGGGGGAATCCTGTGCGGCGCCGCGGCCGGAGATGTTCTGCCGGCCTTTTTGCGTGCCGGGGTGCGTTGGCGCGCCTGTGCGCGTCTGTTCAACATCGCTTTCGCCGCCGAACAAATCGAAATCGTCACGGTCTTCTGCCATCCCAATCCCCCTTCCTGCGTTATTTGCGGCCTTTGGCCGCAAAATTCTATTTATTATATCCGCATTTCATGAAAATCATGTGATTTTTTCTATTGTTCCTGTTCATAAAACGATAAGAAAGCCCCGGCTGCTACAAGCGGCCGGAGCTACTATTTTACCACCGCCAGCGCCGAAACGCAAAATTCACGCGGCTTGGTGAACATGCCCTAGTGTGAATGCTGTACCCAAAACAGGCGGGACTGTGCATTTGCAAGCTCTGCCGCAAGGGCTTCGTCGCCCATGTTTTCGCGCAGGCGCGCCTGCAGCACGGCAATGCGGGTCTCCAGCTCTTCCACCTGGCGCTGCCTGGCGCTTTCGCGGCTTTGCTGTTCCGGCGTGGAACCGTTGTATCCGTCGCGCCGGGGTGGTGTGTGTTTGCGGGTAAAAGTGTCGGCGTGGCGGGGCAAACCACCCGCGTATGCGCCGTTTTGGCGGCTCATGTCCGCCTTTACCGTATCCGTGCGGCCCACGGAGAGGCTGTCCTGAGCAAATGGGGTCGCCATGGTTGGCACGCTCCTTCCGGGATGGGGTATCTCCTCCTGCACAAGAACGTGTGATGCGCCCGCAAGGCGGGCATCGTCCGTTGCCAATATTACCGCAAGGCCGCCGCGAAATTTAGCCGAATCTGTGCAGGGGCGGCATAGCCTTCTACCTGATACATCGGCACGGCGGCGCTGTTTTTGATAGGATTTGTGTTAACAATGCACGAATAAAATCAATATTTTTCAGATAAAATATGACATATATTTGAATTGATGCAAAAACCCCGCGCACCTGGGTGCGCGGGGCAAAAAAGAGCGTATTTGCAAAAGACGATTAGTACATGCCGTCCATGCCGCCGCCCATAGGCATCGGGGGTGCGGGCGGCTCCGGCTCGTCAGCCACGAGGCTTTCGGTGGTAAGCACCATAGCGGCCACGGAGGAGGCGTTTTCAAGGGCGGAGCGCGTGACCTTGGTCGGGTCCACAATGCCGAACTTGATCATGTCGCCGTACTCTTCCTTTTGTGCGTCGAAGCCGTAGTTTTTCTTCTTTGCCGTGCGGATCTTGTCGATGATGACGCTGCCTTCCAGGCCCGCGTTTTCGGCAATTTGGCGCAGGGGGCTTTCCATGGCTTTCAGCACGATGTGCGCGCCGGTCTTGGTGTCGCCGTCCAGTGTGGCAATCAGTTTTTCAATGGCGGGCATCACCTCCAGCGGGGCGGTGCCGCCGCCGGCCACAATGCCTTCTTCCACGGCGGCCTTTGTTGCGGAAAGGGCGTCTTCGATGCGCAGCTTTTTCTCTTTCATCTCCACTTCCGTGGCGGCGCCCACACGGATGACGGCCACGCCGCCGGCCAGCTTCGCCAGGCGCTCCTGCAGCTTCTCGCGGTCAAAGTCGCTGGTGGAGTTCTCGATCTCGGCGCGAATTTGGTTCACGCGGTTTTTGATGGCGTCTTTTTTGCCGGCGCCGTCCACAATGATGGTGTTTTCCTTTGTCACCTTCACTTGCTTGGCCTTGCCCAGCATGTCCATGGTGGCTTCCTTGATGTCGTAGCCCAGTTCTTCGCTGATGACCTGGCCGCCGGTGAGGGTGGCGATGTCGTTCAGCATTTCCTTGCGGCGGTCGCCGAAGCCGGGGGCCTTCACTGCCACGCAGGTGAACGTGCCGCGCAGGCGGTTCACGATGAGGGTGGACAGGGCCTCGCCCTCAATGTCCTCCGCGATGATGAGCAGCTTTTTGCCGCTTTGCACGATTTGCTCAAGCAGCGCCAGGATGTCTTGGATGGAGGACAGCTTTTTGTCGGTGATGAGGATGACGGCGTCATCCAGCACAGCTTCCATTTTCTCGGTGTCCGTTACCATGTAAGGGGTGATGTAGCCGCGGTCGAACTGCATGCCTTCCACCACTTCGCTATAGGTTTCGGCGGTTTTGCTCTCTTCAATGGTAATGACGCCGTCGGCACTCACTTTGTCCATGGCGTCGGCAATCAGCGTGCCGATTTCCTCGTCCGAGGCCGAAACGGTGGCCACGCGGGCGATGTCCTCGCTGCCGTTCACCTTTTTGCTGTTTTTCTTCATTTCCGCCACGGCCACGTCCACGGCTTTTTGAATGCCGCGCTTGATGTCCATGGGGTTGGCGCCTGCCACCACGTTCTTCATGCCTTCGCGCACCATGGCCTGGGCCAAAACGGTGGCTGTGGTGGTGCCGTCGCCGGCAATGTCGTTGGTTTTGGTGGCAACTTCCTTCACCAGCTGGGCGCCCATGTTCTGGAAGGCGTCCTTCACTTCAATTTCTTTCGCAATGGTCACGCCGTCGTTGGTGATGGCGGGCGCGCCGTATTTTTTTGCCAAAACCACGTTGCGGCCCTTGGGACCAAGGGTGATTTTAACGGTGTCGGCCAGGGTGTCGATGCCGGCGGTAAGGGCCTTGCGGGCGTCCTCGCCGTAAATGATTTGTTTTGCCATGTATCATTTCTCCTTAAAAAATATATTTCTGCATTTGTTGGTTTGGCTCTAGCGCTTGTGCCGCGCCGTGCAGTGCTATTTGGTTTCAACAATGGCCAAAACGTCGCTTTGGCGCAAGATGGTGTACTCTTCGCCGTCGATTTTCACCTCGTTGCCCGCATATTTGCTGGCCACCACTTTATCGCCTGTTTTCAGCACCATCTTCACTTCCTTGCCGTCCACAAGGCCGCCGGGGCCAACGGCCACCACTTCGGCCATCTGGGGCTTTTCTTTGGCGTTCCCCGGCAGGATGATGCCGGAAGACGTGGTTTCTTCCGCTTCCAAAGCCTTTACAACAATCCGGTCTGCAAGAGGTTTCAGTTTCATTTTCGTCGAACTCCTTTTTTATTGTAATTTTAATTGAATGCGTGTAGGCCAATAAAATACCTCTGCACCCGTGCCCACAGAGGATTTTTACTGTATTAGCACTCAAACCATCCAAGTGCTAATACTTATTCTAGCGCCTTGTACAAAAAAAATCAAGGGGTATTTTGAAAAAAATTAATTATTTGCACAGGGGCTGCTGCGCCAGCAGCTTTTGCGGCAGCACAAACCGCCCGGCAAGGGGCAGCACCCTGGCGTAAAGACGCTTTGCGGGGCCGCATTCGCCGTCCACGTTCAGGATGAAGTTTGGCTTTGCCGTTGGGGTGATGGTGACATCTTTGGCGCGCAGGTGCAGGAAGGCGTCGGCAAATTTTTCAATGATTTTGCCGTCTTCACCAAAATGGCGGCCGTTTTTGTAAGGGCCGATGACGGCCGCCACCCGCGTCAGGCTGATTTTTTTCACCATCACCACGTCCAGCAGGCCGTCCTGCAGGTCTGCCACAGGGGCCGCGGCAAACCCGCCGCCGTAGTAGGTGCCGTTGCACACGGCGGAAATGACATAGTTGCCGGAGTATGTTTCGCCGTCCACAATCACATCCACGTCCATGCCCAGCGGCCGCATCAAACGGCGCACCACAGAGATATTGTAGGCCATGCTGCCGCCCAAAAGCGGAATGCGCCGATAGGCCGGGATGCGGTAGGCCACTTCAGCATCCATGCCGGCGGAGGTGATGGACAGGCAGATGCCTGTGTCGGTTTTCATGAGATCCATGTGGCGCGCCTCGCCCCGCATCAGGTCCGTAAGGTCCAAAAAATCGGCCGCCGCGCCGAAGCTGCGGATAAAATCGTTGCCGCTGCCTACGGGTACACAGGCAACCTCGGCGTTTTTGTGCAGGTAGGCGCCGCGCATTACGTCGTTCAAAGTGCCGTCGCCGCCCACGGCATACAGGCGCACATGCTCGCCGCTGGCCGCGTACAGCTCGGCCAGCTCGGCCGCATGGCCGGGGTGGCGCGTCACTTCCAGCAAAGGCTCGGCGCCGCAGGCCTCAGCCGCCGCGGCGATTTGCCCGCGCATGGACTCGGCGGCGTCGTTTTTCCCGGCGGCCGGGTTTAGGATAAAGACATGCTTCATGGGGCCACCTCATGTTTTTTAAGCGATGGGCTGCGGCAAGGTCGGGTTAGGCTTTTTATCCCATTTGCGTTTTTCTACGCCTCTTTCCAGCTGTCGAGGTATTTCTCCTGCACCGGGGTGAGGGTGTCGATTTGGCGGCCTTCAAAGGCCAGTTTGCGCTTGGCCACTTCCATGTCCACTTCTTCCGGCACGCGGTTTATTTTGGCCGGCAGCCCGTTTTGCGCCACGTGGCGCGCGCACAGCGCCTGCACAGAGAAGCTCATGTCCATAATCTCCACCGGGTGGCCGTCGCCGGCGGCAAGGTTTACAAGGCGGCCTTCGCCCAGCACAGCCAGCCAGTTACCGTTTGCAAGGCGGTAGCCCTGCACGTTGGGCCGCAGTTCCTTCGTTTCCACAGCGATGTGTTTCAGGCCCGCCACGTCCACTTCCACGTCGAAGTGGCCCGCGTTTGCAAGCAGGGCGCCGTTTTTTATCAGGGGGAAATGCTCGGCGGTGACGACGTCGCGGCAGCCGGTGACGGTGACGAACACATCGCCGAATTTGGCCGCATCCGCCATTTTCATCACTTCGTAGCCGTCCATCAGCGCCTCCAGCGCCTTTACCGGGTCAATTTCGGTGACGATGACGTGGGCGCCAAGGCCCGCCGCGCGCATGGCAACGCCGCGGCCGCACCAGCCGTAGCCCGCCACCACCACGGTTTTGCCGGCCACCAGCAGGTTTGTGGTACGGTCGATGCCGTCCCACACGCTTTGGCCGGTGCCGTAGCGGTTGTCGAACAAGTGCTTGCACTGGGCGTCGTTCACCAAAATCATGGGGAACTTCAGCGCGCCCTCTTTATCCATGGCAACAAGGCGAATGACGCCGGTGGTGGTCTCTTCGCAGCCGCCTTTGATATTGGCGCAAAGCTGCGGGAACTCCGTGTGCAGGCAGTTCACAAGGTCGCCGCCGTCGTCGATGACGATGTCCGGCCCCATGGACACGGTGGCGCGGATGTGCCGGGCATATTCCTCCGGCGTGGAGGCGTGCCACGCGTTCACGTCGATGCCGTCCTCCGCCAGGGCCGCGGCCACGTCGTCCTGGGTGGACAGCGGGTTCGAACCGGTGACGTGCATTTCCGCGCCGCCCGCGGCCAGAACCTTGCTAAGGTAGGCCGTTTTGGCCTCCAGATGAACGGACAGCGCGATTTTAAGCCCCTTGAACGGCTGGGTTGCTTTGAATTCCTCCAGAATGCTGTTCAAAACGGGCATGTGCATGGCGGCCCATTCAATTTTTTTGCGCCCGGACGGCGCGAGCGAAATGTCCCTGATTTCCCCCATGTGAGAAGCCTCCTATAAAATACGTTCCTTTACTTTGTTCACTTCGTAATAGACCCGCTCCGTGTCGATGCCGGGGAACGCGCCGTTTTCCATCACGACCTTGCCGTCGATAAGCACGGTGTGGGCCGTGTTGGAAGAGCCGGAATACACAAGCGCCGTGGCAAGGTCCCCCGGCGGGCAAAACTCCGGCCCCGCCAGGTCGATGAGGGCGATGTCCGCCCGTTTGCCAGGGGCGATGCTGCCGGTGATGTCGCCAAGGCCCAGCGCGTTTGCGCCGTTTTGCGTGCCGCACAGCAGGGTCTGCTTCGCGGGCATGGCGGTGGAATTCTGCATGGTGCCCTTGTGGATGAGCGACAGGACGCTCATTTCCTTGAACATGTTCAGGTTGTTGTTGCTGGCGCAGCCGTCGGTGCCAACGCACACGTTCACGCCCGCTTCCAAAAGCTGCGGCACCGGGGCAAAGCCGTTGCCCAGCTTCATGTTGCTGATGGGGTTCGTGGCCACGCTGACGTTGTTGCGCTTCAAAATGGCGATGTCGTCGCCCTCAAGATGCACACAATGGGCCGCCACGGTGGGCATGGTGAAAAAGCCAATGCTCTCCAGATATTCCGGCGGTGTTTTGCCGCCGTGGGCAGCCTTGCAGCGTTCCACCTCGCCCACGGTTTCAGACAAATGGGTGTGTATGCGCAGGCCTTCTTTGGCGGCCAGCTGGGCAACATGGCGCAAAAAGGCCTCGTCGCAGGTGTAAATGGCATGGGGGCCCAGCATCACGCCGTGCAGGCGGTTCGAGGCGGCGGACGCCTCCCGCTCCCACATGCTGTCCTCAATGCGTCGCAAAGCGGCGGCGTCGTCCGGGCCGCTGCCCACCAGCCCGCGGGAAAACACGGCCCGCATGCCGGTGTCGGCGGCGGCTTTCAGGTCCATGCCGCGCAGTAGGTGCATGTCCAAAAAGCAGGTGGTGCCGCTTTTGATCATCTCCATACAGCCCAGCATGGCGCCCCAATACGCGTCCTCCGGCACCAGCAGGTCTTCCTTGGGCTGGATGCGCCCGAACAGCCACTCGTCAAAGTCCACGTCGTCGGCGTAGTTGCGGAATATGGTCATATAGGTGTGGGTGTGGGCGTTCACAAGGCCCGGCATGGCCAGCTTGTCCGTGCCGTCGATGGTTTTGTCCGGCGCAAAGCCCCCGGGCAATGTGCCCACGGCCAGGATGCTGTCGCCGTCGATGGCGATGTCGGCCTGTTCGGTGTGCACGCCGGCCGCGCCGCCGTCTGTCAGCAGCACTTTGGCGTTTTTGATGGCGATTTTCATGGGGTGCTCCTTACCTTAAAAGATATAAGACGCCAGCGGCAGGGCCACCTGGCCCACCACAGTGATGGCAAGCATGGCGTAAAAAAGCATACGGCCATAGTAATTTGTAAACTCGCTGCCGGGGTTTTTCTTGCGTTCCCGGTTGATGCTGATGACGGCGATGGTGGTGCCCAAAATGGACAGCATGCCCCAGATGTTCACAAACTCCAAAAGGCCCATTTGCAGTGCATCCGGCAGCAGGTTTGCGCCGATCATGATATTGCTGACCGTGCCGAACAAGGCGCCCGGCAGCATGCCCAGCGGGTCCACACGGTGGTAGGTGCAGATGTACAGGGCGATCAGCGTCCAGGTGAGGGTGCCGGCCAGAGCGATGAAGCATTTGAAATACATGCCGAAGTCGGCCCGGTTGATCTCCACCGCCGTCACAAGCTCGGCGTTCATTTCGCTGTTTTCAAGGCGCGGGTCTCCGTGGGTGGAGTCGTACAGCATGGTGACGGCGCCGACATCGTGGCGCATGAACTGATAGCCTGTGACGGACATGGCCCAGTTGATGCCGCTGCCCTCCTTGTCCGCGTCGTACACTGCCTGCTGGATGGGAATGTCGCTTTCCACATAAAAGCGCAGTTGGTGGCTTTCCAGCGGGAAGCGCCGTGTCTCGAAGTTTTTGGACACGTTCACGTCGATGCGTACCAGCTGGTAATTTACGCCGTTCTCATAGCTTTCCGACACAACGCTCTGGTGGTTCACCGCACCCTTGTAAATGCGGAAGTGGTGGGCGGGGTCGAGGCCCGCGTCGCCTTCCCAGCGGAACCACACCAGCGCCTCCACGCGGAAATAGCTGTCCCGCAGGTTGATTTCGCGCATATTCTCCACATAGGTGCCCACCAGCACGCGGGTGGCGTTCGCGCTTAATGTTTCAGCCAGTTCCGCCTGTGCGGCGTTGTCGTGCAAATGGGCCTGCCAAGTGTCTTCGGCATGGGTGCGGTCTTGGATGAGCACCGAGAGGAAATACATTAAAATGATGGCGGCAATGCCGAAAAACAAAAGAAAAACGATTGCGATGCGTCTTTTTTGCGCGGGTTCCCAATCGCGCATGCGCATTTTTTGCTTTGCCGCCGCGTCGTCCGGGGCGGCGGCGGTTTGGCCCTCTGCCGCAGGTGGCTTTTTTTCGTCCATATGCAATTCTCCTCACATTCGTTTCTGCCGCGCCGATGAGACATATTTAATACAGTATATCTTGGCCGGGTGGCATTTGCAAGGCGCGCACGGCGCTGCCCCCGCCGAACTGTTTGCAGGCATAACCTTGACGCGTTGCCTTAGGATGGGATATATTAAAGATAATATTGTGCGTGTCTGTGCAAGGAGGCAGAGGGGGTTAACATGAAAAAAATTATTACTTTAGCGTTGGCGGCTGTGCTGGCGCTTGGGCTGGCCGCGTGTTCTTCGGGCGGCGCGGCCGGCGGCGGAAAAAATGTGAAGATAGGTGTGATCCAGCTGGTGGCGCATCCGGCGCTGGACGCCAGCTACAACGGTTTTGTAAACGGCCTGGCCGAGGCAGGTTATGCCGAGGGCAAAAACCTGACACTTGATTTCCAAAACGCCAACGGCGAAATTTCCAACTGCCCCACCATCGCTTCAAAGCTGGTGAACGATAAAAACGACCTGATTTTGGCCATTGCCACGCCCGCGGCGCAGGCGGTGGCCGAGAAGACGAGGGATATCCCCATTTTGGTGACGGCCGTGACGGACCCGGCCGGGGCCGCCCTGGTGGAGACCAACGAAAAACCCGGCACCAACGTCACCGGCACGTCGGACCTGACGCCGGTGAAGGAGCAGTTGCTGCTTTTGAAGGAGCTGTGCCCGGACGTGGAGAAGGTAGGCTTTTTGTTTTCGTCCAGCGAGGCGAATTCGCTCATTCAAATTGGCATGGCGCAGGAGGCCGCCGACGGGCTGGGCCTCGAATATGAGGAGTACACCATCTCCAGCACCAACGAGCTGCAGTCTGTTTTGCAAAGCATGGTGGGCAAGGTGGACGCCGTTTACAGCCCCACGGACAACCTGGTGGCCACGGCGGTGAGCACCGTGTCGGCCTTTGCTATCGACAACAAGCTTCCCTTCATCGCGGGCGAAAAGGCCCTTGTGGACGGCGGCGCATTGGCCAGCGTGTCCATCGATTATTACAACCTGGGCGTGCTGACGGCGAAGCAAGCTGTGGAGATCATTGAAGGCGGCAAAAAGCCCGCCGACATGCCCATTCAATACCAAACGAAGTTTGAGACCGTGGTGAACACGGAAACAGCGAAGGCGCTGGGCGTTGCCGTGCCGGACAAATACGCTGCATGACGCGCTGAACAGAAAGTGGGCCAAAACGGATGAATGTGTTGCTGGCGATACTGGACGCCGTGTCGCAGGGGGTTCTGTGGGCGGTGATGACATTGGGTGTGTTCATTACTTATAAGCTGCTGGATTTTGCGGACCTGAGTGTGGACGGCACATTCGCGCTGGGGGGCGCGGTGTCGGCGGTGATGATTTCCAAGGGCATGAACCCCTTTTTTGGCCTGCTGGTTTCCCTGCTGGCGGGAATGGCGGGCGGCGCGGTGACGGGCCTTTTGAACACCAAGCTGAAGATACCCGGCCTTTTGGCCGGCATTTTGACCATGCTGGGCATGTATTCCATTAACATGCGCATCATGGGGCGTTCCAACACGCCGCTGCTGGGGCAGGAGACGGTCGTGTCGCTGGTGGAAAGGGTGCTGCCCCTTTCGCGCAATTTGGTGAACCTAGTCATTGGCGTAATGTTTTGCGCGGCGCTGGTGGCGGCCATGTACTGGTTTTTCGGCACGGAGATCGGTTGTGCCCTGCGCGCCACGGGTGTGAACGAAAACATGGCCCGGGCGCTGGGCGCCAACACAGATACTTACATTATTTTAGGGCTGCTGCTTTCCAACGGGCTGGTGGCTTTAAGCGGCGGCCTGGTGGCCCAAAGCCAGGGCTTTGCCGACGTGGGCATGGGCACGGGCACCATCGTCATCGGCCTCGCGTCCATCATCGTGGGCGAAACGGTGTTCCGCTTCATGCGGGGCAATTTTGCGCTGCGGCTCGTCACGGCGGTGCTGGGCAGCGTGCTGTACCGCATCATCATTGCCGTGGTGCTGCAGTTGGGGCTTAACACCAATGATTTGAAACTGTTCTCGGCGGTGATTGTGGTGCTGGCGCTTTCGCTGCCGCGCTTTGGCCGCGGGCTGCGCGCCAGGCAGGCCAAGGCGGCGGAGAAGGAGGGAGACAATGCTTGAGCTGAAAGCTGTGCGCAAGGTGTTTTTTTCCGGATCCGTGAACGAGAAAGTGGCGCTTTCGGGCGTGGACCTTACCATAAACGACGGCGATTTTGTGACGGTGATTGGCGGAAACGGCGCGGGAAAATCCACGCTGCTGAACGTGGTGGCCGGGGTGTACCCGCCAGAGGGCGGGCGCATTGCCATAGACGGTGAAGACGTGACCGCCATGCCGGAGTACCGCCGCGCGGCGCTGCTTGGCCGCGTGTTCCAGGACCCGATGATGGGCACGGCGGCGGAGATGATTCTGGAGGAGAACCTTGCCATGGCGAACCGCCGGGGCAGCCGCCGCACGCTGAAGTGGGAAGTGACGAACGAAGAGCGAGCGGAGTTTGTGGCGAAGCTGAAAGAGCTGGAACTGGGCCTGGAGACCCGGCTGACAGCGAAGGCGGGCCTCTTGTCCGGCGGACAGCGCCAGGCGCTGACGCTGCTGATGGCCACCTTGAAACAGCCAAAGCTGCTGCTGCTGGATGAGCACACCGCCGCCCTGGACCCCAAAACCGCCCGCAAGGTGCTGGATTTGACCTGCAAGCTGGTGGAGGAACACGGCCTTACCACGCTGATGATCACCCACAATATGAAGGACGCCATCCGCGTGGGTAACCGGCTCATCATGATGTACGAGGGAACTATTATTTACGACGTGCGCGGCGAAGAAAAGGCGGCCCTTAAAACAGCCGACCTGATGCAGAAATTTGAAACCGTGAGCGGCGGCGAATTTGCCAGCGACCGCATGATGCTGGGGTAGGCGGCGTGTTTGGCGGGTGGTGCGCGCCTGTTTTTCACACCAAGGCCCACACAGCGCGGCGCGGCCCGGATGCCTGGCGCCGGCGCGGAAAAAAATTGCGAAAGCATCTTGATGTTTGCGCAGCAGGATGCTATAATAGCAAAGCGGGCGTGTTCCGCACCCATGGGGGTTTAGCTCAGCTGGTTAGAGTGCCTGCATCACACGCAGGAAGTCTGGGGTTCGAGTCCCTAAATCCCCACCATGAAATAGGCCGCTGCTTCATTCGAAGCGGCGGCCTGTTTTGATAAATTTGATAAAACAGCACGTGGTGCACAAACATTGCAGGCAAGGGGGGCGTGGCTCTGAAGGCGTTCATATTTTTGCAGGCCGGTGGGCCCGCGCCGCAGCGACAGGCCCCTTCGGGTTTTGCGTTTGCAAACGGTGAAAGCCTGTTGGCGCGCCAGCTGCGTGTTTTGCACGGCTGTGGCGTGGAGGAAACGGTGGTGTTTGGCGGCGGGGCCGCCGGGCTGCCCGCCGACGCGCCCGTGTACCCCAGTATGCCCGTGGTGTTTGCGGCGGCGGGCGAAGACGCCGCGCGGCACGGCCTTTTGAAAAACGGCGGGCTGGTGCTTTCCGGCGAGATGGTGTACGGCGCGGGGTTTATCCGCGCGCTGCTGGGGGGCGAAAGCCCGGACGTGATGACCGTGGAGTCGGTGCGCGAAGGGCAAGGCGCGCGGCTGTTCGCGCGGCTGGATATGCGCTTTGCCGCTGCGGTAGGGCGCACGCTTGCCGGGCCCGGTGTTTGGGCGTGCCTGCCGGCGGCAAAGCTGGGGCCGAAAAGCGCGGCCGCGCTTGCGCCGTTTTTGCCCACCCTCTTCGGCGGCGCGGATGACGGCGCGTTGGATGCCTTTGCACAGGCGGCAAACGCCATTTTGGCCGGGCGGGAAGTGAAATATTTGCGCAGTGGCCCGCCCTGTGCGCCGGAGGACGCGCGGCGGGCCTATGGCTTTCGAATGGGCGAAAACAACGGCGAGGAAGTGCCGTTTGCCTTGCGCGCCAATAGTGAAGCGGCGTTTTCCGCGGCGAAAACGGTTTTGCAGGGCCTAGACGCCGCGGCGCGGTGCGCGCCGGAGCAGGGCGGCATTTTGCGGCTGTTTGGTATGCCGGAAGCCGAAGCCGCGCCAAAGCCGCTGGTGGTGTGCGACGAAACCTACGGCGGCTTGCCCCTTGGCTTTTTGCTGACCCATTACGGCGTGGAACATGCGCTGTTTGCAGTGGGTGGTACAGACGGTACACGCACAGCGGCGAAAGCGGGCGTGCAAGAAGAGGATGAGATCGCCGCCACGGAAGTGTTTGCACGGGAAGGCTGCGGGCGCGTGGTTTCCATTGGCGGCGCGGGCGCCGTTTGCACGGCGGCGGAAGTAGCGCGGCGGGTTTCACGGTTTGGCGAGGGTGACGCGCCTGTTCGGCACACGGCGCTGCCGCTGTGCACGGGGCTGTTTGCCGCGTGCTGCGCGCCGCCGCCGGACGAAGTGCTGGTGGACGGGAACCTTTCCCTGTGGCTGGGCGCCGCCGCCGTGGACGATGCATACGCGGCCTGTTTACACGCGGCGGCGCTGCATGTGCTGCACAGCGCGGCGCGCGGCGCGCCGGAGGAAGAAGTACGGCGGGCGCTGTGGGCGCAAAGCGCAGAGAATGTGTTTGCGGGCCTTGAAAAGCTGTTGCGGTGTGTACCCGATATGTTGAATGAGGTGCGGATGTCCGCCAAAATGTTTGGTGGCATGTGCGCCGTTTTGCTTGGCGTGGGGCAGTGGGCTGCGGCGTGCGGGCAGGCGTCGCCGGCGGAGCGGGTGCTTGCCGGGGCGAACGGGCAGGGGCTGCAAAACGCAGCTGCCTTTGCCGCCCTGTGGCCGGAGTTGTTGCAGGCGGCGGGCGAAACGCGGACGGGCTTTGCCCATGCGGCCCGGTGCGGCGCGGCCAATGCGGAAGAAGCCGACGCGCGGGTGCGGGAATACGCGGCCACGGTGGCAAGGCGTGGCAAATTGGAGTAAAAAAGACGGCCCGGCCAAGGCGGCGGGTGCCGGAGAGGAGGCGGGCATGATAAAAGGGCAGGGTGCTTTCGCACGTTTGCGGCGGGCGCTGGGTGCGCTTGCCGGGCGTTTGCTTGCCCGCTTTCCGGCGTTGCGGCCGCTTGCCATGCGGGCTTTTTTTTGGTATTGCAAACGCGTCACGCCGCCCTCCGGGCTGAACGTGCTGTTCCAATGCGGCGACGGCGATGCGTTTGACGGCGACGTGCGCGCCATTTGCGAGGCGCTGGCAGCCGGCGGGGCTTACGCCAACATGGACCTGGTGGTGGCGATGACACCCGCCGCCCGCGGCAAGAACGACGATTTTTTTGTGGCCACGCCGCAGGCGCGCGCCACCATGGTGGGCACGGACGGTTATGTGAAAAACCTTGCGCGCGCCAAATACTGGGTGACGGACGGCCCCTTGCCCGCCTATGCAAAGCCGGGGAAAGAACATATCTGGATTTTTACGTCGCAAAGTGGGGCGGGGGAGAATGCGCTGAACAAAAACGCATTCGGCTCTGCGCAAAACGGCGGAAAAGAAATGCGGCTTGCCGCGCGGCGGGCTACGCACATTTTGGTGGACGCGCCGGTTTTTGCGGCGGACGCCGTGGCGCGCCTTGGCCTTGCGGGAAAGGCGGCAAACAAGGTGCGGGCCTTTGCGCCGGTGCAGGCCTTGCGTTATATTGGTGGCAGCCGTCGGGATTTGTTCAAATGGAAAATGGACGCGGGCGTGCCGCTGGGGCAAGGCGCGGTTTTGCCGGATGTGGCGGACAAAGCCGCCGCGGCGGAACTGGCCGCGCTGGTGACGGAGAGAGGCGGCTGTGCCATGTCGCCCTCCGGCGCAGACATTTACGCGCAGTTTGCCGCCTCGGACGCGGTGGTGACGGACAGCGCGCCACATGCCGTGGCGGCGGCGCGGCTGGGGAAACCGGTGGTGTTGTTTGCGCCGCGCGGCGCAAACGCCGCCTTTGCGCGTTTTGCCGCCGCCATGCCGCACAGCACGGCGCAAACGGCGCAGGATGCCGCCGCCCTTGCCCTGCGGCTGGCGGGCGGAAAAATGGACATTCTTCCAGAAGTGAAAGCAGAAATGACGTGGTTGCAACAGCAGGCGGGCGAAACCGATGCGGACGCCGTGGCAGAGGCACTTCGCGCCATGCTGGCGCCCCAGGCGGCGAGCACGGCGCGCCAGCGGCGCCACGCCGCGCGGCAGGAGTTTTTTAACCATGTGTCGGTACACACCTGCGGCGCCCTGCGCGGGGTGGGGTTTTCTTTCTCGCCGAACGTGAAGAAGCTGCGGGCGCTGAAAAACACCCACATGGGCCGGCGTTGTGTTTTGGTAGGCAACGGCCCCAGCCTGACTGCCGGGGACCTGGAAGCCATCAAAAACGAAGTGACCTTTGGCTGCAACATGATTTTTAAATCCTTTGAATTCACCGCATGGCGGCCGGACTATTATTTTGTCATCGATTCCGCCTACATTAAAAACCACAGCACCGAACTGGCGGACGTTTTGGACATGCCTGTTTTTACCGTGGCCCAGCGGCTGCACTTGTGGAAAAAACGCCCCAAAAACCTGATGTGGAGCTATTTGTACAAGGACGACCGGTACCGCCCGTTTTGCAACCCGCCAAAGGGTGTAGACCTGCAAAAAAGCACGGTGATGGTGCTGATGATCGAAATGGCGGTCTACATGGGCTTTTCGGAAATTTACCTGATTGGCGTGGACGCCAGCAATACACACGCAGCGGCGGGCGCCACCCATTTTATGGACAACAACTTTTCGCAAAAGACCCAGCGGGTAATTCAAAAGCGCAGCGCCAATTTTTCCAAAAACGCCATGACGATGGAGGGCTTGGGGCAGATGGTGCTGGACCATTCGCTGCTGGCCTATGCCGGGCTGTGGGAATACGCGGCGCGGCGCGGTGTGCGCATTTTCAACGCCACCCGCGGGGGATTTTTAGAGGTGTTCCCCCGGGCGGACCTGGACGACGTGCTGCGCCGCGTCGGGCGGGGGCCGGAAGAAAACTGACACCATATCTTGTGGTGCGGTTGTGCTGCGCCGCCAAATGAGGTATACTGATAGGCGAATGATTGGGGTGCCCGGCGGCGGATGCTGCGGCGGGCCACACGGCAAAACGAACGATGAGGAGCAAAACCATGGGGGAAGGGGCGCAATCGCTGGATTTGACGCCGATCGAAATTCGGGAAGTGCAGCTGATCCAGCTGGAAATGCTGATTGAGGCGGACCGCATTTGCTCAAAGCACAAAATCCCGTATTGGATCATCGGCGGCACGCTGATGGGCTCTATCCGGCACCGCGGCTTCATCCCGTGGGACCCGGACGCCGACATTATGCTGCGCCGCAGCGACTATGAGCGGTTTTTTGAAGTGTGCAAAACCGAGTTGGACACGGATCGTTTCTTTTTCCAGGAGTGGCGCACGGACCCGGAATACCGCTGGGGCTATTCGCGGATTTTGCGAAACGGCACCGAGTTCCACCGCGGCGGCTACGAACACATGAAGCAAAAAAACGGCGTGTTCATCGATATCATGATCAGCGACAACGTGCCCGATTCCCCGGTTTTGCGGCCCGTTTTCACCTTTGTCACCTATGCCATCCGCAAAATACTGTGGGCCGAGGCCGGCCGCAAATACCACCCGAAGGCGCTGATGCGCCTGTGGTACAGCCTGCTGTACCTCATTCCGCACCGGGCGGTGTGCCGCTTCCGCGACTGGCTGGCAAACCGCATGGACCGGGGCCCCACCACGCTGACGCGGAACATTTCGCATCCACGCTCGATAAAATGGAAGCACAAATGGGGTGTGAAGGCCTTCGTTGACTCGGAAAACGTGATAGACAACGGGACGATGTACGGGCTGTGGTGCCCGGAAATGCGCACACGGGTGCCCTTTGAGGCGCATTACTTTTTGGCGCTGCAAACCTCGATAGACAGCCTGCAAAACACCTTCGGCGATTACCTTACCCTGCCGCCCACCGCCGAGCGCAAAAGCCATATCCCGTGCTCGAAGCTGGTGGTGGTGCAGCCGGAACTTGCCCCCCCCATTCCCCTGAAAGACATCCTTACGCCGTATATCGACGGCACCATCCCGGATCATTTCCGCATGCGGCGCCTTGCGCCGGAGGAATATCTGACTACGGCCCGCGTGGATGCCGACCCAAACGATTTGCGCGGCTTTGAGGAGGAAGGACAACGGAAACCGGCAACGTAAAGTACGGGCTTTTGACTTACGACGACCGCCCCATGCGGCCCGGCAGCAGCCGTCCGCTCAATATCGGCGATCCCATCCAGGTGTACGCCATGAAAAACATCTACCGCCATATGGGCATGGCGGCAGAGGATTTGGTGCCGGTAAGCCGCTACCACATGGCTGCTTACGCCGGGGAAAAGGCCGTGGTGCCGCTGAACTGCTTCAACATGATTGCAAACCAGGGCAGCCACCCGTACAGCACCCTGCCGCCTTCGGGCCAAGTGGTGCCGGTGTATATCAGCTTCCACCTGCACAATATGGTGATTGACAAGGCTATTTTGGACAATATGGCCCGGTTTGGGCCGGTGGGCTGCCGCGACGAGGAAACTTACCAAAACCTGACGGCCCAAGGGGTGGACGCCTACCTTTCCGGCTGTTTGACGGCCGCGCTGCCAAGGCGCGAGCGCGAGCCGGAGAACGGCAAGGTGTATCTGGTGGACTGCTATGACACGGTGATGGAGTGCATGCCGAAGGCGCTGATGCAAGACGCCGTCGTGCTGTCCCATTCTTTCCTGATGGAAAACGAAGGCGGCGCGCACCTTTCGAAGGCGGCTTCGGCCCGTTTTCAGGCGGCCGGGGAAGCGCGGCTGCGCCTGTACCGCGACACTGCGAAGCGCATCATCACCGGCCGGCTGCACGCAACGTCGCCCTGCAACGCCATGGGCATTCCGGTGGTGTCGTTGCGGAACAACATCGACGGCCGGTTTGCCTGGCTGGAAAAGTTGCTGCCGCTGTACACCCCGCTGGACGGCCCGGTGGAGGACATCGACTGGGAACGCCCGGCGGCGGCGTATGAGGAGCACAAAAAAGTGCTGATAGACCTTGCCTGCACCCAGGTGCGGCGCGCCCGCCAAAAGGAGGCGGGAAGCTGGGGCGCCGCCGAGGAAGCGGCCTTTCGCGCGCTGGCAAAGCGGGTGCACGATTTTTACATGGACCGCCCACGCGCGCAATATGACGTGCGCTGCCTGCGGCGGCTGGACGATTTTGCCCCCATGCACCTGCCAAACGCGCAGGTGGCCCTGTGGGGCGTTACCACGGACATGCAGATCGTGAAGAACGCTATCGCGCGCCATTTCCCCGGCGTGCGGGTTACGATTTTGGACCAGGCGGTGGAGGGGACGTTCGACGGCATTCCCGTGCAAAAGCCGGAGGCCCTTGCCGCTATGCCAAAGCACACCCTTTGCATTGCCACGGCGCGGCCCGCCGTGGCCGCCGCGCGGCAGCGCTGCGCGGAGCTGGGGCTTGACATGGTGCAGTGGAGCAAGGTCCGGTTCCAGTGAGGAGGCGCAAGTTGGCACAGCCAATCGAGATACCGGCCGAAGACCGGCGGAGGATCCAGTTGATCCAGCTGGAATTGCTGGCGGAGCTGGACCGCGTTTGCCGCAAAAACGGCATTTGCTATTCGCTGGACGCGGGCACCCTGCTTGGCGCCGTGCGGCACAAGGGGTTCATCCCGTGGGACCCGGACAGCGACGTGGTGATGCTGCGCGAAGCGTACGAGCGGTTTTTTGAAGCCTGCGGGCGGGAGATGGACACAGAGCGCTTCTTTTTGCAGGAATGGCGCACGGATCCGGCCTACCGTTGGGGGTACTCGCGCATTTTGCGAAAGGGCACCGCATTCCACCGGGCGGGCTACGAGCATTTACAGCAAAAAAACGGCGTTTTTATCGACATTTTTTTGCTGGACAACGTGCCGGAAAACCCGCTGGCGCGCCGGGTGCAGTTGCTTTGCTGCTATTGCATCCGCAAGGTGACGTGGAGCGCGGCGGGCGCGAAGGTGC
>JAVBNG010000033.1:0-17989 GCA_031551695.1 Oscillospiraceae bacterium
GGTTTTCCATGTGGTTTTGTTTGGGTCTGTGCTGCCGGCGGCGGCGGAAACAGTGGTGAGCATGGAGTATGTGCCGTCAATGCCCTGCGCAACGGCGCCCGTGCCGCTGATGGTGCAGCGCCCGATACCGTTGGTGCCGCCGGTATTTTTCTGACGGTCAATATTGTCGCCGAAGCCGCCGCCGGTGAGTGTCAGGCTGGAACCGCCGTCAATCGAAAACTTACTGCCGGGAAGGCCGTCAATGGCCGGGACACCGTTGACGAGGGAGTCCGCCGTTACAGAGGTGGCGGCGGCACCCTGCGGTGTTTCGATGGTCAGTTTTCCGTCGGCAGACAGCGGGCCGATGCCCGGGCAGGGAGGATACGTGCCCGATGCGGCGCTGCCCGTTGCGGTGACAATGCCGCCTGTGATGGTGATGTTTTTTACATAGCCTGCGGCGTAGGTGCCGTTCGCGTCGCTGTAGGTATTTATACCGCCAATGCCGTAGCCGCCGTAATGGTTAACCGCATTGATGGTGCCGCCGGTAATTGTGATATCCTCCACAAAGCCGCCGGAGCCGCAGCCGATGCCGGCGCCGAGGAAATTGTCCCTGGCCAGTTCAACTATACCGCCGTTGATGACGATTGCATCCACATGGCCGTATCTGCCGCCGCCAATGCCGGATGCAAATACGCCGCCATAGGCCTTAATGTCGCCGTCGTTGATCGTGATGTTGGCGACGTTGCCGCCGGTGCCGGAAACGCCGGCACCGCCGCCGATGCCGGCGCCGTTGCCACTGCCAACGGCAGTGATGAAACCGCCGTTAATGGTAATATTTTCCGCAGAGCTGCCGGCGCCTGCCCCGCTGCCAATGCCGGCGCCGCCGGCACCGCCGCGGGCGTCAACAGTGCCGCTGTTGATGGTGATAACGCCGGAATTTGGGATGCTGTTGTCTCCGCCAATGCCCGCGCCGGGGCCGGAGCCTTTGGACGTCAGGGAAGCCGCGCCCGTACCGGCTTGTATGGTAAGGGCGGTGCCTGCAATCACATGCATCCCGGCGCTGTTGCCGAAGGCCTGAAAACAGTTTGTCCCGCTTACTGTTAGGGTGATGTTGGCGCCGCTGCCCAAAGAGAAGGGCCTGAGCGATGAAAGGCAAATGTCCTGCAGTTCAATGGGTGTGGCTACATTTGCACTAACGGCGATTTGCATATTAGTGCGCAGGTTCGAAGGGGTGTATGCCGGGTCTCCGTCTACCAGCACATAGCTGTCCCCAGCGGGAAGGCCGGTGAGTGTAAGCGTGCCAGAGCTATAGGTGTAACCGGTACCGGTAGAGGGGATGCTCCCTGCCACGAGATCCGCGAGGTCAAGCGTCGTTAGCGCCTGTGCAACCGGCAGATTTTCTTCCTGCGGTGCGGCTGTGGGAAACAAGGCGTCCGGAGCGGCTTCCATGCCGCTCTCCTCCGCATTTGCAGCGGCGCCCTCCCCGGCGGAGACGTCTTCCGAAAGGGAACCGGATTCTATGGCGGATGCACTTTCCGTGTCCGGCTCATCCGGCGTCATCCGCACATCCTGCAGTGCAAGGCCTGCTTGCGGTTCTGATTCCGCCTGCGGCGCGTCGGCTGGGGCTTCCGCCTGTGCCCTGACCTGTACCGCCGGCAGCATGTATATGCAGCAGAATAAAGCCGCGGCCGCCGCAATTGCAAGCGTTTGCATGACCCACTTTTTTTTCATTCCACACCCCAATGCAACGCGACACAAAAAAATGCGCGTCTTTATTTTTAGAAAACAAGTGCAATTCCCCGCACTCCGGCACGGTCTTTTTTTATTATATAAAATTATTTACGGTTTTACAATTAAAAATCTTAAAATTCCACCGGGGGAACGCTGAACGCGACAGGCTTCGTGGGAATTTGCCGGCGCTTACCTTCCCGGAGAATAACGCACCGGAAACCGGCACAAACAAAAAAACCGGCGCAGCGGGTATACTACGCCGGTCTGATAAACAAAGAAATACTGTCTTATTTGCGTTCACCCATGCCGGGCGGTGCTTTTTTGTATGTCTCGCGGTTCCAAAGGAAAAGGCCGCGCAAAGTGGAAACGCGGCTAAATTCCCACTGCGCTGAAACTTTCCGGCAGGGTACTGCCGCCATCAATGACCACCTGTGTCCCGGTGATGTAGCGGCTTTCATCCGACGCCAAAAACGCCACCAGATCGCCTAGTTCCTCAATGGTGCCAAGGCGCTTCATCGGCACTGCATTCGCGATACCGTCGATTACGCTTTGCGGGTCTGCCGGGTTCGACTCTTTTGCAATGCCCCAGGCCATGGGCGTGTCGATATAGCCCGGGCACACGGCGTTTACGGTGATGCCGTTTGCGGCAAATTCCGTGGCCAGCGCCTTGGTAAAGCCCCAAATGGCCGCCTTTGTGGTGGCGTAGGCGGTTTCGCCTGTGTCCACCACCATGGTGCCCGTTACGGAGGACAGGTTCACGATTTTGCCGTAGTTTGCCTTAACCATGTATGGCAACACCGCCTTCGAGCAGTTCCACACGCCTTTGATGTTGATGTCGAACATTTTGTCTCGCACATCGTCGCCCATCTCTAAAAAAGGCATGACGTTGCACACACCGGCATTATTCACTAAAATATCGATGGCGCCATATTTTTGCGCCACGTCTGCGGCCACTTCTTCCAGGCGCGCAAGGTCCCGCACGTCGGCAAGATACCCCTCGGCCCGAAAGCCCTCCGCCGCAAGAGCGGCTGCCGCCTCATTCACTTTGCCGCTTACGTCCAGCAAAATCACGGCGGCGCCGTTTTTGGCCAGCACCCTGGCCGCGCCAAGGCCGTTGCCCATGGCCGCGCCCGTTACAATGGCGGTTCTGTTTTGCAAACGCATCTCCATCGCTCCTTTCTTCTGTCGGAACTTTCACTGCTCCCGGTGTCCGTCCTGTTTATTGGGGCGCTTTGGCAGGTGCCCTCATCTGTGACCACTGTAGCACACTCCTGCCAAGGAGGGTCAATACTCCGCCGCATGTAACTTTCGGGGCCGCCCGTACGGCCGGGTATCGATGCTTTTGGTTTCCTGCCCGTACTCTCCCTGCGGGGAGGGTTGCAAAAATTTGTATTTTATGGCACTGTTATTTATATTATGTATATAATAGAAAAGTGTTTGCTGGTGCACGCTGTTTCCGCAAGTCCACGCTCTATGGTTGTGAGGTGACTTATGCTGCGAGGAAAGGCGAAATACAATATCGGTGAAGTGGCCGAAATCAGCGGCCTTAGTGTGAAAACACTACGATATTATGACAAAAAAGGCATCCTAGCCCCTTCGGACCGGGGCGAGACGACCCACTACCGCTATTATACAGAAAAGCAGATTTTGGAGGCGCTTGCCATCCGAGAGATGAAGCAGCGCGGTTTTTCATTGGAGGAGATCCAGGCCATCATGGGGTCTCATTCGCTGGACCTTATCACAGAGCATTACGACCGCAAGACGGAATCTATCAAAAAAGAGATCTTGCATTTAGAGCGGCAGCTGCGCCTGGCCGAAAGCAGCAGGGAAATGATTTTGCGCGCCATGCGCGACGTGAAGCAGGCGCCGGAAAACGCCCCCCAGCCAACAGCCGAGCCCCGCACCATTACGGTGGAGCCGATGGAAAAAGTGCCCTGCCTGTGCACGCGCTACCGCAGCCGCATTTTTGTGCAGGAAGTTTTTTGGGACCGCTTCGCCGATATATACCGTATGATGGACCAAAAGGGCTACACCGCCAACGGCCCCATTATGGGGGTGTTCCACGAGCACTATACGCACCAGTTTTTCTTTGAGGAAGGCGACCTTGAGGTGTGCCAGCCTGTTTCCGGCGCAGCCCCGGATGACGCCGCCGTGCATGATTTCGGCGGGTTTTTGCTTGCCAGCCTTGTTTTTGTGGGCTTTTATGCCGACCTTTTGCCAGAATACATTGCCCTGGTTAAATGGATTGACGAAAACGGTTACGAAATTACCGGAGACCCGTTGGAAATATATCTGGTGGAGTTCACCCAAGGCGCCAGGGCCGAGGATTACGTCACACGCATCGGTTTCCCGGTGAAAAAGCGATGAATGCTATTCCGGCCTTTGCCATGGCCTCCCTACGGGGAAACTTGTGCGGTTTTTCTGTTTTTCCCTCCTTTTTGCCAAAAAACACCTATATATTGTGCCCATGCCGCCACAAATAGCACCGAAATTGTAACAATTCACAACAGCGTAGATTTTCTGCGCTGTTTTTTGTTTGTTTTGCCATATATTCGTGCCCGCGCAAAGCGTCATGACGCAAACGCGCTGCCTTGCAAATTTATCACATACAAAAGTAATTTATTGAGGAAAATTTACGTTTTTTCCACAAGATGAAAAGTCTCCCCCATGGCAGGGTTTTTGCTGTGTAACCGTTTCGCGTTTCTTTTTCTCTCTGCGTGCGCCCCGAAGAGAAAAAAAGAAAATGTGAAATGCTATTGACCCTCCAGCCGAGGAGGCGATTATACTTTTGTTTAGAACATTTGAATATATTTTTCCATATGTTGTTTTACTATTTTATTCAAAGTGTATTATCTTCTTTATATCAACTGGAGGTGGTTGCACGGCAAAGGTGTTCCGGCACAAAGACAAGCAATCTTGAAATGGAGGGTCAGTGTCTATGAGTGAGAAACAATTTGCACATCCGTACATCCCGAACTCCGAGCCCAAAATAAAGGCCGCCATGCTGAAGGCCGTGGGAATGAAGAGCTCTGAGGATATTTACAAGGAAATCCCGGACCGCCTGCGCTTCAAGGGCGAGATGAACTTGCCCGCCCCCATCGATTCCGAGTACAAGCTGAAAAAGCATGTGGAAGGCCTGTTTGCCAAAAACGAAAACTGCGCCGACAACATCAGCTTTTTGGGCGGCGGCGTGTGGAACCACTATGTGCCGTCCGTTTGCGACACCATCGCCGCGCGCGACGAATTCCTCACGGCGTATGTGGGCGAGGCGTACTCCGACCACGGCAAGTTCCAGGCGCTGTTTGAAACAAGCAGCATGATTTGCGACCTCACAGGCATGGAAGCGTGCAACACCCCCACCTACGACTGGGGCAACGCAATCGCCATTGCCGCGCGCATGGCTTGCCGCACCACCGGCCGCAAGGAGATCCTCATCGCCTCCACCGCAGGGCCGGAGCGCGTTTCCGTGGTGCAAAATTATGTGAAACCAGAGATTGCGGTAAACTTCATCGATTTTGACAAAGGCAACGGCCTTTTGAGCCTTACCGACCTGAAGGCGAAGCTCTCCGACAAAACAGCCGCCATCTACTTCGAAAACCCGAACTACATTGGCGCCATTGAGGCCCAGGCCCCCGAAATCTGCAAGCTGGCGAAAGCCAAAGGCGCCCTCGTCATCGTGGGCGTGGACCCCAGCACGCTTGGCATCCTCGAGGCCCCGGGCGAGTATGGCGCCGACTATGTGGTGGGCGACTACCAGCCCCTTGGCCAGCACATGAGCTACGCGGGCGGCCTCGGCGGTTTCATTGCCACCCACGACGACAAGAAGTTCGTTGGGGAATATCCATCACTGCTGTTCGGCCTTTGCGAAACGGAAAAAGAAGGCGAATACGGTTTTGGCGAAGTATTCTACGAGCGCACCTCCTACGCCAGCCGCGAAAAAGGCAAGGATTTCATCGGCACCTGTTCCGCCCTCACGGGCATTGTCTCCGGCGTGTACATGGCGCTAATGGGCCCGGCCGGCTTTGTGGAAATGGGCGAAGGCATCATGCAGCGCGCGGCGTACCTGAAGGAAAAGCTGGCCGCGTTGCCCGGCGTGTCTATCGCGCTTAGCGGCATCGCCTTCAGCGACTTCCTTGTAAGCTTCGACAAGACAGGCAAAACCGTAGCGGACATCAACAAGGGCCTGCTTGCTTATAATATTTTCGGCGGCAAAGACACGAGCCGCGAGTACCCCATGTTTGGCCAAAGCGCCCTGTACAGCGTGACGGAAACGCTGGACAAGGAAGACCTGGACAAACTGGTGTGCGCACTGGCGAAAGTGCTGGTATAAATGCAAGGCACTGCCGGTATGACACACACAAATGTGAAATGGAGGGCGTAACAAGATATGGCAAAAATGAAAGTACGCAAAAATTTCCATCAGGCCTCGTGGGACGAGCCGATGATTTATGACCTCTCCACCCCCGGGCTGCGCGGCATCATTCCGCCGGCGCCGGATGCGGAGATTGTGGCCGCCATGGGCGACGTGGCGGGCAAATTGCCGGCTTCCATCCGCCGCAAAAAAGCGCCGGAACTGCCGGAAGTGGACCAGAAACACGTGCTACAGCACTGGCTGCATCTCAGCCAGGAGACCATGGGCTCGAACCTTTCCAACGACATCAGCGAGGGCACCTGCACCATGAAGTACAACCCCCGCATCAACGAAGCGCTGACACTGGAAAAGGGCTTCGCGGACCTGCACCCCGACCAGGACGAAGACACGGTGCAGGGCATGCTGGAAATTTACCACAAGTTTGAAAACGTGGTGAAGGAAGTGTCGGGCCTGGACAAATTCACCCTGCAGCCCGGCGGCGGCAACCACGCGGTGTATACGGCGGCGTCCATTGTGCGTGCCTACCACGCCAGCCGCGGCGAGGCCGACCAGCGCACCGAGGTCATCACCACCATTTTCTCTCACCCGTGCGACGCTGCCACCCCGGCCACGGCGGGCTATAAGATCATCACCATCCACCCGGACAAAAACGGCATCCCCGACATCGAGGCCATTCGCGCCGCCGCCAACGAACACACCGCCGCCATCTTTATGACGAACCCCGAGGACATCGGCATTTACAACCCCAATGCCGATGAGATTGTGAAAATCATCCACGGTGTGGGCGGCCTGTGCTTCTACGACCAGGCAAACGCCAACGCGTTCCTGGGCGTTGCCCGCGCGCGGGAAGCCGGGTTCGACATGTGCCACTTCAACGTGCACAAAACCTTCGGCACGCCGCACGGCTGCTCGGGCCCGGCCTCCGGTGCCCTTGGCTGCAAGGAGTTTTTGGCCAAATTCCTGCCGGTTCCCACGGTCGAGTTTGACGGGGAAAAATACTTCCTCGATTACGACCGCCCCGAATCCATCGGCAAGATCCGCGGCTATGTGGGCGTGTCCTCGGTCATCATGAAGGCCTATGCCTGGACGGCCATGATGGGCGCAAAGGGCCTGCGCGAGTGCGCGGACGTCTCCGTCATCAACAACAACTACATGCAAAAGATCATGGAAGAGATCCCCTACATGAGCAGCGCCTTCCAGGGCAACGGCATCGTACGGCAGGAGCAGGTGCGTTACTCCTTCGGCAAGCTGTTCGACAAAGTGGGCGTGGGCAGTGAAGACGCGAACCGCCGCATGCTGGACTACGGCATCCCGTGGTTCTGGTCGAGCCACCATCCGTGGGTAATTGCGGAGCCCATGACCTTGGAACCCTGCGAAAGCTACACGAAGGAAGACATTGACGAGTATTGCGAAGTGGTGAAGACGGTTGTGGAAGAAGCCCTGAAGGACCCCGACCTGGTGAAGGGCGCGCCGTATAATTCCGTCATCCACAAACGCAAGAATGAGCAGGACCTGGACGACCCGAAGAAGTGGGCGCTTAGCTGGAAGGCCTACAAGCGCAAATTTAAGGTAAAATAGTTTTTGCATCAGATAACCCTCTCTTTACAGCCCCTTTTTATATCCCCCCGCCGGCACTCTGCCGGTCTTCCCCGGCCGGCAGAGTGCCATCCCTTGTGAGGTGTCGTTATGGACAAGCTGGAACAGGAAGCCATACGTTTGAAAGAGCTTTTAAACGAGTTTGGCGCCATTTCAGGTTTCAAGCCCGGCAATCTCATCGTGTTCGGCGTGTCCAGCAGTGAAATTGCGGGCAAAAAAATCGGAACGGCGTCCAACATGGATATCGCCGAAGCCTTTGTGCCCGTGATGCGCGAATGGGCGGACGCGGCGGGGCTGTATATTGCAGTGCAGGGCTGTGAACATATCAACCGCAGCCTGGCGGTGGACGCCGAGTGCGCCGAGGTATACGGCTTGGAGCCGGTGTGCGTGGTACCCCACCTGAAAGCCGGCGGCGCCTTTGCCACCGCGGCCTACAACAGCTTTTCCGGTGCCACTATGGTGGAATCCCTGCTGCACCAGGCACACGGCGGCGTGGACATCGGCAATACCTTCATCGGCATGCACCTGCGCCGCGTGGTGGTGCCGGTGCGCACGGGTATCCGCCAAATTGGTGCGGCATCGGTAAATTGCGCCCGCACAAGACCCATGCTGGTGGGCGGCGAGCGCGCCCATTACGTCTAACAAAAAGGCAACCGAAAATCATGTCGTTAAGGGAAACAATAAAGGAGTGAAGGAAATGTCGGATAATCAACAGCCTACCACATCTACCGAAGCCCCGAAAAACTCTTTGGCAGCCAAAAGCCTGAAACTCATCTACGTGTATGCGCTTGCCACAGGCGCCATCTTCACGTTCCTCGGCTACTGGGATACGGTTTTCATCAGCTACGCGGGCCCTGCCACGTGGCTTGCCTTTGCGCTGATGACCATCCTTATTTTGCCCATCGCCTTCGTGTACTGTGAGCTGGCCCCCATGTTCCCCACCGTTGGCGCGGAGCTTGTGTACAACACCGTCGGCATCAACAAGCACGCCGGGTTCTTCTCCTCCTGGATGATCATGGCGGCGTGGATCTCAGTGCCGCCGGCGGCCGTTATGGCCATTTTGCAGTGGGTTTTCCACGTCACCGGCATCACGCTGGAGTTTGGCGGGTACATGATCGCATCCATTGTGATTTTATGTTTGTATTGCCTTTTAAGCCTCAGCAATGTGCAAATTGCAGGCAAGCTGCAGTTTGTCATGCTTGTGGGCGCCATTGGTGGCGCCATCGTCACGGCTGTTGCCCTGGTTTTCTCCGGTCACTGGAGTTTTGCGAACTTCAAACCATTTTTCCAGTCCACCCTGGGCGATGGTGGGTTTGGCGGGTGGATCATCGGCCTTGGGCTCATCATCACGCCGTTCTTCGGCTTTGAAACGGTACCGCAAATGGTGGAGGAGGGCGACTTCCCCATCAAAGACAGCACCAAAGCCATCTGGGGCTCCGTCGTCACCTGCGGCATCGTATACACGGTGTTCTTTTTCGCCGTGGCCGGCGTGGACAGCTGGCAAAACCTGCTGCACTTTACCCCGGCCGGCGACGTCGGCGTCGAGTTCCTCACCATCACAGCCATGGAGAATATGGGCTGGAGCGTGTGGGCCGTTATCTTCGGCGTGTTTGCAGTGCTGTGCGCCATCGGCACGTGCCTTTTGGGCTTCTGGCTTTCCACCGTGCGCCTGATGTACGCCATGGGTCGCCAGAATTTTCTGCCGAAGGCCTTCAGCTACACGAATAAAAAACAGCAGCCCATCCTGCCGAATATCTTCCTGCTGGTCATCAGCATCGTTTTCATTTTGCTGATGAACTCTACCACTTTTATGAACGACTTTTTCAACCTGATGGCCTTTGGCTGCGCCATAGCCTACAGCATCACCATGATTTCGGCCATCCGCATCCGCCGCAAACACCCGGATTGGAAAAGCCCCTATACCTTGAAAGGCGGCAATTTTACCCGATGGCTGGCGTTTTTCATCGCCATATTCATCGCCGTTTTGTGCACCCTGGGCCAGGGCGTGGGCAGTTGGATCAGCTTCGCCGTATACCTCGGCATCGGCGTGATCATCTGGCTGTGGATGATGATCTTCAAGTGGCCGAAGGATCCGGTGAAAATGCAGACGCCCGACGGCGAAAAACAGTACTAGCTTTTTGCGCTCCATTCTGTGAGATTTGAAACAAGACTAGGGCCATGTTGCCGGTGTTAGCATGTCATCAGCCGCATGCCCGGCGGCGAACAATGCGAAGCATTGTACGGCGAAGGGCGCAAAAGGCAGATGTGCAGCGCGCGCCGGCAGCATGGCCCATATATTTGCACACAGCAAGGCAAGCATTGGCCGGAGGAAACAATCATGACAAAACTCGGACTCATCGTGAACCCTGTGGCGGGCATAGGCGGCAAGGTAGGCCTGAAAGGCAGCGACGGGGAAAGCACGCTGGAGAAGGCCATTGCCATGGGCGCAACGCCCGAATGCGGCAATAAGACTCTGGCCGCGCTGAACGCCATGACCCCGCTGAAAAGCAAAATCGAAATCGTCACCTACCCCGGCCCCATGGGTGAAGACTGCGCGAAGGCCATTGGCTTCCAAACCACCGTGCTTGGCAAAATAGACCCGGCGCACACTACCCACGCCGACACGGAGAAAGCCGCGCAAGACCTGCGCAACGCGGGCGTAGATCTTATCCTGTTCTCCGGTGGCGACGGCACCGCCCGCAATGTGATGGACGCCGTGGGCACGGGCATTCCGGTGCTGGGCATTCCGGCCGGGTGCAAAATTCACTCCGCCGTTTACGCCCTGAACCCCAAAACCGCGGGCCAGTTGATGTTAGAGTTCGTAGAGGGGAAAGTGACCGAAACGCGCGAAGCGGAAGTGATGGACATCGACGAGGAGCTGTTCCGCGACAATGTGGTGAACGCGAAACTGTACGGCTATCTGAAAGTGCCGAACGAGCGCAAGATGGTGCAAAACATGAAGAGCGGGCGCGGCTACAGCGAAAGCGGGTCTGTCATGCTGTTGTCGAACTGGATTGCCGACACGCTGGAGGATGATACGCTGTACATCGTGGCCCCCGGCTCCACCACCAAAAGCATCATGGACGCCGTTGGCCTGCCGGACACCCTGCTTGGCGTGGACCTGTTCTACAACCGTAAAATCGTAAAAAACGACGCCACCGAGGCGGATATCCTGGCGGCGCTGGAACAATATGAAAAGGCGAAGATCCTCGTCACCGTCATTGGCGGGCAGGGCTATTTGTTTGGCCGCGGCAACCAGCAAATCAGCGCGAAGGTCATTCGCAAAGTGCGCAAAGAGAACATCATCGTCGCCGCATCAAAGGACAAAATGCTGTCTTTGTTCGGCCAGCCCTTGTATGTGGACACCGGTGACGAAGAGACGAACGCGTACCTGCGCGGATATTACCGCGTCATCGTGGGATATGAAGATATGGTAATGTTCCCGGTAACGGACTGAGCGCGTTGCCGCCGGACGATTCGTGGCAACAAGGAGGCGAAGCGCCTTTGGGCCGCCCGGATACGGGAGGTGAACCTGCGGCGTTGATGAAAGAAAAAGTACACTTCCACAAAAATTGGCGGCTCCTTCTCACCGTATTGATGCTTGGCCTGCTCATTCAAAACGTCATGTGGTTTGCGCCAGCCAGCCTGTTGCCGGTGATGCAGGAAGAAATGGGCATCTCCCTTGCCGGCGGGGGCCTCGTCATGAGCATCGTCTGCCTGGTGGCCGCCTTGGCGGGCCCATTTTCCGGGCTTTGCGCCCGGCGCTTCGGCATTGGCAAAAGCTTTGCCGTTTCCATGGCGCTGGCTGCCGCCGGCAGCCTTGGCACCGCCATGACGAGCGGATTTGCCGGTGTGCTGGCCTGCCGTGTTGTGTTCGGCGTGGGCATCGGGCTGTCCCTGTCGCTTGGCGCGGCGGCCATCGTGGCCTATGCGCCGCAAAAAGCCCGCCCGTACCTCAACTCATTTTACGCCATTTTGCCGTATCTTGCCTCGGCGGTCAATTTTCTTGTCACGGTAAAGCTGTTTACGGCCGTTGGTGGCAACTGGCGCGCCACATTGGCGGTTCCGGGCATTGCCGCGGTTGCCGCGCTGTTGTTGTGGGCGGCGGTGCGCCGCAAACCCGGCGCCGAAAAGTACGCTTCGGCGCCACAGGCGGCAAACGCGCCGCGGCGTTACGGCGCCGCCCTGCGCCGGGTGTGTTCCATGCGCGAGGTGCGGCTGATTTGCCTGGCAGACGCCTGCGACATGTGGGGGTTTGAATTTTTATCTTCATTTTTGCCCACGTTTTTGTACGAAAGCGGCGGGCGCACATTGGCGGAAGCTTCCGTACTCACGTCTATTTTCCCGGTGACGGGCATTGCCGCGGGGCTTGCTTTCGGTTTGTTGATGAGCAAAAGCGGCCGCCGCAAAATCTTCACATGGCCTTTCCACCTGATGATTTTAGCCGGAACCCTGATGATTGCCTTTGGCACAAGCGCCGTGCAGGTAGCGGGCATTGTGCTGGCGGGCATTGGCAACGCGGGCTGGGCGCCGGCACTGTATACCATGCCCATGGAATTTGCAGGTGTTGCCGAAAGCGACGTGGCCGTTATTTTTTCAGTGATGCTGCCGCTGGGCTATCTCGCGGCCTTTCTGTCTCCCATCGTTGGCGGGGCCATTGCCGGGGCAATTGGCCTGCAGGCAACGTTTGCTGTCTTTTCTGTTGCGGCGCTGGCCGCCGCCGGCCTTACCTTTGCCATGAAGGAGACCGGAAGGGCCGCGGCCGGGCACGGCGCCGCTGTGGCGGATACCCGTTGACATATGATAAACACGCATCATCAACTTACAAAAAAGGAGGCAACAAAAAATGGCAAGACTGGATGGTAAAGTGGCGTTGGTAGCGGGCGGCTCGGTGGGCATCGGCGAGGCGTCGGCCACGCTGTTTGCCGCCGAAGGCGCCAAGGTGGCGGTGGGCGATGTGAACATCGACGCCGGCAATGCGCTGGTAAAAAGGCTGTGCGACGAAGGACATGAGGCCATCTTTGTGAAGCTGGATATTGCGAAAGAAGCGGACTGGAAAGCGGCCTTTGACGCCGTGCTGCAAAAGTGGGGCAAGGTGAACATCTGTGTGAACAACGCAGGCATCTCCCTTGGCAAGGACATTGAAGCGACCACCTTGGAGGATTGGAACCTGGTGATGGGCATCAACGCCACTGGGGTGTTCCTCGGCACAAAATATGCGATTGAATACATGAAAAACAACGGTGAAAACTGCTCTATCGTCAACCGTTCTTCCATCGACGGGCAGATTGCGGAATCGGGGCTGTTTGCCTACTGCGCGTCCAAGGGAGCCGTTACCATCCTCACCAAATCCGCCGCACTGTGCTGCGGGGAAAAGCGGTACAAAATCCGCGTGAACTCGGTGCATCCAGGCTATGTGCACACAGCTTTAACGGAAAAGGAAGCCGCCGATTCCGGCATGACGCCGGACGAATATTTTGCCAAGGTCGGCGCCATGCATCCCATCGGTTACATTGGCAAGCCGATGGACATCGCCTATGCCGATTTATATCTCGCCAGCGACGAATCCCTGTTTGTTACAGGCAGTGAGCTGACAATAGACGGCGGTTGGACGGCACAGTAGACATCGTGACTTGCCAAAAAACGGTCAATCATCAAAATGGATGATTGGCCGTTTTAAAATGCAGGCGTTGTACGGCTGCGCGGTGAATGGTGCTATCATGTATATATATACTTATACCGTTGATTGCAGTCTGTTGTGAGAGGCTTGCGGCAAGGGCGAACAGAAAACGGGACTACAGGGAAATTGCAGAACCTCTTTCAGACCCAGGCGGAAAGGGCTTTTACAGCATGTTGCCGGGCACTTATGAATTTTTGAAAGAACTTTGCAAACTGCTGTGGCGGGGCTTTTTATTTTCACCCGATTTCTGTATACTGGGAATGAAACGCCGACCACAACTGCCAGGGGAGGGCCCTATGGCCGAACACACGCACGCTTACCGGATTTTGGCTGTTGACGACAGCCCGCTGAACCGGCAAATGATCCGAAACATTCTGCAGGATGATTACACGGTGAAAACGGCCGCGACAGCCGCGGAAGGGGTTGCCCTTGTCCGGGAGTTCCAGCCGCACCTGATCCTTCTGGACATCATTTTGCCCGACGCAAACGGGTTTGATATCCTGGTTGCGCTGAAGGAGGGGGCGGGCACCAGGGATATCCCTGTTATCATCATCAGCGGGCTGGGCAGTGACGGGGACGAGGAACGGGGCTTTTTGCTGGGCGCGGTGGATTACATCCGCAAGCCCTTCAAGGACGCCATTGTAAAAGCCCGGGTAAACACGCAGATACGCATCATCAAGCATATCGAGGCCATTGAGCGCCTGGGCCTTCTCGACGCGCTTACCGGCATCCAAAACCGGCGCGCCTTCGACAGCCAGCTTCTCTACGAGTGGGGGCGGGCCATACGGGAACAGGGCACGGTAAGCCTGCTGATGCTGGATGTGGACAAGTTCAAAACCTACAACGACACTTACGGCCACCCGCAGGGAGACAAACTGCTGCGCGGCGTTGCCAGCACCATGCGCGAGACGCTCAGCCGGTCGGTGGACCTTGCGTACCGCTACGGCGGGGAGGAGTTTGTGGTGCTGCTGCCCGGAACGGGGCCTGCGGGCGCTGCGGTTGTGGCGGAAAAGCTGCGCCTTGCCATAAAAGCGCTGCGGGTGCCCTGCGAGGACGTGCCCACCAGCGTCACGGTAAGCATCGGCGCCGCCAGCGCGCAGCCCAAGGTGGGAGACGCGGTGGAGCACCTTGTGGAGGCGGCCGACCAGATGCTGTACCGGGCAAAAGAAACCGGACGCGACCAGGTGCAGTCTGGCGCGTCCGGCTGAGCGGCGGCCTTGCCGCCGGTGGTTATGTTTTGGCGCGTCATGATGGCTGGGAAAAGGTGATGGCCGCGGTGCCACCGCCTGTTGTCTCCACGCGCAGCAGGCGGGCGGCTTCGTCATAGCTCAGCAGCGCACCGCCCGTGATGCCGGCGGGGCGGTTTGCCCCGTGGATTTCAAGGATGTGCCGCCGCCCCGCGCCGCCGCAGACGGTGACAGTGAGGCCGCCCGGCGCGGGAGCCGCCGTTAACACAACGGGCGCGCCAAGGCCCAAAACAGCGGCCTGTATGGCCGCTTTACCGGGCAAAATTTTCCAGCGAATGACTTTGTCCGGGAATTCGTCAACATGGTTTTTCGCCTCCACCAGCGGGGTGGCGGTGCCAAAGCGCAAAAAGAGTGGCATGGTCTCGATGGGGGTGGGGTAATCTATCCAGCGGCCACCGTCAAATATTTCGCCGGTGTGCCAGTCCAGCCAGCGACCCTCGGGCAAATACAGGCGGCGGACAGGGTTGTTGCCGAACACGCCGGCCACCAGCAGGTTGCGGCCCAGCATGTACGCATCGTCGATGGCAAGCACCGTGGGGTCGTCTCCAAAATCCAGCGCAAGGTGGCGCATCATGGGGGTGCAGCTTTCCACCGCGTGGTGGGCCTCGGCGTAAAGGTATTCGATGAGGCTGTAGCGGATGGCGGCGTACGTTTGGTACACCGCCACTGCGGTTTCGCCGTAGTGCCAGGGCTCCCGCGGGGCGGTGCCGTGGAAGCGCACGTGGGAAGAAAGCATGCCCAGCTGCATCCAGCGGATGTAGACGTCCGGCTCCGGCGCGGAATAATACCCGCCCACGTCGTGGCTCCAGAATGGGAAGCCGGAAAGGCCGAGGGACAACCCGCCGCGCAGGGTGTGGAACATGCCCGCGTAGTCGGAGTCGGAATCGCCCGCCCAGTAAAGCGGGAAGCGCTGGCCGCCGGAAAAGGCGCTGCGGCCCCACACGAGGGCTTCATCGCCGTGCACCTCTTCGCACACGGCGTAGGCGGCGTCGTTGTACAGCAGCGGGTACAAATTGTGCATCTCGCTGCCGGGCAGGCTGTGGTAGGCGTAGTCTTCATCGGCGTTTTCGCCGAAGTCTGTTTTGACAACGGCCACGCCCATTTGCAAAAGGGCCCGCAGCTGCCGCTGGTACCACGCCACTGCGTCCGGGTTTGAAAAATCCAACACGCCCACGGTGTTCTCGTTTTCTTTGCCCGGTGGGGGCGCGGGGAAATAACCTTTTTGCAGGCACTCCTCATACACGGGGGTGCCTTTGTTCAGGTAGGGCAGCTGCCACAGGGACAGGCGGTAGCCCTGCTGTTTCATTTCCCGCATCATGGCGGCGGGGTCCGGGTAGCGGCTCTCGTCAAACCGGAAGTCGAACCCGTGGGTCTCGTAGCGGGTCCAGGCCCAGTCCAGGTGGATGACGTCGCAGGGGAGTTGCCGCCGTCGCAGTTCGCGGCAGACCTCCTCGATTTCGGCGCGGGTGCGGTAGCAGTTGCGGCCCATCCACACGCCGAAGGACCATTTCGGCGGCACGTGGCGGCATTGGCCGGTAAGGCCGCAATAGGCCTGCAGCATCGTTTCATAAGAGGGGCCGGGCAGGAAGAACAGGTCCAGCTGGGTATCGAAGCTGGCCACGGTGTAGGCCTTGAAAAAGTAGCTGCCCATGTCGAACAGGCTTTTTTTGGCGGAGTTCAAATACAGGCCGTAGCCCTTGTTGCTCATAAAAAACGGCACGGGCTTGTAGCTTTTTATGGTGGACGCGCCGAGGGGGTTGATGGACCAGATGAGCTTTTCCTCGCCGTTTTTGTTCGCCTTGCCAAAGGCCTCGCCAAAGCCGAAAAAAGCCTCGTCGTGGGCCATGCGCACGGCCTCGGTGTAGCAGGTTTCGCCGGTAGTATCGTCCACCACAAAGCCGAAGGGGTAAGCCTCCAGGGCGGGGTAGCTGTTGGCCACCTCTTCCGGCGTCAGCGTGCTTTCCGCCTCGGAGAGGCCGCGGCGGCGGTCCGCCGTGGTGGAGTGGGCGTCGTCGTTATACTGGGTGTACAGCGTTTGGCCGTTTGCGTCCTGGATGGTGAGGCAAAACGGGTCTTTGGCAATGACGGCGGTGATGCCGCCGCCTTTGGCGGTGAGCGCCGTTTCGCTTTCTTCCACGGCAACGGCTTCGCCGGGCGCGGGCGCCGCCGCTAGCATGGGGCGGGGGATGTCTTGCACCACTTCGCCCCGCTGCAGCCGGATGCGCAAGGCGCCGCCGGCTAAAAAGTCCAGCCGCAGGGCGGCGGGCTCGGTTTTGCCGCGGTTGATGAAATAGCGGCTGGTTTGGTTGAAGCTGGAGGGCACGGCCGTTTTTTCGCAAACCGCGGCGGCGCAGGAAAGGAAGAGGCTTGCGCCCCCGGCGTGCCAGCCCAAAACTTTGCGCACCGGGTACACGGTGAGGCCCATATTTGCCAAAAAAGTGGCGGAATAGGTTTTGTATTCGGTGCGGTCCAGCATAGGGCGTCCTCCTTTGGGCAGCTTTGCAGAATGGCGGTTTGAATCCCGGCTGGTTACAGCAGCGCGGCTTTGCCCGCGCCGCCGAACAGGTTTATCTTGTGGCGGGCCACGTCCGTCATGGCGGCGGTGGGGCCGTCTGTCAGCTGGTTGGCGTATTTCGCGCCGGAAAGCCCGGGCAAAGCGTCCAGCGTGGCTTTGATGAAGGTGTCGGACAGTTCGGTCGCCACGTTGATTTTGGAAATGCCGTTTCGGGCGGCCTCGGCCAGCTGGTCGTCCGGCGTGTAGGACGAGCCGTGCATGACGAGGGGCGCGGGCACTTTGGCGGCAATGTTGCGCAGCAGGGGGATGTCCAGGGTGGGGCGTGTGCTGTAATTGCCGTGGGTGGTGCCGATGGAGACGGCCACAAAATCCACGCCGGTCTCTTCGTAAAAGCGGGCGGCCTCGTCCGGGTCGGTATAGGCGGAAGCGGTGCCGCCGCTGCCCAGTTCGCCACCGCCCACGTGGCCGATTTCGCCCTCCACCGTGGTGGGCATGGCGCGGCAAAAATCCGCCACTTGTTTTGTGCGGGCAATGTTTTCGGCAAGGGGCGAGGCGGAGGCGTCCAGCATCACGGAGGTGAAGCCCGCGGCCACCGCCGTGCCCACCTGGGAAAGGGTTTCGCCGTGGTCCAGATGCACGGCCACGGGCACGGCGGCTTTTTTGGCCACGGCAATGCCAATGGCGCCAAGCAGTTCAAGGCCCGGCGCGGCGGCAAAGCCGCTCCACACCTGCAGCATCACCGGGGCGTTTTCCGCCTCGGCCGCCGCCACAAAGGCGAGGGCGCTTTCCATATTGAAAATGGTAAAGGAAGCCACCGCGAAGCCGGCCGCGCGGGCGGGTGACCGCAGGGCTTGTGGGGGGGAAAGGGG
>JAVBNG010000022.1:0-45932 GCA_031551695.1 Oscillospiraceae bacterium
CAGTCCGTTCCTCTCATTCTTACACCCTTTCCGTCTGCTAAAAAGCAGACAAAAAAGAGTGTAGCATTTATCGCTACACCTCCGCCACAAACCTACATTTTTTAATCGCCGTTTTCTTTCATTTTAACATCGCCGCTGACAAGGCTCAAAACGGGAAAGCCCAAGCCGGAAACAGGCAGATGAAAAGCCGCTCTTGACGGGCAGAACAGCAAATGGTAGACTTGTAATATATTCAATCTGTAACTAGATTACAAATAGAAAGGCGCGGCGATGAACAACCTCTTTCAACAAACAAGTTCCCATTGGGTGAAGTATAGCGAATATGTGTGCAAAGAGGCCGGGGATGGGCACTTATATGTCACGCCCACGCCAGACGCCATGCCCAGCGTCTACGACCCGCTGAAAGACGCGGAGGCGTTGGCACTGGATATGCTCAACGTCGGGATGCTGTGTATGCGGCAGGGCGGCAAGGAAGAAGCAAAGGCGGCAGTGCTGGAGTTCGTGTCCAAGTACGGCCTGCTTGGGTTCATGACCGCGCTGCCCACCACACCAGCGTTTGTGGATTATGAGGCCGTTTACCTGCCGACAAACCATTTCATCAAGGCGGAATCCCTGTCCACGGAAGACTATATGGCGTATTTCTTCCCCTTTGAAAAGCTGGATTTCAAGAAGTCCGGGCGGGAATCCACGTGGAGCGTCAGTGACGACCGGACGATGATCGCCCTCGTCATGACCTTTGACGATGGCCCGCTGGCGTTGGGCATGAGCTTCCAGCGGGAATACGCCGAGCGGTACGATTGGCTGGTGACACAGTTCCGGGATTGGGCGTTTACCTTCTCGGCCAGTTTGCTTTACTATGAGGACTACGACACAATCGACGAGGCCACCCGCGAATTGTACCGGCGGGGTATGGCGGCGTTTGGCGGGGTCGCACCCACTTACCACATCCAGCTACTGGACAGGCCGACGATTGTGTGGGATTTCCACTCCCTGCTGTTGGGCATCCAGATGATGTTCAGCTTCATGCTCACCGATGAAAAAAAGCCGCTGCGCACCTGTAAGCATTGCATGAAGGTATTTGCGGCGACGCACCCGAACGCCGCATTCTGCAGCCCGCGGTGCAAAAACCAGTACAACGTGTACAAAAGCCGGGGGAAGAAAAACGGCGAGTAGCTAGCAAATTGATGCAGCAAGGCCGCCATCCCACATAGGGACAGCGGCCTTTGCTATGCTGGCGGGCTATTCGCCCAACATTTCGCTTTTTTGTTCCATGACTTCCTGCATCAGCAGCGCGCCCAGCGTGAAGCCGTGGGAGTAGATGCCGGTTTCCTTGTCGTGGGCGGCCTCGTTGTACAAATCCTCCAGTTTTGCAAACCGCTGGCAATCGTCCAGCGACATTTTTTCCATGAAGTACCGCCGTTCCCGCTGGATTTTTTCTTCGATGCCTTTGCGTTTGTCGCTCATATGGCTGCGCCGCTCCCAGGGGATGACATGCCCATCGAATAGAGCTTCCATGATGGAATATTTCATGCGTTCCGTCCTTTCTCTGTTACCACAAGCCATTGAAGGGCGGCGCAGAATATGCTATGCTTTTCCTTCAACCGCCTTCGGGCGTTGTGGGTGGCAGCGGTGGCTTAACTTTCACGAGGGAAGCGCCGCTGCCTGTCCTATATGCGTATATGAGTACAAAAAATGGGCGGCGCTGTGCCTGCCCATTGTAGTTACATATTTATCACCCCATTTGCAACGCAGAACCGCCAATCTCCTGCAAATGGGCCGGTTGCCGCTGTTTAGTGGTGGTTATATCATTACCACCCTTTACAGCATAGCTCTCAACATCCCCTCGTTGTACACGAGGCGGCGCGGAAGGTAGATGAGCGTTGCGCCACCGGACACTGCGCGCGGGCTGACTTTTTTGACAAGTTGAGCCGCTTGCCTTCATTGTTAGGCGGCTTTCTATGCGAAGAGGGTTACGCGCGCTAATCGTATTTTCGCGGCGGCTTTTTCAGCACACGCGTTTTCGGCGGCCGGTATCCGTCGGTAACAAGAATGGCAATCCCCTTTTTTTGATACTTGTACAAAATCCGGGCCAGGTCTTTTTGAATGGCCGCGCCCCGCACAATGACCCTGCGGATGCCGGCGGACAAAAGGTAGTCTGCGGACGGCATGTCCTGGTCATAAATGTCCCAGCTGTTATCAAAAATGGAGGCGTCCATTCGGTACCTGTGTGTCCGGTTGCTGTCCAGCAAAAATGCCGGCGGCGCATTTTGGGGTATTTGTATCTTTTCCAGTTCTGCTGCGCCCCAGCACAAGGCGCGTTCCATTGCGTGGTTTTCCACAAGGGCCATGGCCCCTTCCTGCGCGTTTGTGCCATTGTAAAGAGGTATGGGCCGAAACCCCAGCTTTGCGAGGGCAATGCCCTCTTTTACAGCCTCCGCACCAGGCATATCGGCCACAACGGCCACGTCCTCCTCTGCTTTGGCAAAATAAGCGATATCCGGAACGGCGAATGTTTCCGCCGGGTTGAAGCCGGAAGAATTCTGCATTGCCACAAAAGGGACGGGCCGCACCCAGCCCACCCAGCGCAAACCGGCCGGCGCCCATAATTTGAACGCATCTCTGCCTGTCATTCTATGCCTCCCCAATCAAAACCGGAATGTCCGCCGCGCCCGAATCGATGCGCGGCGTCCGGCTGATCCTTGCGTAATAGCCGGCCGCTTTGCCATCCACGCTGTAGGCGCCAAGGCACACGTGAAACAGGCCGCCCTCTTTGCTGCGCAAGGGCCTGCTGTTAAACCGTTTCTGTGCCAGGTATTCCTTGGGGTGCCGTTTCACATCTTTTAGTATTTCTTTATACTCACCATCCCGGCACGCTTCTTTGATGCTGATGCCCTCGCCAACGCGGCCGCAGGCAGGCTTGTATATAAACCCCTCTTCCCCTTTTGCCGCTTTCACCTCATGTGTTTCCGGCAGCAGGCGCCGCCAGGTTTCCAGCGAAACACCCCGCTGTTCCAGTGCGCCCCACACAAGGGGGAACCGTTTTGTTTGCGCGAATATCGCTATGGGGTGGTTGCAAGAGGGCGTTGTGGTGTCGAAATAGCCCTGCCAGTGTTTCGGTTTCATCTGCACAAGCCATTCAAGGGGCGTAAAGCGGACAATTGCGTCCACCTTGCCCCGGTTGCCGTCCAAAATGCTGATTGCCTCGTTGTCTTCGAACCGCAAATGGTCCGCCGCGGCATAGATGGGCCAAAACCCCAGCCCCTTTAGTTTGCCGCCCAAAAACTGCATCACCTGCCTGTCGTCGCTGTAGGAGGTGCAGTGTATCAGCATGATTTTTCCGCCCGGTTTGGTTTTTCGGGCAATGGCTCCTGCCAAAACATCACCAAAATTCTGATACCAAAGGGTTTCCTTTTGCAGCGCCTCTATGGCCAATTGCGGCATAAGCGAAGCTTCCGCAAAACCGCCGGGCACATCGCTGTTCACCTCGCTCAGGGCCCATCCCCCTTCTGCCGTCGGGTGAAAATCATAGCGCATCAGGCGGATATGTTTGCCCGCCTCATAATTCTTCATGCTTGCAAGCTCTTTGCCAATTTGCTTTGGCAGCGCCAGGGGTTTGGCAAGCTTTCGGTTCCGGTTCAACATTTCTTCGCATTGTATTGTTTCTTCCGCAAGCTTTTCCGTCAACTGCGCCAGTTCCGCGTGTTCTTCTTCCGTAATAAGCAAAACATGCCTGGCGATGGTATTGTTATCCTGAAATTGCGGGTCCCACTTATATCCTTTGAAAATAACATCGAGCTGATAGTCGTCATATTTGTCTCTTGGGATGGATACCAATTCCATAGTTTTTCCTTCCAATCGGTAAAGTAGTTCCGCCGTGGAACCCTTGGAATCGAGTATACAGAGATAACAGCCAAGGGTCAAACCGTACCGGCGACCCGGCCTCATTGCCCTGCATCATTTTTTGATAAAGCCGGGCTGATACTATGGCAAGGCCGCTGAGATTGAGACTTCCAAAGCAAAAGTCATCTTGCAAATTTCTCTTTGCAAGATGACTTTGGTGCAGATGCCCGGCTCGAGCCCACATCTCACATATCTACGCAGGAACTCTCTTTGCACCTGCATGCGCCCGTTTCGTTTTCCTGCTTTGCATTTCTTTCGCCGGCCGCGCAAGCCGTTTTTTTCGCTGCAACGTGAAAGCTACGTCCACCCCGTTGATGCGGATGGGCTTTTTCCAGTTCGCCAGCGCCAGGGCGGTGTCCTCCCGCAGGCCGATGTAGCTTTCGTCCTCGCCGATGTTGATTTTGCCGATGCTTTTGCCGGGGATGTCCAAGAGCTCCGCAATGGCACCCACCAGATGGTTCGGCGTCACGCGGCCACTGCGGCCGATGTTGGCCGTCACCGTCACCATGGGGGCATGTTCGCCGCGTGTGGCATGTGTGCCACTTGCGCCGCGCGGGCTTGTTTTGCCGTACGCACCGCCCGCGCCGCGTGTTCCCTCCGGCGAGACAATACTCTTGAACTGGCCATCGCCGCCCAGCAGCTTTTCAGCCAGGGCGCAGGCCACCTGCTCCGGCGTAATGCCGCTGCCGTCAGCGCCAAGCAGGCGCTTCACCAGCATTTGCGCGGCTTCACCGGGGGCGTTTTGCATCTGCGGCGCCAACGCTTCGGCGGTTTTGGCCACGGCGCGCGTCATGCGGTCCTTGCCGGTGGGCAGACGGTGTTCCTTGATGGGGCTGCCGGTGAAGCGCATCAGGCTTTTCAGCACGGCAAGCTGTTTGCCGTCGCACACCAGCGTTTGCGAAACGCCGTGCTTGCCCGCGCGGCCCGTGCGGCCGATGCGATGGATGTAGTATTCAAAGGTTTGGGGAATGTCAAAGTTGATGACGGCGTCCACATCGTCCACGTCGATGCCGCGGGCGGCAACGTCCGTGGCCACCAGCACCTTTACCCCGCCCGCGCGGAAGGCTTGCATCACCTGTGTGCGGGCGGCCTGGGTCATGTCGCCGTGCAGGGCGCTTGCCCCAACGCCCTGTTTGCGCAGCAATGCGGCCAAGTCGTCCACCATGGTTTTGGTGTTGCAAAACACGATGGAGCGCTCCGCGTCGGCGTAGCTGATGAGCAGCGACAATGCCTCCTGCTTTTTGTGACGGGGGACGTAGTAGTAGGTCTGTTCAATGTCCGCCGGGCTTTGCTCCGCCATTACATCCACCACCTGCGGCTCGGTCAAAAACTCGCGCGACACCTTCAAAATGGGCGGCGGCATAGTGGCGGAAAACAGCACTGTTTGGCGCTCTTCCGGCGCGGCTGACAGGATAGTCTGGATGTCCTCGATGAAGCCCATGCTCAGCATTTCGTCGGCTTCGTCCAGCACCACCATTTTGAGGTCGTCCATTTTCAGCGTTTTGCGGCGCAGGTGATCCATCAGGCGGCCGGGCGTGCCAATGACCACGTTGGCGCGCTTCAAAAGGCGAATTTGGTCGGGCATGGACGCCCCGCCGTACACGGTGGCCACACACACGCCTTCCTTGTATTTGGCGTATTTCTGCATCTCGCGGGCAATTTGCAAAGCCAGCTCCCGCGTGGGGGAAAGCACCAGCACCTGCGGCTTCTTACAGTCCCCTTCCACGCGCTCGATGGCGGGAATGCCGAAAGCGGCGGTTTTGCCCGTGCCGGTGCTGCTGTGGCCGATCACATCCTGGCCATCCAGCAAAAAGGGGATAGCCGCCGCCTGGATGTCGGTAGCAGATGTGTATTCCAACTCCCGCACGGCGCGGGCCAGCTGGGGTGAAAGGGGCATGGCTTCAAAAGATAGGACTTCGCTTGTAATTAGGGCTTCTTCGGGCAGTTGGGCTGTTGTTTGGGCTGTTGTCATGGAGTCTCCTGATTCATATTGTGTTATAGTTCGTTTGTTTTTGGCCAGCCTTGAAAATGGCCGCAAAAAATCATCCACTGATTCGCATCTCATGCAAAAAATCTGCCAAAAACCAAAGACATCTTTTTGACATTTTTTAGGATGAAATATCCAGTGGACGACTTCATTTTGGTGGAGTGGAACCTTCTATATCCAAACCCTTATGTCGGAAAGTGTGATGGTTTGCTTGTGCTGCAGGGGCAGGGCGGCGCTTTCTCGCTTTTGCAATTCTACTATAGCGTCGGCTATATTGTCAATCACATTGTCTTGTAAATACACTGCTTTGCCTGCGCCACCACAAGGCGCTCGCTTCCTGTTCAACACGCTGGCGCGGCTTCTGTTTTCCTGTTTACTTGGAAACACCGGAAGCCACCGGTGAATTCCAGTGGCTTCCGGGATTTTTTCAAGGCTTTTGCGGGCTATTCCGTTTCAGGGATATTGTCCTTTGTAACAAGGAACCCCTCAACCTGGATAACCTTCTCCGGCAAGGTCTTGCCGTTCAGCAGGTCCACAACAGACTGCACACAGGTGCGGGCAATGGCGTCGGGATCCTGCGCCATGGTGGCGATGAAGGGGCTGTCTTCCTTCTTCATCTCAGCATAGGCGTCGGGGTCGCCGTCGATACCCACCACAACGATACTGTCCTGCAGCCCGGCCTCACGGATGGCGTCCGCCGCGGCGATACCCACACCGTCAAAGCTGGCAAACACGGCCGAGATGTCGCCGGGGTTCGGGTTCGCCTGCAGCACCGATTCCATTTTGGACTTGATGTCGGGATAGAAATCGGGCCAGGTGTAGGTGAGGCTGGTATCGATGGAAATGTCAGGGTAGGCGGAAATCACTTCGTGCATGGCTTCCTTGCGGGCGCGGATCATACTGCCGCCGTCGAAGATGATTTCGACGATTTTGCCCTTTTCGCCCATGGCCTCTACCATTTGCTCGGCGGCCACTTTGCCAAGGTAAGTGTTGTCGGAAGAGACGTACACGTCCACAAAATCGGCATCGCCGGAATCCATGGAGCCGATGATGATACCGGCGGCCTTCGCGTCTTTGCACACGGGCGCCACTTCGTTGATGTCGCCCTCCTCAATGATGATGGCGTCGCAGCCCTGGGAAATGAAGTTCTCAATGGCGTCACTGCGGGAGGCAACGTCGTCGGTCACGGTGGCAACCACTTCACAGCCAAGTTTTTTCAGCTCGTCTTCCATTCCGGCCTTGCCGGCGCGGGCAAAAAAGTTGGCAACGCCAAAGTTGTTGATGCCAACTTTGAATGTCTTGCCTTCCGGGGCCGCCTCGCTTTCAGAAGCGGCGGCTTCGCTGGATTCCGCAGGCGCGGCCTCAGATTCCGCCGGCGCGCTGGACGCGGGGGTGGAACAGGCCGCCAGGGCCAACATCATCAGGACTGCCAAAAACAGGCTCAGGGAACGTCTGGCTTTTTTCATTTCTTTCCTCCTTAATCGTTTCAAACCTTTTATTCAGCACATGCCAAACGCTTGAAAGCAGGGTGCCTCAAACAGTGCCGGCATGAACTCAACCCCTATTTTTCTTCCTCCAACCGTTTGGCGAAGGACGTGTACGTGGGCCGGCTTACCACCTTCGGCGCGTGCAGGCCGCCCTTTTGCAGCAGCAGGGCCATTTCCACCGCGCGGGCAGCAAGGCTTTTTGCGCCGTCCACGGCAACGCGGGCATCCTCTTTTTGCTCGGCCTGTAAGGTCTCCAACGCGTTGCGCTCCTCCATATTGCAGGTCCATCCGGCCGCGCCGATATAGCTCTCCCACATGTCGCCCGCCACGGGCACGCAGCCGTTGATCATGGCATGGTTGATAACCTGGGTGATGGTGTGCTCTTGCCCGGAAAAAGCGTGGATGCCCTGGGCAATGCAGCCCACCACCTTCAGCGGTTTTCCCGTGGTGGACACATGTGCCCCGAACAGCTTTTTGTACCGGCCGAACATGCTGTTGCCAAGTCGGTCCACAAAGGCTTTCATCTGGGCTGGCATGCCCATGTGGTACACAGGCACAGAATAGATGATGACGTCCGCCGCCAGCCACTGGGCCTGCATCTCGGCAAAATCGTCCTTGATGGCGCAGGTGCCGTCCTTCATGCAGGCCTGGCACATCACGCAGCCGCCCAACTTTTTGCCCCGCACGGTGGCACGGCTAATTTCAATCTCCTCACCCAGTTCAGCCGCGGCTTTTTCAGCCGCTTCCATGGCCAAATCCAGCAAGTACAGGCTGTTGCCCTTTCGTGGGCTGGCACAAAAACCAAGCACTTTTACCATAGCTGTTTTTGCCCCCTACAGTTTTTTCATTTTGCCGGCCAGGTACACGGAGGTGAGTACCGACAAAATGACCACCACGCCCTTGGTGATGTACTGGAAATAGTACTCCACGCTCATCATGGTAAGGCCGTTGGTCAGCATGGTGATGATAAGGGCGCCAATGAAGGTGCCCGCGCCGGTGGGCTCGCCCTCGCCGAACATGGTGGTGGACAGGTACACCGCCGCAATGGTGTCCAGCATGAAGTCTTCGCCGGCCAGCGGTTGGGCGCTGCCAAGCCGCGAGGTGAGGATAATACTGGCGATGGCAAGGAACAGGCCGGACAGCAGGAAAGTGAACATGCGGTATTTACGCACGTTAATGCCCGCGTATTCGCTGGCCTGCTTGTTGCCGCCGATGGCGTAAATACGGCGGCCAAAGCGCGTCTTGTTCAAAATGAAGATGGTGATGAGTACAGCAACGACCATAAGCACCACCCGGAAGGGAATACGCCCCAGCCTGCCCTGGCCAATGAAAAAAGTAATGGGGTTCGCCGTGTCCGGCAGGGTAAGCGGATTGCCCTTTGTGAGCAGCATTTTTGTGCCGTAGGCCACACTGCCCACGGCATATGTGGCTATAAAATCCGGCAAACCAAGGCGTGCCACCAGTACACCGTTCACAAGGCCCACGGAAAGGCCCGTGGCCAGGCCCACAAGGATGGAAACCAGCAAATTGCCCGTTTGGATGAGTGTGAGGCCAAACAGGATGTTCACAAGGCCGGACGAATTGCCCAGCGACATATCGAACCCGCCAGCCGCCATGACAAAGGTAAAGCCCAGCGACACGATGGTTAGCATGCTCATCTGGCCAAGCATGGTAAGCAGGTTGTTCACAGAAAAAAAGTTGTCTGTGGTGATGGCGAAAAACGCGAATAACACCAGCGAAAACAGGGCCGTGCCGTACCGTTTGGCAAAATACAGGCGGTTGAAGCGTTTGTCCTTGATTGTGCCGTTACTGCCGCTCATTGGGGCTCCCTCCTAACATGGCCGATAGTATTTTTTCTTCAAGCTGCGGGGTCTCCTGGGTGAACTCGGCCACAATGCCGCCCTCGCGCATCACCAGCACACGGTCGCAATTGCTCACCAGCTCCGGCAGGTAGGACGAAAAGATGAGGCAGCTTTTGCCCGCCTGGGCCAGACCGTTCATCAGTTCGTAAATATCCTCCTTCGCCTTGATGTCGATGCCCTTTGTGGGGTCATCGAACATGCCGAACAGGAAATCTCCCACCATCCACCGGGCCAAAATCACCTTTTGCTGGTTGCCGCCGCTCAAAAATTTGATCAACTGGCCGGCGCCCTGTGTTTTGATGCTGAGCTCATCAATCATTTTGTTTGTGGAAGCCACTTCGGCCTTTTGCTTCAAAACGCCGTAGCGGGCCCATTTGTCAAGGTATGTGAGGGTAACGTTCTTGCTCACGGCAAAGTTGGGGATGATGCCCTCGGCCTGGCGCTCTTCCGGCACCAGAGCAATGCCCATTTCCACCGCCTTGCCCGGTGAGGGCTTGTAGGGTTTGCCGTCTATCTCCACGGTGCCGGAATCGATTTTGTCCAGCCCGTAGACGGCCCGGGCAATCTCGGTCTTCCCGGCACCCACCACGCCCGCAATGCCCAATATCTCGCCCTTGTACACATCGAAGCTGACATTGTGCAGCTTTGTGGTTGAAACGTTTTTCATGGAAAAACGCACACTGCTTTTGTCGCAGCAAAAACTTCGCGCAAACTCGCCGTACACCTTTTCACCCAGCATCATACCGATGATGGTGTCGATGTCGATTTGCGCCCGCTCCAGTGTGTCAATCTTGTTGCCGTCGCGGAACACGGTCACCCGGTCGGCAATGGCCTGAATCTCTTCCAGGTTGTGGGAAACATAGATGATGGCAAGGCCTTTGTCCCGCAGGCCGGTGATGATATCCAAAAGGCGCTTTCGCTCCTCCTCGCCCAGCGACGCGGTGGGCTCGTCAAAAATCAACACCTTCGGGTCGTGCACCAGCACTTTGCAAATTTCCACTATTTTTTTGTTGGACGTGTTCAGCACGGCGGCGTTGGTGTTCACATTCACGTCGATATCCATCAGCTTGAGTACACGTTTCGCCTCTGCGCGCATTTTTTTGTCGTCCATCACCCGCACGCCGGCCACATTTTTGTAAAGCTCCGAGCCCACGAAAATATTCTCATACACTGAGAAATGCGGCACCAGGTTGATTTCCTGGTGCACCGTGCGGATACCTGCCTCTTCGCTTTCCAGCACGGTGCCAAAGGAAACAGGCCTGCCCTCCATGCTCACCTCGCCGGTGGAAGCGCTGTAATAGCCGGACAATATTTTGATGAACGTGGACTTCCCGGCACCGTTTTCCCCCACCAGGGCGTGAATCTCGCCCGGCTTCAGGGTAAAGTCGATGTCGTTCAACACCCACACGCCGTTGAACTCTTTGCCGATTCTTTTGGTTGAAAGCAGAATGTCTTCCATAGTGTTCCTTCCGCGGTTGCCTATGCTTTGTTCAGTTCCGCAAACGGTCGGTAAGCCAGCTCGTTATATCCATAGCGGGCCGGGCCAAAGGCCACCTTGCCGGTGTCGCTTTGCAGCGCGCTTTGCACCGTGGGTTGGCAGGCCGCGCCCACCAGCACCATGCGGCGGCCTTTTTCCACCTCGATGGTGGGAATGCCGCTGCCGTTTTCCGGGTCCATCATAAACACAAGATCCGGGAAAATGCATTTCACTTCGCCGTTTACCCAAAGGGCCATAGTCTCGTTTTTTATCACCAGCTTGGCAGCCTTGCCGGCGAATTCGCCCTCGCCGCCCAGTTCCATGTTCGTGAGATAGAAGCCACCCTTGTCCACTCCTTCAATTTGGGTCACCGCGCCCTCGAACAAAATAATGCCGTTCTCCGATTTTTGGAACTGCGCAATGGCCTCCCGCCCGGTTTCGGCGTTCAGAATCATGTTGCCCGCCTCAATGGCCTTGGTCATCATGTAGGGCACACAGGTCTCTTTCAGCCGCTTGCCACTGGTGGGATAGTGGGCGTTGGCGCCCATGCCGCCGCCTTTTACAACAATAAAGCGCCCCACCTCGTCGGCGTAAGTGGGCACCTCCGATTTCACCACAACGAAAGTGTTGCCGTAACGGTCCACCAACGGCATGGGGTACAAATCCACCCCATTGCCGATCAGGCTAGTCATCTGCGTTTCCGGGGCCGCGCGGCCCACCAGGTCGCCGTTGACGCACGGGATGCCAAGCCTTGCCGCCGCCGCGAAAATAACCGGGCTGTTCAGCCCGCCAATTTCGAAGGGGATCAGATAATCCACCTTGCGCCCGTGCAGTTTTTCCATAATTTTCACAGACTCCACCAATGGGAAGAAGCTTTCCCACTCTTCCACAATATCGGGGTAAGAGATATCATCCAGCGATTTGACCGAGCCCATGATGCCGCCGCTGCACACAAAGGCGTCATCCGGCACGTCCTCCGGGTCTACCAGCTCATAAGTGCGGCCCTTGGCATAGTCGTTCTCCATGATCACCCGGCCCCATTCGGCCTCGCCGCCGCCGCCGGTGCCGTACAATGTGGCACCCAGCAAAAATGCTTCCATGTCCGCTTGCTGCAAACTGCGTTTCATCTCTTTCCTCCCGATAGGTGGTTTCAAATACCCCGGCCCCATGCGCGGGCCGGCGGCTTATTACAGGCTGTTTACAAATTTTTCCATGCGGTCCAGTGCCATTTTCAGGTTTTCCTCACTGTTAGCGTAGGAAACACGCAAATACCCCTCGCCCAGTCGCCCGAAAGCCGAGCCCGGAATGGCCGCCACGGCAGCCTTGGCGAGCAGGTCGTCCGCCAACTCGGCGGAGGATTTGCCCAAAGCTTTTATACTGGGAAACAGGTAAAAGCTCCCTTTGGGTTTTACGCAGGTGACGCCCTTGATGGCGTTCAGGCCGTCCACCATCAGATTGCGGCGCGCCTCGTACACGGCGCGCATTTCCTCCACACCGCACATGGTGCGCAGGGCAAAGGTGCCCGCCGCCTGCGCCACGGAGGGTGCGCAGGCCATCACGTTCTCCTGCAGCATCGTCATGCGCCACACCAGCTCACGCGGCGCGGCGGCAAACCCCAGCCGCCAGCCCGTCATGGCGAAGGACTTGGAAAAGCTGTTGAACACCACCGTGCGCTCTTTCATGCCGGGCAAAGAGGCGATGCTCTGGTGGGTTGCACCGTCATACAGCAGTTCGCAGTACACTTCGTCTGAAAACACCAGCAAATCGTGCCTGATTGCCACATCAGCGATGTCTTTCAGCTCTTCTCCCGAAAGAACGGCGCCCGTGGGATTGCTGGGGGTGGTAAGCAAAATGATTTTGGAGCGGGGCGTGACGGCCTTTTCAATGTCCGCGGCCTTTATGGAAAATCCGTTTTCCTCGGTGGTGGGCACCGGCACGGGCACGCCGTTTGAAAACCGCACCTGGCTGCTGTAGTTCAGCCAGTGGGGGTCCGCCAGCAGCACCTCGTCCCCCTCATTCACCGTGCACATCACGGCAAGGGCAAGGGCGCCCATGGCCCCGCAGGTAACGATGATCTCGCTCTCAGGGTTGGCCTGCACGTTGTAGCGGGCCAGATATTTTGCAATTTCCTGCCGCAGGCCAATATCGCCGGCATTTGCGGTGTAGTGGGTTTTTCCCTGCAGCATAGCCGCGTTTGCCGCTTCGATGACAGGGATGGGCGTATTGAAATCCGGCTCGCCGATGCCTAGGTTCACAAGGCCTTCTATCCCCTTTGCTTTGTCAAAAAAGGCGCGGATCCCGCCTTGCTTCAACCGGGCCGCATTTGCCGTGATAAACTGTTCCATTTCCCCGCACCTCGTCAATTGATAATTATTCCCCACCATTGTCGGCATAGGGCACTTCCACGCTAGCCACCCCAACCGGGTTCACAAAAGTGTGCACCTGCGCACCAAGTTCCCGGCAGATGTACTGGTTCATATGAACAACCGGCAAAAAATTCGCCATGTTTATATTCAAATTTTCGCCAAACACGCTGCTGTCGTACCGGGCGCACACCACCCGACCGATGAAAAGCGCATGATCGCCCGGCTGCAGGCTTTCCACCACCCTGCACTCCAGCACGGCGGCGCACTCGGCAATGCCGGGCGGGGCAACCTGCTCCGAGGGCAAGCGGGTGAGGCCGCTGCGGTCAAACTTGTTGCCGCCCTGCCGCGTGTCATAGGAAGACTGCACCAGCTCATAGGCCAGCTCCATCCCCGGCAGGTTTATAACAAACTCTCCCGTGCGTTTCACGTTCACCATTGTTTGGGATTGGTATGCCGCATTTTGCAGGGCCAACACCACCAAAGGCGGATTGCCCGACACCGGCGTGCACCAGCCGAAAGGGGCCATATGGTCGGTGCCGTCCTCATTTTTGCTGGTGCAAAAAATGGGGCGGCTGGGCTGCAGCAAACTGCAGGCACCGGCAGACATCTCCAGTTTCGCATCAATGCGGTTGCGCCGGTTCCCGTTGGCCATTGGTGTTCCCTCACTGAACTGTTTAAATATAGTTTTATTATATAAAACTTCATTTCATATTTTGAACATATAAAACGCAGTATCTGCCTCTTGGTATCCGGCGCCCGTCAAAGGGCATATGGGTGCATAAAGGCAGAACCATCAAACAAAACTTCAGTAGTGTTTTGTAGAATTATAGCAGAGGACGGCTCGTCTGTCTATTATTTGTTTTCAACTTAATGCGTTGTAATTTGTACAATATGCATAATGCCTTGTGCAAGGTGTCAGTTTCACATTACAAAACCTTGGTACATTCTACAAAACTAATTTGTAGCCTTTGAAGCCCATCATTGGATAATTGTCGCATTACCGATTGAACAGCAAAACTTGCAGCTTGGCATTTTGTACAAGAATTTGCCGGTCGGCGGTGTTTGACATGGTTTTTGGGCTTCGGTATAATAAATTTGTGTACGTACCGGGGTACGGTGGGCCGGAAGGGCCCTGCTTAAAACTATGGGCTGGAATATGCTTTACTAGGCGGTTTTTTCATGAGTGACGCGCGCTATACCATAAAATCGGTGGAACGGGTGCTTGAGATCTTTACATTGTTTAAAGAGTATAAGGCACTCTCCCTCACCGAAATCAGCAAATACGCGGGGTTGAACAAAAGCACCGTGCTGCGGTTTGTAACCACCTGCTGCGACAACAATTTTTTATCTTACAACCCCGAGACAAAAAAATATCAGCTGGGCTTTATGTTTTACGTGCTGGGCTCCTCGGCGTTCAACGCGCTGGACATTCGCACAGTGGCGCGGCCTGTGCTGATGGATTTGTCTACAGAGACCAACCTGATTGCCCACTTGGGCATTTTGGACAACAGCCACGTGGTTGTGCTGGAAAAAATCATTCCGGAGAGCATGCGCACAGAGACCATGTTTTCCCACGTGGGCGCGGTGATGCCCATTTACTGCACGGGCCTTGGCGCGGCGCTGCTGATGGACCGGGAGGACGACATGATTCGCGCCATACTGGCGGGGGAGCAGTTCACCCCCTTCACCCGCCACACCGTACGCAATGTGGACGGTTTTTTGGAAAAAATGCGCATTTCCCGCTCCCGCGGCTACGCGCTGGACCAACAGGAACACGAGGACTATGTGCAGTGCATCAGCCACCCCATTTACAATGTGGAAAACCGCATTGTAGCCGCCGTCAGCCTCACGGCGTCCACCTCCCGCTTTGAAAGCCGCACCATGGAAACCTACTACGCGTGTTTGCGTAACGCGTGCCACCGCATCAGCACTTTGGTGGGCTGGACGGGCTGAGGACGGCCCCCGGATAAAATCGGCACAATGCCGAGGCGGTGTTATTGTTTACTCTAAATATGAAACAATGTTTTGTATAATAAAACTATTTTGCAACAAAAGGAGACCGGCCTATGGAGAACCAGGTGTTGGAAAGGCTGCTTTCAGAGAAAGTGGTTTCAATCGTGCGCGGCATTCCCGAAAAAGACATCGACGCCGTGGTGCAGGCACTGCACGAGGGTGGCATCCACTGCGTGGAATTCACCTTCGATTACGGCAGCGAGGACAAGCTTGCCCAAAACCTGAGGGTGATCGAAAAAATAGCCGGGGCTTACCAAGGCCGCATGCTGGTGGGCGCGGGCACCGTGCTCACCCCAAAAGAGGTGGACGGCGCCATTGATGCGGGCGCCACCTATATCGTGTCGCCCAACACGGATGCGGAAGTTATCCGCCAGACAAAAAAGCGGGGCGCCGTGTCGGTGCCGGGGGCGTTCACCCCCACGGAGATTGCCTCCGCGTACAACGCCGGGGCGGACATTGTAAAACTGTTCCCCGCGGCCAGCCTGGGGCTGGATTACATCAAGTCCATCCGCGGTCCGCTTTCCCACATCCCGCTGATGGCCACCGGCGGCGTAACGGCGGAAAACTGCGCCGGCTTTTTGGGCGCGGGCTGCGTGGGCCTTGGCATTGGGGGCAATTTGGTGAACACTGCACAGGTGAAGGCCGGCAACTTTAATTACATCCGGCAAGAGGCGCAAAAATATATCGCGGCGGTGCGCGGCGCGTAGCGCCCTGCGCCTGGCACAGAGACTTTTAAAGAAGAAGGGGTCATTACATGCAAAGGTATGTCACGTTCGGAGAAATCATGCTGCGGCTGAAGCCGCCTGGCCACCAAAGGCTGCTGCAAACGGAAGAACTGATTGCCACCTTCGGCGGCGGCGAGGGCAATGTGGCCGTTTCACTGGCCAACTACGGCCTCAGCGCCTCTTTCGCCACCATTCTGCCCGACAACCAGCTCACCAAGGCCTGCAAGGCCGAGTTTCGCCGGTTTAACGTGGATACGTCAAACTTTGTGTTCTCACCCGGCCGCATGGGGGTATACTTTTTGGAGACCGGTTCCAACCAGCGCCCATCCAAGGTGATGTACGACCGGGATTACTCTTCTATTTCCATCGCCCCGAAGGATGTGATGGACTGGGAAAAAGTGCTGGACGGCGCCAAATGGTTCCACATCACCGGCATCACGCCGGCCATCAGCCAAAGTGCGGCGGACCTTGCGCTGCTGGCGGTGGAAACCGCCAAAAAAATGGGTGTTACGATATCTTGTGACCTCAACTATCGCAAAGCCCTGTGGAACTACGGCAGAACCGCCGCGGAAGTGATGGGCAAACTGATGGAGTATGTAGACCACTGCATTGCCAACGAAGAGGACTGCCAGAAATCTCTTGGCATCACCGCGTCCGCCAACGTGGAAAAGGGTGAATTGGACGTGGCCGCTTACGAAGAACTGGCCGGCAAGGTAATGGCCCGCTACCCCAATTTGAAAACCATCTCCATTACCCTGCGGGAAAGCAAAAGCGCCGACCGGAACGGCTGGTCTGCCTGCCTGTACGACGGCAAGCAGTTCCGCCTGAGCAAAAAATATGACATTTACGACGTGGTGGACCGCGTGGGCGGCGGCGATTCCTTTGCCGGCGGGCTCATCTATGGCCTGAGCACCTATGGCGACAAGCAGGACGCCCTGGAATTTGCCGTGGCGGCCAGCTGCCTGAAACACACCATTGAAGGTGACTTCAACCGCGTTACCGTGGAAGAGGTAGAGGCCCTGATGAAGGGCAACGGCAGCGGCCGCGTGCAGCGCTAGGCCTGTTTGTAGAAATACATATTTCTATTGTAGAATAACATACATCAAACAGTTGGAACACAGGAAAGGAGCGGCGCATGACTTGGGCATTCATTTTTAAGACCGACGAAGGCGACGGCAGTGACGGCAAGCTGAAAACAGTAATGAACCACGGGAACGACCGATTTTTGATTTACGGCGTGAACACCGTGGAGCAGGGCTGTGAGATCGCGAAAAAAATAGTGGACGAGGAAGAGTGCATGCTGATTGAACTTTGCGGCGGTTTTGCGGCCACGGGTGCGGAAAAGGTGATCGACGCCATTGGCAACAAGGTGCCCGTGGGGCATATCGAGTATTTGCCAAAGGCGAAGGAACGGCTTTCCATTTTGCCAATCAAAGTGGAAATTTAACAAAACGACGCCTGTGGGGGTGGACAATATGATGGCTGCGGAGTTCCAATATGAACGGCCCGCCGGGCTGGACGAACTGTTCCGCCTGATGGGGCAATATGGCAAAGAATGCCTTGTGTACGGCGGCGGCACCGACCTTTTGGTGCTGCTGCGCGCCAAAAAGGTTCAGGCGACGGCCGTTTTGGACGTTAAAGCCATCCCGGAACTGCAGAACATCCGGGAGGATGACGATTTCATCAGCATCGGGGCGGCGTGCACCTTCCGCCAAATTGCGGATTCGCCGCCGGTTCGGGAATGGGCGCCGTGCCTTGCCGCCGCCGCTTTAAAGGTAGGCAGCGCGCAAATCGGCTACAAGGCCACTTTGGCCGGCAATATCCAAAACGCTTCCCCCGCCGGTGACGGCCTGGTGGCCGCCGCGGCACTGGACGGGCAGGTTGAATTGGCAAGCGCAGGCGGCACGCGAAGGGTAGCACTGCAGGACTTTGTTAAAGCCCCCCGGCACACCACCCTTGCCGACGGGGAGATCATCACACGGGTGCTCATCCCCAAACGCCGCTGGAACCGGCAAACCTTTATCAAGGTCGGCCGCCGCAATTCCCTTGCCATCTCGGTGGTAAACGGGGTAGTTGCCCTTTCGGTGGACGAAACCGGCGTGGTGCGGGACGCGCGCATTTTGCTAGGCGCCGTGGCCCCCACACCTCTGCGCCTGCAAAAGGCGGAAGAACTGCTGCAAGACAAACCCCTTGCCGAAGCAGACCTCGCGGCGGTAGCCGCCTGTGTGCAGGCAGGTGTTTCGCCCATTGCGGACATTCGCGCCAGCGCCGAGTACCGCGCCTACACCGCCGGCGCCGTTGTGCGGGCAGAACTGGAACGGGCAAGGGAGGAATTGGCATGCGTGTGATGTTTGAACTGAACGGGAAGCAGGTAACTTCCTGCGCGGCAGCGAACAGCACCCTGCTGGAAGTGCTGCGGGACGAATTTTTTATGACTGGCGTAAAAAAAGGATGCGAGACCGGCGAATGCGGCGCCTGCACGGTGCTCATTAACGGGGAAAACCAGAATTCCTGCATGCTGCTCATCGGCGAGGCGGAGGGAAAGTGCGTCACCACCATTGAAGGTCTTGCCCAAAATGGTGAGCTGGACATTGTGCAGCGCGCCTTTGCTGAAAAAGTGGCCGTGCAGTGCGGTTACTGCACCCCCGGCATGATTTTGAGCGTGAAAGGCCTTTTGCACCGAAACCCCAACCCCACCCGTGAGGAAATCCTCGAGGGGCTGGGGGGCAATTTGTGCCGCTGCACCGGATACGAACAGATTTTTGAAGCGGTGGAATATGTGCTGGAATGGAGGAAAAGCCATGGCGAGTAAGGACCCATTCCGCAGCGATATCATGGACAAAATCACTGGTGCGGCCAAGTATAGCGGAGACTATACCGCCAGCGCCATGCTGCACGCAAAAGTGCTTTGGCCCGCCGCAACCAGCGCAAAAGTGTTGAAAATCGACGTTTCACAGGCAGAAAAGGCCCCCGGCGTAGTGCGTGTCATCACCCGAGCGGACATCACCGGCCCCAATGTAAGCGGCATGTACCACGTGCAGGACCGCCCCATTCTGGTGGGCGAAGGCGAGGAAGTGCGCTTTGCCGGCGACGCGGTGGCCTTGGTGGCCGCCAAAAGCGAAGCCGAAGCCGAGCGGGCACTGGGGCTGATCGACGTGCAGTACCAGCCTGTAGAACGCCCCTGCACCCAGGCCGAGGCGGCCGCCCGGGGCGACAAACCGCTTGAGGTGCAAACAATCCGCAAGGGCGACGTGGAGGCCGGTTTTGCCAAGGCCGCCGCTGTTGTGGATGAAACCTACGAGCAGCCGTTTCTGGAGCACGCCTACATTGAGCCGGACGCCGCCTACGCCGACGTGGACAATTTCGGCACCATCAATGTGTATTGCGGCACCCAGGATATCACACAAAACCAGCGCATGATCAGCAAGGCGCTGGGCATCCCCGCCAGCAAGATCCACATGAAAAGCCCCTATGTGGGCGGCGGCTTTGGCGGCAAGCACAGCATGGCCGTGCAGGTTTACATTGCCCTGCTGGCCCACGTGCTGCAGCGGCCGGTGCGGCTGGTATGGACACGGGAAGAATCGATGAAATACAGCTGCAAGCGCCAAAGCCACACCACCTGGGCCAAAATAGGCCTTGCCGCCGACGGCGCCATCTGCGCCTTCCAGGCCCGCAGCGAATGGCCCGCCGGCCCCTATTTCGGCAACTACTCCGGCGCCATGGGCTCCTTCATTGGCCCACTGTGCGGGCCGTACAATCATGAGAATTTGGATTTGCTGGGCAATTTGTACGCCACAAACAGCCCGGAGGTAGGCTCCTTCCGCGGGGTGGGCGCGCCGGACGGCACCTATATCATCGAAACCCTGCTGGACAAGGCCGCCGATGCCCTCGGCCTGGATCCTGTAGAAGTGCGCCGCCGCAACTGGATGATGAAGCACGAGGAGTTTGGAGCCCAGTTCCCGGGGCAGAATTCGCGCAATGTGTCGGCAAAATGGCTGATGCCGGAAACCATGGATACCGCCCTGCAAGAGGCCGGGCCGCTGCCCGCCGCTGCCAAAGGCAAACGGGTGGGCCGTGGCGTGGCCTGCTCCATGCCGGCCTTCTGCATTGGCAATTCGTCGCTGCACAAGGGCAGCGTGGCCCATGTCATCATGTACTTGGACGGCAGCTTGGCCGTGCAACTGGGCTTTCCGGAACTTGGCAACGGCCTTACCGGCGTGGCGGCCCGCCTGCTTGCGGATGAAATGGGTATGGACGAAAAGAAGATTACCGTGATGCTGGGCGACAGCCACAACACGCCGAAATCCGGCGCGCTGGGCTTTTCCCAAACCACCGTCACCGGCGGCAACGCCGTGCTGGACGCGGCAAAAAAATTGAAAGAAAAACTGGCCGGTTACGCCCGGGAATTTCTGGGCAGTGACGATGCGGCCATCCACTATGAAAACGGGAATTTTTACAACGGCGCAGGCGAAAAAGTTGCCGCGTGGAACGCCTTTGCCGCCTGGTGCTATGACGAAGTAAAGTCCCTCACGGCCGACGGCGTGGTGGTGGGTCCGCCGGAAGAAAAAGAGCTGTATGGCGTTACCCCCATTTCCACCGTGGCCGATGTGGAGATTGATGAAACCACCGGCCAAGTGAAGGTGTTGCAGGTGGTAAGCTGCCACGACATTGGCAAGGCCATCCACTATGAAAGCGCCCGCGGCCAAATTTTGGGCGGTGTGGTAATGAGTTGCGGCATGGCCCTGATGGAAGAATTCACCACTGTGTGCGGCGAAACAAGCACCCCCTCTTTTGCCGAGTACCTGATTCCCACCTCCATGGACGCACCGGAAACAAACAAGGTGATTTTTTTAGAAACGAACCCCGGAAAAGGCTGCCCCCAGGGCGCCAAAGGCGTTGGCGAGCACGGCGTGCACAACACCTGGAGCGCCATCGCCAACGGCATCGGCCATGCGCTGGGCGCCACGATGAATGAAAAGCCCATCACGCCGGAACGCGTATTGCGCAAAATGGGCAAGGTGCGGTGATATGAAGCAATGCAAAATTACTGTATTACACAGGGCCTTTTTCGGCAACATCGTGGAAAAATATTCCAATTTCGGCCCGAGCCACGGCCCCTGTCCGGTGTTTACCGAGGGACAGAGCTTTGTTTGCGGCATGGACATGCCCGCCAATTTTTGCAGCTGGGCATGGGACGATATCCACAAGCTGGTGTTCGCCGCCTTGGGCGGGGTCAATTTCAATGAAATCGTTCAAGACTGTACGAAAAACCCCCGGCAATGTATCGCCTGCTGCACTGACGGTTATCGCCCGGTGACTTTTTTGATTGAAACGCTGGATGGTGTACCCGGAAGCTGACAAGCCGGTCAGTGATGCCCTGGTTCCAGACGTTGTAAGAATCACAGTGCACCTTAAGGGTTTCCTTTGCGTGCAGAAAGCGGACAACCAGAATCCATAACATACAAAAGCGGGGCAGTCAGACCAACAATCTGACTGCCCCGCTTTTCTGTTTTGGCATTACGGCCACACCGTTACGGCAAAGCCGCCTTTCGAAAAAGTAGGTGTTCGTGTAATGTCCATGGGTTTGTATTCGCATAGCTTCCCCTGCGGTTTATGCTGGAGGCGGTGGCCGAGGTGTTCCCCCAGGCCAAGTACCGGCGGTGTATGGTGCACTTTTTACCGCAACGTGTTCTCAGCCACGCCCCGCGGCAAGATGAAGCCGGTGACCAAGATGCTCAAGGCACCATCCATGCCCAGGAGAGCAAAGCCGCCGCCCGGAAAAGGCCAAGCGGGTGGTTCAGGCGCTGCGCGACATGAAACGGAAAGAGGCTGCCCAAAAGGTGGACACCAGCATCGAAGAAACCTTGTCTTACATAGATTTCCCATAAGAGCACTGGGTACGCATCCGCACCAACAACGTCATCGAGCGGCTCAACCGCGAGATTCGCCGCCGCACCCGGGTGGTCGGTACCTTCCCCGACGGCAACTCCGCTCTTGCTCGTCTGTGCCCGCCTGCGACACATCGCAGGCACACAGTGGGGAAACAAAAAATACATGAACATGAAGCATCTCGAAACCCGCTGGCAGACATCGACTCTGCCATCAGCTGACCACCAGCCATTTGGCCTCATTTCCTATTTTTGCGCATAACTATTGACAGTACCCATTTATCAACAGCAGGAGCTGCCAGTAGCTGCGTTGTGTGTGGGTACGCATGGAATCACTTCGCACAGATGAACATCTATATTAAACTATATAATATATGTATTATTCCGCCTTTCGCCCTTTGGCCAGCCCACACAAAAAATACACCGCCATGTAGCAGGCCAGATGGGAAGAAACATTGCGCCCGGCAAGGTTCGGGTATACTTCCACATAATCAAACGCTTTTGCCCCGGCCTCTCCGCAGGCAAACAACACCCGGCTGAACTCGTAGCTGGAAAGGCCGCACGGGTCCAGCGCGCCCTCCGGGTTGAACGCCACGTCCATCACGTCGGAACACACGGAAACATAAAATGCGCTTGTGCCGTCCCGCACGATATCCAGCGCCTTTTGTATGGAAGGCCCCCAGCCCTTTTCCTTGATTTCGTCCACGGTGGTCACATGGGCGCCGGCCGCTTTCGCGGCTTTCAGCCCGTCCGGGGTGTTGCGCGGGCCGTGGATGCCGAAGTGTACGATGCGCGACGGGTCGATGCCGTCGCTCTCGTACAGGCGGCGGAACGGGCTGCAGCGGGCGTTGGGGTCACCGCCGTAGCCAGAGAGATTGTCGAGGTGCGCGTCGCAGTGCAAAATGCCCACCTTGCCGCCGTGATGTTTTGCAAACGCGCGCACAATGGGCGGGGAGATGGAGTGGTCACCGCCGAACACCATGGGCACGGCGCCGCTGTGCAAAATCGGCTCGTATTTTTCCAGAATGGCGGCGCTGGTACGTACATAGTCACCGTTTACCGTGGCCGCGTCACCACAGTCACAACCGGACAGCGTGTCGAAGGCGTCGATATCAAATTCGGGCAGGTAGGCGCCGTACCGCAAGGAGGCCGCGCGTACCGTTTTCACGAACAGCTCGCAGTTGGATGGCCCGCCGAAGGTGCAGGCACCTTCCCACGGCGCGCCCATCACGGCAATGTCGTGTTCCGCCAGCTCTGCTTCGGCACGGCACACAGGCAACCCCATGAAAGCGGGTACGCCGCTGTACAGCTCCGGAACGGTGCGCGCTGCGTCGTAACAAACGGGTTTGTCTTTCATAAAAAGCCTCCATCAGCCGTCTAAATGGCATCCACATCCAGCGGCAGGTATACGTTCGTGACGAAGTTTTCCGCCCGGTTTGTGATGGTACGTCCCACCAGCAGTTCCTGGAAAGAAACACCAGAGACATGGTGCCCCATGTTCTCGGCCCACTCTTTCATCCGCAGATACCCTTCCCGGATGCCGCGGTAATGCCCCACATACATGGAAGTGGCCGCGCGAAAACCGCCGAACATCCGGTGCTGGTGGCAATCGGGCCTTATGGACGTGACGGGAATATTGATCTCCAGATCCCCCATCACTTCATCATCCGCACGGCCGGCCACATACGCCCTGTCAAAGGTTTCGTGGTACACAAGCGTGATAGGCCCGCAGCAGTCCAGTTCGTACTGGTCCACCAGTTTTAAAAGCTCCACATAATGATGGGCGTAGTTCGATTCCACATTGAGGTCGCGGATGTAGCGGGTATATAGCACCAGATGTTCCGGCACATCGACGATTTTGAAATCATAGTCGCTGCCGGTGGCGGACAGGGCCTTCGCTTGGTCCACCAGGTTCAGGCTGCTGCTCACACGGACCAGCAAATCCACCAGTTGGTTCAGCTTGCGCTGGCTGATTTCCAGCTCCTTGCGCATACTGTGCATGTTTTCATCCAGCACATTTTTCACCACATACAGGTCCCGGTTGCCAATCAGCTGGGTGATGGTCTGGTAGGGCATGCCGATGCGGCGCAGTTCCATGATCAGCAGCAGGTCTTCCAGCTGGTCCTCGGCATAATAGCGGTAGTTGTTGCCCTTGTCCCGGGACATGGGGTGGAATATGCCCTGCTTGTCCAGGTGGCGCAGCTGCTCCGGGGAAATGTTGCACAACTTTGCCATTTGGCCAACTGTATAGAGTTTCTTGCTTCGCTTTGTCATTTCTTTCTTCCTCTGTTTTATCAGCTATATGTAAACCACTTGCTGAAAACAGTATACTCCTTATCTTGTAAAAAGTGAATTGTGTTATAAGGTTTGCCAAAGATTATGTGTAATTAATAGTTTACAATGTTTGTTTTTCATTTTCAAGATGGCAAGCCTGTACGGAAACGCCAAATTCTCTGCTGTTTTATTATCTAAATAACCAAAATTATTTCCAAATTAACAAAAAAATGTGATAAGTATTGCTATTTTAAAAAGGCAAGCCTATAATAAAAACCATCTTACGCGCATAAAATTCACGACAAAAACTTTACTAAAACTTAAACTATTACAATGTTTTAAACGATTACAATTCTATAAAGGAAGTAATCGGAGAACCACGCCGAAACAGGACCTGCACATGAAGAAGGAGGAAAAAGGAATGAAAAAGCATGTATGGCACACACGGATTCTTGCCGCGCTGATGGGACTGCTGCTTATGGCAACACTCGCCGGGTGCGGCAACAGTGCTTCAAGCGGCGAAGCCGCCGCGTCCGGCAAGGCATCCGGCGAAACAACAGGCGCAAAGCCGGACAAATACGTCATCGGTTTTGCCGGGGCGCTGAGCGGCGCCTCCGCGCAGGACGGCGAGGCCGGGCTGGACGGCGTGAAGCTGGCTATCGACGTGATCAACAAAGCCGGCGGCATCGAAGGTGTGCCGCTGGACCTGATTGTGTCCGACGACAAAGGCGACCCGAAGGAAGCCGCCATCGTGGCGAACAAGTACGTGCAGGACTCCAACATCCTGGCTGTGGTGGGGCATTACAATTCCTCCTGCACACTGGCGGGCGCACCCATTTACAACGACGCGGGCCTTGTTGAAATCGCGTTCGGCTCCACTTCGCCGGCCGTCAGCGAGGCCGGCCCCTTCACGTTCCGCACGGTTCCCTGCGACGACATCGGCGCGCGGGTGTCGGCCGCGTGGGCGTTCGAGAATTACGACATCGGCAAAGCGGCGATTATTTATGAAAACAACGACTATGGGTATGGCGTATGCACTATTTTTGAAGAAGAGTGCAAAAATGCCGGTGTGGAGGTGGTGTCCACCGACAACTTCATCCCGGGAGAAACCACCGACTTCACCACCATGCTCACCAAAATCAAGGATTCCGGCGCGGATGTGATTTTGCTTGGCACGCTGTACAACGAAACCGCCATGCTGTGCAAACAAGCGGAAAACCTGGATATGGACATCCCGTTCGTGGGCGTGGACGCCCTGTACAATTACCCCTTGATCGAGCTGGGCGGCGACGCTGTGGAAGGGCTGACCTTCGCCGCGTTTTTCTCGGCCGAGAGCGAAGACCCGGTGGTGCAGGAATTTGTGAAGAATTACAAAGAGATGTACAACGGCGACACACCGAGCTGCTACGCCGCCTATGCCTATGACGCGCTGTCCTGTATCGCGGACGCCATCCGCGCGAACGGGGCCGACCGCACGGCAATCAAAGATTACCTGACAACAATGAAAGACCAGCCTGGTGTTTCAGGCAGCAACAGCTTTGATGAAAACGGCGACGTGATTAAAAGCACTATTATGGTAAAAGTGGAAGACGGAAACTTTGTGGTGTTCTAGAAACACCGGCCGCAGTGGGGCCGCCTGTTTGGGGCGGCCCCACCCGCCGCGGCGCACGCCCGCGGGATTGTGAGGAGGGCTTCGCATGTTCCTGCAGCAACTGGTCAACGGCTTGACCATAGGCGGCATTTATGCGCTGATTGCCATCGGCTATTCGCTGGTGTACGGCATTTTGCGCATCGTGAACTTTGCCCACGGCGACATTTTCATGATGGGCACCTTTTTCGCGTTGACGATTTCCAAGGCTACGGATTGGGCGTTCCTTGTCGTGGCGCCCATCGCCATTGTGTGCACCGCGGCGCTGGGCATGCTGGTGGAACGCCTGGCTTACCGCCCCCTGCGCGGCGCGGACAGCATGGCCGTGCTAATTTGCGCCATGGGTGTGTCCACCGTGCTGGCGAACCTTGCCCAGCTGATTTTCGGCACCGAGACCCATCCCTTCCGGGTGGGCGTGGCCGTGAAAAAATACAACCTCGGCTCGGTTACCATCACCAATATCCAAATTATGATGGCGGTGGCGGCGGTGGTGTCCATGGCGGTGCTGTTCTGGGTGGTGAAAAAAACCAAGTTCGGCGTGTCCATGCGCGCCACCTCCAACAGCCTGGTGACTGCAAAGCTGATGGGCATCAACACCAATATGGTCATTTCCCTCACCTTTGCGGCGGGCTCCATGCTGGCGGCGTTGGCGGGCATCATGGTGGGGCTGTACTATGACGCCGTGTACCCGATGATGGGCTTCAGCTACGGCATCAAGGCCTTTGCCGCCGCAGTGCTCGGCGGCATCGGCAGCCTGCCGGGGGCCATGCTGGGCGGCGTCACCATTGGCGTGGTGGAATCGCTGGGCGCCGCCTACCTTTCCTCCGGCTACCGCAACGCCTTCGCGTTCGGCATCATGATCATCGTGCTGATATTCAAGCCCACCGGCATTATGGGCAAAGTGATGCGCGAAAAGGTGTAGGTGGGATTATGAAAAAATTACTTGGATTCTTGCCGCAACCCGGCAGCCGGAACTCTAAAATCCTCATCGGTGTCGGCGCCTGCGTGGCACTGGTGCTGCTTGGCGGGCTGCCGTTTTTCGTCGCGAACACCTATGTGCTGCACATCGTCATCTCCATCGGCCTTTACAGCGTGTTGGCCCTCAGCCTGAACCTGATCACCGGCTTTGCGGGGCAATTGTCCTTTTGCCACATCGCATTTTATGGCATCGGGGCCTACACCGGCACACTGCTGATGATGAAGCTGCATGTCTCCTTTTGGATTGCCACGCTGGCAGGCGCGTTGATGGCCGCGTTTTTCGGGCTGCTGCTGGGCCTGCCCACCCTGCGGCTAAGGGGGGATTATCTCGCCATCGTCACCCTGGGCTTTGGGGAAATCATGCGGCTGGTTTTCGTCAACGAGGCATGGCTTACCCGCGGGCCGCTGGGGCTGCCGGGGGTGCCCGCGCCGTCCATTTTCGGCTACAAATTTACCGGCCGCATTCCCTATTATTACCTGATCTTAGTCATTTCCCTCGTGGTGTACTTCCTCGTAAAGCGCATCACCGTATCCGGCATCGGGCTTTCCATGCTCAGCGTGCGCTTTGATGAAATCGCGGCCGAAAGCGTCGGAATCCGCCCGGTGAAGTTCAAGCTGATGGCGTTCATCCTGTCCGCCGCCATCGCCGGGGGCGTGGGCACTTTTTACGCCAGCTATATCTCCTTCGTTTCGCCGGACACCTTTTTGTACACGGACTCGGTCACCGTGCTGGCCATGGTGATCCTGGGCGGCCTCGGCAGCCTGCCGGGGGCCGTTATCGGGGCCACAGTGCTGTCGGTCATCCCGGAGGTGCTGCGCGCCATCAACGAATACCGGCTGGTGCTGTACGGCCTGTTGATGATTTTGATGATGATCTTCCGCCCCCAGGGTTTCTGGGGGATGGGCCACCGCCTGAAGAACGCCTACAAAAAAACCATTGGGGGAACCAGCCATGGAAAGCATGCTGAAGGTTAGCCATGCCACCCTCTCATTCGGCGGCCTGAAGGCGGTAAACGACGTTTCGCTGGAACACCACGGCGACGAGATTTTGGCGCTGATTGGCCCGAACGGGGCGGGAAAAACCACCTTTTTCAACATCCTCACCGGCATGTACAACGTGGACGAGGGCAGCGTGGAGTTTTTGGGCGAGGACATCACCCGCAAAAAGCCCTACGAACGGGTGCAGTGCGGCATTGCGCGCACCTTCCAGAACATCCGCTTGTTTTCCGAACTCACCGTTTTGGAAAACCTTCTGCTGGCCCACCCGGACTGCAACCGGGAAACCCTGTGGAGCACCATTGTAAAAGGGCCAAAGCTGCGGCAGACGCGCCGCAAGGTGGTGGCAGACTGCGAAAGCATCCTGGAGGACGTGGGCCTTTCAAACGAGGCGGAGCAGCTGGCCACCAGCCTGCCCTACGGCAAGCAGCGGCTGCTCGAAATCGGCCGGGCGCTGGCCACGGCCCCCGCCTTGCTGCTGCTGGACGAACCCGGCGCGGGCATGAACGCCACGGAAAAGGACGAGCTGACAGCATTGATTAAGAAAATTTCCACCGAGCGGAAAAAATGCATCCTGCTGATTGAACACGACATGAAGTTTGTGATGAATATTTCGGACCGTATCATCGTGCTGGACTACGGCAAAAAAATTGCCGAGGGCAAACCGGCTGAAATCCAGAATAACCGGCAGGTGGTGGAAGCCTACCTCGGCAAACCGCGCTTCAACGAGAACGGCGAATTGGACCTTTGGAGCGGCCGCGGCGAAAACGGCAAAACGGCAGAGGAGGCAAACTCCCATGCTTGAAATCAAAGACTTGCACGTGAACTACGGCGTGATCCCGGCCCTGCAGGGGATCTCTCTCACCGTGCCGGAAGGGGAGATTGTGGCGCTGATTGGCGCGAACGGCGCGGGGAAAACCACCACGCTGCACACTATTTCCGGCATCAAGCGCGCCAAAAGCGGCTCCATCCATTTCCAGGGACAGGACATTACCACCATGGGCGCCCAGAAGATTGTGGGCCTGGGGCTGTGCCAAGTGCCAGAGGGGCGCGGCGTGTTCCCGAATTTGACGGTGCTGGAAAACCTGTACCTCGGCGCATTTTTGCGCAAGGATAAAGCCATGATCGAAGAAGACGCCGAATGGGCGTACGCGGTGTTCCCGCGGATTTACGAGCGCAAAAAGCAGCTTGCGGGAACATTGTCCGGCGGTGAGCTGCAAATGCTGGCCATGGCGCGGGCCATGATGTCACGGCCGAAGCTGCTGCTGCTGGACGAGCCGTCCATGGGGCTCTCCCCCATTTTGGTGGACGACGTGTTCCGCACGGTGATTGAATTGAACCGCCAGCGCGGCGTGACCATTTTGCTGGTGGAGCAAAACGCGCTGATGGCGCTGCATATTTCGCACAGGGCCTACGTGATGGAGACGGGAGAGATCGCCCTGCAGGGCGAATCCAAAACACTGTTGGCGAAGGACGAAATCAAAAAGGCATATCTGGGCCTATAGCCCGAGAAAACACTACCTAAGGAGCGAAGAATCAATGAAATACCTGGAGTTTCCGATTGAAGAGATGAACCGGCGCATCGCGAACGCGCGCAAGCTGATGACGGAAGAGGGCATGTCCGGCATGATGGTTACGGCGGCGGCGAACCATTTCTATTTCACCGGTTTCCGCAAGCTGGCCAACTGGGCCACATTCACCCGCTCGGTGTTCGTATTCATCCCGCTGGAAAAAGACCCCGTGCTGTACGTGCAGGATTTTGCGGGCCCCGAGGCGCGGGCGCGTTCCAGCGTGCGCGACGTGCGCACCTTCAGCGAAGTGATGGGCGGCCCGGTGAAGGGCATTGTGGAAATTTTGAAAGAACTGGGCATGGACAAGGGCAATGTTGGCTGCGAGCTGGGCTATGAGCAGCGCATGGACATGGCCTACAACGACTTTGAAGCCGTGAAAGCGCAGTTGCCGGATGCCGCGTTTGTAGATGCGAGCCCCCTCTTGTGGAAACTGCGGATGGTCAAGCTGCCTGCGGAAATTGCGTGCATGCGCAAATCGAACGACATCGCCAGCCGCACCTTCGACCGCATTTACAACGAAGTGTGCGAGGGCATGACGGAAAAAGAAGTAGCCCGCAAGTTTGTGTCCATATTGGCGGAGGAAGGCTCTGAACTGCCGGGCTTTGTCATCGTGATTTCCGGCCCGGGCAACTATGACCGCATCAGCGCCCGCCCCAGTGAGAAGAAACTGGAAAAGGGCGACCTTGTGTGGATTGATGCCGGGGCCAACTACAACGGATACTGGACGGACTTCTGCCGTGCCGGTGTGGTGGGCGGCCCCACAAACGAGCAGAACCGGCTGCAAAACCTGATCACCGACATCACCTGGAAGGGCTGTAAAGCCGTACGCCCCGGCATGCCGGTGGGCGATTTGTACGACGTTTGCGCCAAAGAGTTTGTTGCCGGCGGGCTGCCCTGGAGCTTCGAGTGCGGCCGGGCCGGGCACGGCGTGGGCCTGCAGCTCACCGAGCCGCCGTCCATCGCGCGCATCGACAGCACCATTTTGCAGCCGGGCATGGTGATCACCCTGGAGCCGGGCTACGTGAACGAACTGGGCTGTTTCGACGTGGAGGAGAACATCCTTGTCACAGAGACCGGCGGCGAGGTGCTGTCCACCGCCAAACGGGAACTGCACACCATTCCGCTCGCTTAACCAGCTATACGGAAAACTGATGTATATAACAGGGGGGCATCAGGCTGGCAATGGGGCAGTGGCCCCACCCTGTCCGTACAGAAACGCGGCGGCCTCATACGAGTGCCGCCGCAGTTTATGTTCGTCTTCCGGCGAAAAGTGCTTCAAAGATATACACAGCGGGCTCTAAATAGGCTTGCCTGCCATCATCATGCCCACAAGTTCACGGTCCAGTTCGGCGGCGGGGTATATGCCCATCATCCTGCCCTCGTACATAACGCCGATTTTATCCCCCAACGTAAACACCTCGTCCAACTCGTTTGAAAACAAAACCACGGCGCATCCACGCGCGCGCTGCGCATTTATCATATTATGGATTGATTCAATGGCGCCCACATCAAGCCCGCGCGTGGGATAAGCCGCAAGCAAAACCTCCGGCTCTTTTACCATCGCGCGCGCCACAACCACCTTTTGCTGGTTCCCGCCTGAAAGGTTTGCCGCGGCTTGTTTGGTACCCTCGGCACGCACGTCGAAATCGCGCAGCACACCGCCCGTGAACTGCTCGATATATTTTGTGTTCAAGATTCCCCTGCGTGAGAAAGGCGCGTCTTGGTAGCACTCCAAAATCACGTTTTCTTCAAGGTTCATGTCAAGGAGAAGGCCATCTTCATGGCGGTCCGCAGGAATATAGCCCACCCCGTGCGCAAGAAGCTTTTTAGGCGGCTGCCCGGCCACATCTTCATCGCCGATAAAGATGTGGCCCGAGGCCGCGGCACGGCTGCCGGCCAACGCCTGCAGCAGCTCATTCTGGCCATTGCCGTCCACGCCGGCAATGGCCAGAACTTCACCCCGGCTAACGGTAAAACTCATGTTTTTAACGCTTTGCTTTTCATTCTTTGAAGGGATGCCCAGGTCTTCAACACGAAGGCGTACACCCTCTTCTCCTGTGTAGGAAGCGCGCTCCACTGAAAACACTACTTCGCGGCCCGTCATCATCTGTGCCAGTTGTTTCTGGTCAAAGTCGGCTTTTTCCAGCGTGTCCACCAGCTTACCCCTGCGCATAACTGATATCCGGTCACTAACCGACAACACTTCGTCAAATTTATGGCTGATGAACAAAATGCTTATGCCGCTTTGTGCAAGGCGGCGCAACATCACCAAAAGCTCGTCTGTTTCCTGCGGCGTAAGCACGGCGGTAGGTTCATCAAGAATAAGAACTTTTATATTGCGGTATAACGACTTAATTATTTCAACCCGTTGGCGAGTGCCCACCGTAAGCGTGGAAATTCTAGCATACGGGTCAACCTCAAAACCAAGGCTGGCCGCAAGCTCCGTAATTTTTTTTGCCACCTCGGCAATGCGTGGGCGAAAAGGCCGCATGCTGCCAAGCACCACATTTTCAGCCACTGTCAGCGTTGGCACCAGCATGAAATGTTGGTGCACCATCGCAATTCCCTCGCCCAGCATTTGCTTTGGCGAACGCACGGGAATTTCACGGCCTTCCAGCACAATGCTGCCCGCCGTGGGGCGGTACAGCCCATAAAGCACGTTCATCAGCGTGCTTTTGCCCGCGCCGTTTTCCCCCAGCAGGGAATGCACTTCGCCCTTGTTGAGCGTGAGGCTTACGTTATCGTTTGCCATGAAATCTCCGAAACATTTAGTTACACCGCGCAGTTCCAACACCGGCTGCATTCCGTCACCCCTTTCGTCATTGCTTCAGTTCGCGCGCATAGGGCTTCCCGTTTGCACTGGGCCCTTTTGCGGAACCCACCAGCCAAAGCGCAACAAGCGTGACCACATAAGGCAATACCAGAAAAAGCTGGTATGGCACATGCACGCCGCTCAGGGCCTGCAGGCGCAGCTGAAGCGCGTCAAAAAAGCCGAACAGCAATGTGGCCAACGCAACCGGGATTGGCGCCCATCGCCCGAACACAATGGCCGCAAACGCAATGAAACCGCGCCCTGCGGTAACGTTGTCATAAAACAGGTTAAGCCCGCCCAGCACAAGCGCTGCGCCGCCAAAACCGGCCAGCACGCCGCACGCCAGAACGGAAAGATAGCGCACGCGCAGCACGTTCACACCGGCAACGTCCAGTGCCCGCGGGCTTTCACCCGCGGCCTGTATGGAAATACCCCAGCTTGTACGCTTAAGCATCCATGACACCAGCGGAATGAGCGCCAGCAAGGCGTAAAACAAAATGTTCTGCTTGAACAAAATGGGGCCAATGAGCGGAATACGGCTTAAAAAACCGAGGTCAAGCGGGGAAAAACCCGCGCATTGGCTTTGGATATCCCCAATGCCGAACGCCATACGGAACTGGGTGCTTGTAAAGCCCAGCGCAAGCATGTTAAGCCCAAGCGCCGTAACAATTTGGTTTGCCCGCACCGTCACGGTTATGAAAGCGTGTAAAAGCGCCAGCACGCCGCCGCCAAGCCCCGCGGCCAAAACCCCCACCCACGGGCTGCCGGAATAAAGGGAGCCAAAATACGCGCAAAAAGCGCCCACAAGCATGTAGCCCTCAAGCGACATGTTGAGCACACCGGATTTTTCCGAAATGACACCGCCCAATGCGGCAAACGCCAGCGGGCAGGTAAGGCGGATGGCGGCGTTATATAAGTCGGGCGAGAGCAGCAGGTTAAGCATTGGCTCCGGCCTCCTTTTTGCGGGTTACCCCAAAAGTGAATTTGATGGCGCTGAAACACAGCACTGTCAAAATCAAAATTGCCTGTATCATATTCATCATGGTGGCTGAAATACCAAGCTTTATTTGCAGCATGATGCCTCCGTTGCGCAAACAGCCCATGAATAAGGCCGCCAAAAGCGAGCCAGGCGCGCTAACGCCGCCCAAAAGAGCGACGGCGATGGCATTGTATCCCATGCCCACTGCAAAATTCTCAGCCAAAATCCCCTGGTTTCCCAGCACTTCCACGCTGCCTGCAAGGCCTGCCAGCGCTCCGCTTGCCAAAAACGCGCTGATGGCAACTCTGTTCGCCCTCATGCCGAACGAAGCGGCGGCAGCAGGGTTGATGCCCACGGCGCGGATGCGGAACCCCCATGTGCTGCGGCGCATTAAAAATGTAACCAGCACAAGCATAACAAGCATGAGCAGCAACCCGTAGTTTATTTCATAGCCTGCGGCAAACCTTGGCAACACGGCAGATGGTTCGATGGGCGCCGATTGGTTGACATAAACACTTTCCGGGCGCATCGGGCCGCTGACGGCAAAACTTACAATGTAAATGGCGATGTAGTTCATCAAAACGGTGGTTATAACCTCGTTGAACCCTTTAACCACTTTCATTAGCGCGGGCAAAAGCGCCCACAGCATGCCGCCAAGAATACCCGCGGCAAGGCAGAGCGGCAGATGCAAAAGAGCGGGCATGCCCACAAAGCGCGTTCCAACAATTGCGGCAAAAAGCCCGCCCATGAAGAGCTGGCCTTCCACGCCTATGTTGTATACACCCGCCTTGAACGAAACCACCACGCCGAACGCCGCAATGGCCAACGGCACCGCCGCGGTAACACTGGAAAAAACGCTATAAATATTGCCGGCCGCACCGTATGCAATGGCGCTGAAGGCCTGCAGCGGGTTAACCCCCTGCAAAACAAGCATCACAGAGCAGATAAGGAACGCAACGGCCACCGCCAGCAAGGAAATGATGGCAGTGCCGGCCGCCTTTTGCAAAATCCTTTGCATCCCGCTTCCCCCATGGGTCCCCCGCCTGCCGCGCGGCAGGCGGGGAAACCAGTCATTACCGTTAGTTATTGATGCAAGTTCCAAAAAACATCAGGCCAGGCTGCCTTCCACGTCGATGGTGAATTCGCCGTTCATGTATTCCTCTACACGCTTGTCAAACGCGTCGCGTTTATCCTGCGGCAGCCACTCGGCCAGCGGAGTAACGCTCATAGCGCCGTCGGCCATTGTCAAAAGCAGGTCGCGCTCATCGGTGCCATCCAGAACAATTTGCGCACCAATGCGGTAAAGGTCCTTCATGTTGAACAGCGCGCAAACAACGACGTTATCCGGCGCCATGCTGAACACGTCGTCGCCCCAGCCCATGCCGTAAACGTCTTTTTCCGTGCACGCGCCAAAAATGGCGGAAGCGGCGGAGGAAACGTTAGCAAGCAGCACGTCCGCGCCGGAGTCAATTTGTGCAAGCGAAGCTTCTTTTGCCTTAGCAAGGTCATTCCAGTCGCCTGTGAAGGAAATGCTGACCTGGCAATCAGGGTTCACGTAAGCGGCGCCCTGCTTCATGGCCTGCTGTTCCATTTTCACCATTTCGGTTTCCATTGCGGCAATGACTGCAATGCTGTTATTCTCACTTGCAAGTGCGCCGGCCATGCCCATGAAGTACTGCAGTTCCCAGTATTTGAACTGGATGGCATAGAGGTTGTCTCCGGTGGAGAAGCCGTTGATGGTGATAAACTTAGTATCGGGGAATTCGGGCGCGATGCGCTTCATTTGTTCATCATATTCCATGCTGTGGGCTATGATGATGTCGTAGCCTTCGCGGCCGTAGGAGCGCAGCACGGTGGGAAGTTCGTCGGTAGACACCTGCTCGCTGTAAGCCGTTTCAGCGCCAAGCTCCTCGCCAATGGCCATCAGGCCGTCGTAGCCGGATGTGTTCCAGCTGCCGTCGTTAATGGCGCCGGAGCACACCATTGCAACTTTCAGCTGGTCGCCGGAGGCGGTATCGGTGCTTGTGGCGGGGGCCGCGGCCGAGTCTGACGTTGCGACGGGGGCGCTTGCTTCCTCAGACGAGGATGCCGCGTTGCCGCAGCCCGCGAAAAGGCAGGACGCCGCAAGCACACAGGCAAGCAACACGGTAAGAGTGCGTTTCATCATGATTGTTTCCTCCTCAAATTTGATGGTAGTACCGTCCACTTATTATTTGCCAGTGCCGCGCATGTCACGCGGCACGTGCCAACCGGTTCAGGCGCGCTCACCCGGTTATAATCTCGCGCAGGCGCAAAAGAAGGCCGTCCATTGTGGGGCTCAACTTCGAATAAACGTCTTCGTTTATTTGGGTGTATAAACGGTGGTTCGCTTCATTGGGCGGGGTAACGTCGCGCACCTTCACCATGGCGGCCACCGCTTCATCAAAGCCGGGGTATGCCCCAACCGCAACAGCGGCGCAAACGGCAGAGCCAAGGCCCGCCGCGTTGTTCACAGTGTTGCGCACCACCGGAACGCCGAACACGTCGGCGAAGGCTTTCAAAAACACGCTGCCGGACGAACCGCCGCCGGACAAAATCAGCTTTTCCGGGAACGGCGTACCGGTGGCTTTGCACATGGCGGTAAATTTATTCTTCATCGTCATCGCAATGCCCTCGATGACGGAACGGTACATATGTGCGCGGGTGTGGCGCACGTCAAAGCCGATCATCATGCCCTTTTTATGCGCCAAAAAGTCCGGGTTCAACCACTCCAGCACTGTCAAAAGCCCTTCCGCGCCGGCCGGTGTTACGGCTGCTTCGCCGTCAAGAAAATCCTCTACGCCCATGCCGGCGGCGTCCGCTTTAAGCTTCACCTCATCGCCCAACAGGTCCACCAGCCAACTAACCGTCCACATTCCGCGCCATATACCGTTACTTTCATGAAGGTAACGGTTTGGTATGCAGCTGAAATTGCAAAAAAAATCATTCCCTCGCTCAAGAAATTCCTTTCCGTTCACAACGCTTGTAATGTAAGTTCCAAGCGACACAAGCCCCGCGTTTCCGCCCACAAGCCCGGCGCCAAGCGCCTCAACGGACTTGTCGTTGGCGGTGGCCACCACCGGAACCCCGGCAGGCAGGCCCGTTGCCTTTGCAACATCGTCCCGCAGCGTGCCAAGGATGGTGCCGGGCACCACCAGCGGCACCAGCATGTTGCGTGAAATATGGTAATCGATGTACTTTTGCGGGTCGTCGGACCAATCCCACGTGTACAGGTCCACAGGCCACTGCCCTGCGGAATTGTTTGCAACGGTGTCTGCAAAGTTTCCGGTAAGGCGGTGGGTGAAATATCCTGTGGTTGTCGTTACATAGCGAACGTCTGGCGAGGCGTCCACAGGGCCGAAGGCGCGGCTGTCCAACCAGCTCATCACCGGTTGCGCAAGCGAGCCGTCCTCTTTTAAAAACACGCGGCAACTGCGGATGGTGCAAAGGCCAATGCCGATAACATCCTGCATGCTGCCCTCAAACACTGCCGCCAGTTTTGTGCACGCTGCAAGGAACGCATCCCACAAGTCGTCGTCCGGGTGCTCGGAATATCCAGGCTTTACTGAAACACAAGCTCGCAATGGGTGGCGCGCTTCGCAAACGGCATTCCCCCGAAGGTCGAAGATGGTCAGCTTCATGCTCTGGCTGCCGCCATCAATGCCTATGATGTATTTGTTTTCCATGTGCCGCCTCCCCTTCTTTTGTGTGCCGGCTCGGTCAGGTTACGCCGCCGCCGTAAAGCGCACGGTAGTCCTTAGGCGACAGGCTCGTTACCTTCTTGAATACCTTGCTGAAATACAGCGGGTCGTTATATCCCACGGCATAAGCAATTTCGGCGATGTTAAATTGTTCGCCCTCTGCCATACACAGCAGGTGCTGCGCTTTTTTGATACGTATGCGCGTGAGGTATTGGATGGGCGTTACGCCGTATTTTTGCTTGAAGTTTTTATCCAGCCATGTGACACTGTAGCGTGACACCTCGGAAAGCGACCGGTTTGTTATCGGCTTGTTATAGTTGATGCGCAGGTACTGCTCCACTAAATCAAGCGTGCTTTCAACAGGCTTTTTGTCAACAGCTTCAACGCCGGCCAAACTGATTATGGCGTTCACGCGGGCCAAAATTGCAAAAAACTTGCTAACCACAAGCAACTCGTCATAGTCTCCCCGGTGCAGCAGCATCAGGTTCAAAAAGCTTTCCATCATTGAGATCAGCCGCCTGTCCAGCGGGCCGGGGTGGTGCGTGGCTGCGCAAGCCGGGCTGCCTGCCAAAAGCGCATCCACCACATGGCCGCAAAAGCAGGTTCCGTAATAGCTGAACGGGTCATTTTTGTCGGCCCAAAGGCACTGCTGCTCTCCCGGCTTGAACAGCACGATGCTTCCGCTGCCCACTTCCTCCACCCCACCTGTATTGTTGCGGATAAAGCCCTTTCCTTCGTAGACGCAAATGAGGTAATAGCGGTTGTGCACGCGGTTCAAAGCAGAAGTTTTGTCACAGAAATAATGCCCCGCCCAGCGTATGACAAGGCCATTTTCCACGTCTTCATCGGAAACGGTGCGGAACGCGTCCACATGGTGCACAGCATTGTTCATTTCAGTTTCCCAATACCGGCGTTCGCCCGCTGTGTGCGGGCAAACAGCTTACAATTCGCAAAGGCGGTCTGCACAAAGGATGGCCGGCTTCACAATATCGTCGTCGGCTTCAAATGGCATGTTGCGCATCGTGCTGGTGGGTGTTGTGGCAAAACGGGATGCACAAGCCCATTGTTCATCCGTTATGGCCTCGCGCTTTATGCCGATCTCCGACAGTGTGCACGGCAGGCCCACGGTGCGGTAAAATTGAAGAGTTTCCTTCACTTCGCGCATGGGGCGGTTTTCCAAAACAAACTGCACCAGCAGGCTGAAAGCAACAAGTTCGCCATGCATGGCGTCAACTGCGCCCAAGGCAAACAAAATAGTAGGCACACAGTGAGCCGCGGCAAGGCCGACGCTTTCAAAGCCAAGCCCGCTCAGCAGGGTGTTCGCCTCTATTATGTTTTCAAGCGCCGGAACCACCATGTGCTGGCGGCAGGCAAGCAGCGCCGCCTCGGCGTTTTCAACAAGTGTTTTGTGGCACAGGCGCGCAAGCTCCAGCGCCGCCAGTGTAGACGTGCCGCCGCCATAGTTTTTCGCGCCTGTCCGCACGCACATCTCAGCCTCAAACGAAGTGGCGTACGCATCTCCTATTCCCGCTATCAAAAACCTTGCGGGCGCATTTGCGATAACTTGCGAGTCAATAAGCACTACTGCCGGGCCGCGCCGCATATAATAATTCCCCACATAGCCGTGGTTTTCGTCATAAACCACCGCCATGGAGCTGCAGGGCGCGTCGGTGGAAGCAATTGTCGGCACGGAAATCATGGGCAGGCCGCGTTTGTCCGCAAGCACTTTTGCCGTGTCTATCGCCTTGCCTCCGCCAAGCCCAATTACGCATGAAGCATTGGCCGCGTCCAACGCGGCGCCGGCACGCTCAACTTCGTCATATGTACACTCCCCGCAGAATTCACCGTTTACGATGTCTACACCGAATTGTGCGGCAGTGGCGTCAAGCGTGGATTTTTCCCGGGCATAATCATCCTTGTGGGCAAGCAGCAACGCACTCTTGCCAAACTGGGCGGCGGATTCGCCAAGGCTTGCAAGCTCGTTTTTCCCAATAATGACCTTCCCGGGCGATAAAAAAACTTTTTTCATACGAGTTCCTCCCGTTTGCATAAACGCGTGTTGCCCTTAACTATGCTTTTCAAGTGAAGCAATCATTTCTTCAATAACAGCGTTGCAGTCAGCCACAAGGCCAATGTCGCAGCTGCTAAAGATGTCGGCTTCCCCGTCGATGTTAACCGCAAGGATGGTCTTGCTCTTTTCAAGCCCCAACACAAGCGGCGTGCAGCCCGACGCGCCAAAAACGATGCACAGTTTAGGGGCCACCCGCTCGCCCGAAGCGCCAACCAAACTTTCCAGCGGAAGCCAGCCGTTAAACACTGCGGGCCGCGTGGCGCCCAGGCCGGCGTGCATCAGCTTGGCTAAATATTCAAGGCGACGCGCGTTTTCGGCGCTGCCAAGCCCACGCCCGCCAATGAGTATTACATCATAGTCTTGCAGGCTTTTGGTGTTGCACGCCTGCGTAATTGACAAGTTTTCGCACCACTCTGCATGTAGATAAGCTTTTTGAGAGTTAACTTCCGGCGTGCCCGCACCCGGCAGCGGAGAAAACGCGTCTTGAGCAACTGAAAGCACTACCGGCAGCCCGGTGCAGGGAAGCTCACACTTCAAATGTAACCCATAAACCCGGCGGTGCACGGTTAGACCGCCGTTTGCACGGTTTATTCCGGTGATATCCAACGCGCAAAAAGCACTGGTCAATGCTGAAAGCTCTGCCGCAACATCGTTCCCAAAACGGTCGCCGAAAAAAAGCAGAAGTTCCGGCATTGGCACAAGGCGCGTGGCAAGGTTTTTTGCTGCTGCGCCCGGCAATGCCGGGCCGGAAACTTCAATGAGGCAAACCGCCACGGCGGGCAGCGTCTCCATCCCTTGCTGCAAGGTGCCTTCCGCAAACTGCCAAACGGCAATATCATCCGGCTGCGCGCCCGCGGCGCACGCTGCGGCAAGCAGTTGACGCGCATCACTTTCGTCGTTGTGCCGCCCTAAAACAATCACCGTTTTCATTTTCCGCCCCCCGTTGCGGCAGCTTCAGCCGCAAAGCGCAAAAGCGCGGCTGCCTGTCCGGCGGGTTCGGCCTCTTCAAGGAAACGGCAATTGCCTTCACGGGCTTGTGTCCACAAGCGGCAAGGTGTGGCGGGCACAGTGGCTGTTTGCAAAAACTGTCCGGGTTGAAATATTTCCCAATGCCGGTTTGCGGCGGCAAGTCTGTCCTTAAGGCGCGCAAGGCGCAAATGCGGATAATGCGCATTTTCAACGGCGCATAAAACCGGCAAGCGCACGTCTGCTTTGCCAACCCCCGTGTCCGTCTGGAACACGGTGGCAAGGCGGACGTCCGGCGTCCACTGCACCTCCACCGCACGCGGCATGTACGCAATACCCAGTTCCGAAGCCAGCAAGGCCGGCACAATGCCGCTTTCACCAGGGGCGGCCTGCTGCCCGGTGAGAACAAGGTTTGCCCCCCCTGCCGCCATAATGGCACCCGCAAGCACATGCGCCGTTTGCACGGGGCTGAAATCCAGGTTGCCTTCTGTTTCAGCGTGCAGCACGCGGTGGAAACCCAGTGCAAACAACTCTGTGAAAAACCGGCTTTGGCATGGCCCGGCAGTCACCGCCATAAGGCGGTAGGGCATGCCCCGGGCCTCAGCTTCATCCCGCAGGCGCAGCGCGCTTTCAAGCGCAGCTTCGTCATAAGCGCCAAACACTGGGCGCGCAAAGGACACATCCCACGTGCCCGCGGCAATCTCTTTCGCCTCGCACACGGTGAGATGGTCAAGATCCGGTGTTACCTTAAAGCAAACAGCAATGTCCATGTGGGGCTCCCTGTTTGTTTATCCGGCTCTTATTGTTGCGCTTCCCCGGGGGCAAGCAACACTCCCGGGTTCATGATTCCGGCCGGGTCCATCATGTTTTTCAGCTTCTTCATAAGCATGTATGAACTGCCGTGTTCCAAAGGCGCAAACTTCACGCGCATCTTGCCCATTCCGTGATGGTGAGAGCATCCGCCTGTTTCCTCGCGCAGCACTTCTTCACAAATGATATCCACCACATGCTGGTGTATATTGTGGTATTCTTCCGGCGTGGGCACATGCACCGTGTAAACAAAATAAATGTTTGTGCCTGTTTGGTAGCTGTGGGAAACGTGGCCGCCCACCACCACCAACCCATCAATTTCATCCGTGATGCGGCGGATAACGTTATCGTAAATAACCACGATGTCGCTCCATGAGGCGGAAATCTCGGTGGTGGCATAAAAAGCCTTGTTTTGCTTGAACTTTTCGCGCAGCTCCGGTGTGCGAAACGAATCGCAAAGGTCGTTGCGGTGAATCATCCAGTAATCCACCGGGGCTTCGCCAAGCGGCCGCCCGTTCGCCTTGCGCACACACGCGTCGATAGCTTCACCTGTTGCCTTCGCAATGGGCGGCGGCCCTTCGGCCAAAAAGAAGAGATATGCCTCGCCTTCAGCCAGTTCAACATTGCCAAAATTATAATCATAGTCCGATTTATCATACAGCCGCACCACCGACGGACGGTACCCGTCTGTAATGATTGTGCGCAGTGTTTCAAACCCTGTGTACATATCCGGCATTATATAGGCGCCGCGCCAAAAACTGTCCGGATAATAGCGGTAGAGTTTCACCGTCACCTCGGTGATAAAAGCAAGTGCGCCCTCGCAGCCGATGATAAGATGCCGCAAATCCGGCCCGGAGGAACGGCGCGGCACATTGCGGATGCGCACAACCTCCCCGTCTGGCATAACGGCCTCAAGCCCGCACACCATGTCTTCAATGCAGCCGTAATATGTGGAAAACTGGCCGATGCTGCGCGTGGCAACAAGGCCGCCCATTTGTGCCACCGGCAGTGACTGCGGGCTGTGCCCGGTGGTAAGGCCCTGCTTTTGCAGCTTGTTTTCAAGCGTTTGCAGCGGCACGCCGCACTGGCAGGTTGCCATCATGTTATGGTCGTCTATTTTTACGATTTTGTTCATTGCCGAGGCATCCAGCATGATGGAATTTTCGGTTTCTGCGCTAAGCAGCCCTTCGTAGGAGGAAGCCCCGGTGCGAGGAATGACCGCAACACCGTTTTGGCCGCAATAGCGCAGCACTGTAATAATTTCTTCTTTTGACGCCACGTTTGCAATGCAAACCGGCAGCGGAACCTCGTAAAGGCCAAACGCTTTTGCATAGGCCCGGTCGTCTGAATCGTGCTCCCGCAACACTTCAATGTCCGTTACAATATTTTCGGCGCCCAAAAGGGCGCACAGGTCCCTTTCCACTTGTTCCCTGTCCACGTTCATGTTGCTCCTCCCAACTCTTTCAATGTGGCTATAGTAGCATCTGTTTCAAAACTTGTAAACAATTTGGCCGCAAATGTGTTATAAATAGCATGTATTTATTAGTTTTAAAAATTCCATGTTTTGTTGCGCTTGCGGGTGGTTCCTCCATTTGCCACCGCAAGCCAATATGATATGATAATGCTGGAAAATATCCGGCATGGCATAGGCAAAACTTGTGTGAGGAAAGCGAATGGGAACAGGAATCCCGTGCGGCTTTGGGCCGCTTGGCCAGGAAAGTGTTTTGCGCGACGAATCCGGCCTTGCCGGGCACGCGGGCTGCATTGCCTACCCCACCTGCGCGGCAGAATCCGCCGCCGCACTGCGGGCCGCCGCAGAGGCACAATTGCCCGTCACGCTTCAGGGCGCCCGCACCGGGCTTTGCGGCGGCGCCGTTCCGTTTGGCGGCGCGGTGCTTTGCACTGCACGCATGAACGGATTTTTGGCGTTTGGCTTTGACGAAGAGAAACGCCGCGGGCAAATAACCGTTCAGGCCGGTGTAACGCTGGAACAGGTAAACCGGGTGCTGCGTTCAAAAAGCTGCGACGAAAGCCTGTTCAGCGCAGAAAGCACGGCAGCGTGGGCGGCGTACCGCAATTCCGCCGTGGAACTGGAATTTTTGCCAAACCCAACTGAGGATACCGCCACGCTTGGAGGCATTGCCGCGTGCAACGCTTCCGGCGCTCGCTTTTGCGGCGGTGTGGCGGAGCATTTGGCCGGGTTTGCGCTTGCGCTGCCGGATGGCAGAGTCCTGAGGCATAACTGCGCCTGCGCCCCTTGCAAAAACGGCGAATCCATGGCAAACAGCGGCATATTCACGGGTATTTTAGAGCGCCCTTATCAAAGCGCCCACCCGCAGGAGGCCGGATACAGGACAGGCCGCGACATCATTGATTTACTATGCACAAGCGAGGGCACGCTTGGGCTAATTTGTGAACTGGTGCTTGAACTTCATGCGGCCCCGGCTACACGGCAGGGCGTTTGGATTCCGTTCGGCAGCATTGCGGAGATGGGTGCTTTTTGGCATGGCTTTTTGCAGGAAGCGGAAGCGCTGCCCACAAAACCGCTGCAAGGCGCCGAATGCTTTGGCAGCGCTTGCTTCGCTTTGCTGCAAAACACACCTGGCGGGCTGCCTGCCGCATTGCCATGCCCCGGCGCCGACGGCGCGGTGTTATTGCTGGAACTTGCCGCTCTGCACGACGAAGATTTGTTTGCCGCGCTGGAACTGGTGCTGAAGCATTTGGAGTCGTTGGGCATTCCTGCCGATGACGTGGCTGTGGCAAGCGACACGAACCAACTGGCCGCCATGACAAACTTCCGCCACAAAGTGGTGGAAACGGCAATGCTGGCGGCCGCAGGCGCGCCATATCTTGCGGCAGACGCTTGCGCGCCTGAAGGGGATTTTTTTGTGGTTTTCGATCGCCTGGCGCATATGCCGGCGGCGTGGAACTGCGGTGGATACTTGCTTGGCAAACCACTTGCAGGCACCGTTAGCATACGCCTTTGGAGCGGACAGGCCGGAACTGCCGCCGCTAACGAAGCCTACGGCTCCGTTATGCGGGCGCTTGCGGAAACCGGCTGCGTTTGCAGCGGTGAATATGGTGTTGGCCGCTTGAAAAAGGCACTGTTTGCGGCGCTTTCACCCGCACGCGCAAAAGAAGCCGTTGATATCCGCGCCGCTTCAAAGCTTTTTGCCGGGCAAAACCCCGGTGTTTTGGCGGGCGCCGTGCAGGAGGAACCTGAATGAACGTGTGCGTCTGCGTAAAAGTTGTGCCGGACCGCGATAAAATGTCTTTTGATGTTGAGAACGGCACCATGGCGCGCGGCAGCGGCGAGGGATGCCTGAACCCCGCCGACCTTGTTGCGCTGGAAGTTGCCCTTGGGCTTGTAAAAGAACAAGGCGGCTGTGTTCACGTTGTCTCCATGGGCCCTCCGGGGGCGTCAGCCACTCTTCGCGGCGCTTTTTTTCTTGGCGCTGAAGAAGTTTTCCTGCTGGCCTCCCCCGTTTTTGCAGGGGCAGACGTGCCTGCCACAGCGTACACGCTATCGCGGTTTTTCGCGTCCCGCCCGCAATACGACCTGATACTTTGCGGCAAATGTTCCGCGGACGGTAACACCGGGCAGCTTGGCGCTTACCTTGCCGAACTGATGGGCCTTCCACACCTTGGCGGCGTAACCGGTATAGAAAGCACCCAAGGCAGGGCTGTGTTTGCGCTGCAACGGTTGGACGGGCGGCAGCTTCACATCAAATCGCCGCTGCCGTGCCTGATGGTGGCTGAAACAGACATGGTTAACCCGCACACGCCAACACTTGCTGAAACGCTGCGCGCGCGCGCGCGCGCAGTGCAACAGCTGGACGCGCAAGCCTTGCCTGGCCTTGCGCCTGAGCACTGCGGCCTTTCCGGTTCCGCCACAAAACTTGCGCACATTTTTGTGCCGGAGCAGGGACGTGCGCTGCACATGGTTGACGTTGAAAACGACAATGCTCTTCTGCCGTTGTTTTTCCCGGATAGGTGCAGGCCTTCCGCCGGAACCGAGGTGGCAAAATGAATATGACACCGGGTTTCGGCGGAGGACTGGGCGTGATGGTTGCATGCGTTTGCCCCGCCGGGGAACTGCCGCCCTCCGCTCTGGAACTTTTATCGGCCGGACACCACATGGCAAGCGGCGCAGGTGAGCCACTGTATGCCGCCATTGCCGGGCACGGGCTTGGAATGGCCGTGCAAAAACTGCAAAAATGTGGTTTGGATGAAGTGCTGTATTGTGACGATGAAGTATTGTGCGTTTACACTGCCCAAAATTATGCGTCTGCGCTGTGCCGCATGGTGCGGGAAGCCGCGCCGCGCATTGTGTTGGTACCCGCCATGGACACCGGCCGCGACACGGCCGCCCGCCTTGCCGCCATGCTGGGCACAGGCCTGACGGCCGACTGCATTGCCCTTGAGCTTGACGCCGAAAGCGGCCTGATGCACCAAACCCGCCCCGCGTTTGACGGCAACATCCTTGCAACAATTGTGTGCAAGCGCGGGTGGCCACAGATGGCAACCGTACGCCCGGGCGTTTTTCCTCCGCTTGTCTGCGAAAACAGGGCACGTGCCGTTCCCGCCCGCGCAATTCAAACCGACTTTCCGTCCGGCGGCGTTAGTGTGCTGCTGCAAAGCGCTCTGCCGCAAGAAAATGCGGAATTCGCCTCAGCAGATATCATTGTGGCCGTGGGCCGCGGCGTGCGGGGTGCTCGCGGCCTTGCTCTGGCGAAAGAATTTGCGCAGGCCGCCGGGGGCGTCCTCGGCGCGTCGCGCGCCGCTGTGGAAGAGGGAATTTTGCCATACGAACGCCAAATTGGCCAAACAGGAAAACTGGTGCACCCAAGGCTGTATGTGGCATGCGGCATTTCCGGTTCCGCACACCATATGGCAGGCGTGCATGCAAAAACGGTTCTTGCCGTTAACCATGACGCCGAAGCCCCCATTTTTGCCGCGGCAGATTACGGAATTTGTGGTGAAGTTGCAGATGTGTTGCCAAAACTTACCGCAATGATTTTAGCGTTTAAAGCCTAAGCGAACAGTCTTAATTGGCACGCACACAGCTTCCAAAAGGGCGGCGCGACTTACCGCCTCCTGATGGACCTGCGCACTGGCTTTGCCGTCTCCAGCGTGTCCATCTTATTCCCCCGTGGTGTTTACGCCAACCTTGTGTCCACGGCTTTTTCATCGCGCGAACAAAACCAATGCCAAAAGCCCGCCGGATATTCCGGCGGGCACATTTTTTGCAGGTGGCTAAACGCTAAACCAGCGTGTGGTGTTAACCCAAAACCTGCTGGACATCTCGGGCCTGCCGTGGACGAAGGACTCGAGCAAGCGCCAGCACAACCCCGAGTGGGACAACTACCTGCACCTTGCGGGCATTTTGCGCGACAAGATGAT
>JAVBNG010000067.1:0-6184 GCA_031551695.1 Oscillospiraceae bacterium
CCCGTGCTTTCGCACACCGCGCCCCACCAGTCCGCCGGCCGTTGCTCGTGCCACTGCGGCTGCGGGTAAAACGTGGGATAGCTGATGAACGCCGACGCGACGATTCCCCCGTCCGCCTCGTGCAGTGATGCTTTGATGCCGTCGTTGTCCATGTCGTAAGAAATCAGCTTTGGCAATTCCTCACCCCTTATTCCGCAATAAATCCACGCCGTTCTGCCGGAAACAGTTCAAGTAAAGATCCGGCGGCTCTTTGTCTGTCACAACGGTCCGGAACCGGTCCAGCCCGCCCAGCTTTACAAAAGAGGTCCTGTCAAACTTGGCGCTGTCCGCCACCATCACAGCTTCGCGGCTTCGCGTTAAAATTTCGTTGCACACAGCCACCTCATAGCTGGCCGCCACAGTATAGCCGCTTGAAGCGTTGACCCCTGCGGCCGAGAAAAACGCCTTGGTCAGGTACAAATCCGCAGTCATCGCCCGGAACTTGTCGTCTGCCACACAATAGCACCCGCGCACCACCTGCCCGCCGGTGAGTGTGAGGGCGATGCTCTCATTTGCCGAAAGCACGTCCGCCACATACAGATTATTGGTAAGCACCGTTAACCGTTTGCGCGGCAGCAGTTCTTTTGCAATATAATAGCAGGTTTCGCCGGGGCCGAGAAAAATGCATTCCTTCTCTTCCACCAGCGCCGCCGCCACCAGCGCCGCCGCCGCCTTGCCTTCGTTGTACTCTATATTTTGGCTCTGGAAAAAACCCTCCCTGTCCCGGAGCGCGCTGTTCTCTTCATTCAACACGGCGCCGCCGTGCAGCCGCTTCAAAAAGCCTTCTTTTTCCAGCTGCTCAAGGTCACTGCGGATGGTAACTTCAGTCACGTTCAGCTGCGCGCTAAGCCCCGAAACATCCACCTGCCGGCGCTCTGAAACAAGTGCTTTTATTTTCTCCAGACGTTCGGCCTTAAACATTTCTTCACCGCCAATATATCATCTGACATCAGTATAACAACCGCCCATTTACGCGTCAAGCCGCATCTGGTACCGAAAAAGCCGGGGCGTGCCCCGGCTTTGGCCCATTTGCGGCCCTTCAGCAGCCTTTTGCCCTTTTCGCTGTGCGCTGTTCCGCAAAGAAATTCATCGTCATCACCGCAAGCAACAGCCCGCCCCAGATAAAGTCCTTCAGCACGTTGCTCACCCCCAGCATGTTCAGCCCGCTGGAAAGCAGTTGCAGCGCAACCAGCGACCATATCACGCCCGAGAGCTTGCCCTTGCCGCCCATGGGGCTGATGCCGCCGAGAATGACGCACAAAATAGACGTGAACATGTACGACGAGCCGAAATTCGCCCGCGCGCTGTTCACACGCATCACCATCAGCGCGCCAGCCACAGACGACACCATGGCCGAAAGCATGTAGGACTTGATGACCACGGCGCGGCTGTTGATGCCGGAGTATGCGGTGGCTTTATTGTTTGTTCCATAAAAACGCAACTCCTTGCCGAACTTTGTGCGGTTCAAAATAAGGCCGACAACAAGCGCCGTTATGACAAATAAAATGAGTGGCACGGAGAAAATGCCGATGGCCGCGTTGCCGAAATCGGCCACCGCGATGGGAAACCCTGTCAGGGTTTTTGCTTCTGTTAAAATAACGGCAATGCCCATAAAAAGGTTCAGTGTGCCAAGTGTGACAAGCATGGGCGAAATATGGAACTTTGAAATCAAAAATCCGTTGATGTAACCCATGATGGCACCCAGCGCGAGTGCGATTAGGAACGCAAGCAGCAGGAACGGCGCGATGGGGCCGGTATACCCCGCCGTGCCAAGCGCCACGAACAGGAACCCCACTGTGACACCCGTGAGGTTTGCGATGCCCACAATCGAGATGTCGATGCCGCCGGACAGGAACGACACCATCATCGCCACGGAGAAAAAACCAAACTCGGCCAGCTGCGCGCCCATGGAGGTGAGGTTCACTTTCCCCAGAAACACGCGCGGGTTGGCGATGGCCACTACCAGGAATATGACGATGGAAACTGTACAAAGCATCAAATTGTTTTTGTCCAGGTTTTTCAGGGACAGACGTTTCGTGCTCGCCAGGTTGTTGTCGGGCATTTTGCCACCTCCTTATGCCGCAAGGGCTTTCACTTTGCTGCTTTTTTTGCCCGAGAGCGAACTGAAAACCGTGCCAAGGATGATGACCGCGCCAAGCACCGCCTCCTGCCAGAACGTCGGTATTTTCAAAAGGTTCAGGCTGTTTGAAATGACTGTGATCAGAATGACGCCGAGCAGCGTGCCGTGTATGGTGCCCTTTCCTTTTGCAGCGTTTGCCCCGCCGAGGATGACCGCCGCGATGACGGTGAGCTCCCCGCCCACAAGGTCTCCCGGCACGGCAAGGCGCAACAGCGCCCCGTTCAGCACGCCCGCTATGGCCGCAATGCCGCCCGCAATGGCAAAAACGGCCACAATATGCCGTGGCACGTTGATGCCCACCCGCTGCGCGCCAACCGTGTCGCCGCCGATGGCGTACAGGCTGCGGCCGAACTTTGTGTAGTTCAGCATCAGCCAGGCGCCCACGTACAACACCACGAGGAAGAGCATGGACACGTTCAGCCCGATTTGCGCGCCGGAAGCGTCTGTGGCCGTAAGGAAATTCGCCTTCGAGAGGTTCACCATGGCAACCGGTACCTGCAGGTACGACGTGCCCACAAACGCGAGGCAGGCGCCGCTGAATATAAACTGCGTGCCCAGTGTGACGATGAAAATGGGCATTTTGGTGATGATGACAAAAAATGCGTTCACAAGGCCAAGCGCCACGCCAACGGCAAGCCCCAGAAGGAACATCAGCAAGACGGGGGCCTCCGGCCACAGGGTGGTGAACACCTTCACCACGCTGTACATGGAGAAGGACGCGATGGCCATGAAGCTGAGGTCCAGGCCGCCGATAATCGTAACAAGCAGGCAGGATATGGCCAGGATGCCCGTGATGAGCGTGGAGCGCAGCATATTGAACAGGTTGTTCACCGTGCGGTATTGCGGGCTGATGATAAGGCAAAGCGCCACGATGAGCACGATCAGCACCGACATGATGGCCTCTGTGTTTTTCGTCCATTTGTTCAGCATAGCCATCCCCCTTACGACGCGGCCTGCCCGCCATCTTCAACCAGCATGGCTTCCAGGCTGTCTATCGTCGTATCTTTCGTCTCGATTTCGCGCACGATCCGGCCTTCTTTGATGATCAAAACGCGGTTGCAGGTTTGCATGATTTCCGGGATATCGTCTGAAATTACCATGACGCCGCGCCCGCTGCGGGCCGTTACGCGGATGATTTCGTGGATGTCGCTTTTCGAGCCCACGTCCACGCCCACGGTGGGGCAGTTCAATATCAGGATGTCGGGGTTTGTGCTCATCCATTTCACCAGCAGCACTTTTTGCTGGTTGCCGCCGGAAAGCAGGCGCACCTCTTTTTCGTACTGCATGCCCGCTATGGTCAGGGTGGCCAGGTTTTTTTGCATCAGTTCGCGCTCTTTTTTTCTGTCCACCAGCTTTGCCTTGCCCAGTATCTCGTCCAGCACACATGCAATGGCGTTGTCGCCAATGCTGCACGCCATGTGCAGCCCTTCTGTGCTGCGGTCTTCCGGCACATAGGCAATGCCGTTTTTGATGGCGGTTTTTACATCCTTGATTTCAACTGGCCGGCCGTTCACACTTACGCTGCCGGCATAGGGCATAAGCCCGAACAGCGCCTTTGCCACCTCGCTGCGGCCGGAGCCCATCAGCCCTGTGATGCCCAGCACTTCGCCCCGCATCAGGCTGAAAGAGATGCCGTTAAAATCGGCGCCGTTGCTGAAATTATCCACTTTTAGCACGGGCTGCGCGTCCGTCACCTCGGCCTCATAGCTTTCCGCGTGAATTTCGCGCCCCGTCATGTAAAAGATCATCTTCTCTTTTGTAAGGTCCTTGGTCAGGCCGTCGAACACGTTCCTGCCATTGCGCATTACGGTAACCTTGTTTGATATGGTTTCGATCTCGTCCAGCTTGTGGCTGACAAAGAGCACGGAGATGCCCTGCGCCATCAGTCCCTCCACAATTTTGTACAGCGCCTCTATTTCTTTGCGCGTAAGGGCCGTGGTGGGCTCGTCCATTATGATAAGCTGGCAATTTTGCATCAGCGCGCGGCAAATGGCCACGATCTGTTTTTGCGCCACGGTGGTGTCCGCTACCGGCATCTGCGGGTCCATTGCCACGCCAAGGCGTTCCAACTGTTCTTTTGCCAGCCGGTTCGTCTCTTTCCAGTTCATAAGTTTTGCCTTGGACTCGATGAACTTGCTCATCAAAATATTCTCGGCCACCGAGAGGTTTGGAAACAGGGAAAAATCCTGGTAAATCACCTGGATGCCTTCGCGCATGGCCTCGATGGGGGCGATTTTTTCATAGCGTTTGCCGTTGATATACAATTCGCCTTCATCCAACTGGTAAAAACCGGAGATGATTTTGATCATCGTCGATTTTCCGCATCCGTTTTCCCCGATGAGGCTGTGCATTTCGCCTTTGTTTATCGTGAAGTCCATGCCGTCGAGGGCATGAACGCCGAAGAAGGACTTTTTGACGTTTTTAAGCTCGATCAGTGCAGATTCTGCCAACGCGGGCGCCCCCTTGTTTCTCTATTTGTACAGGGTTTGAACGTTCCCTGCCCGCAGGCAACGCGCCCGCAGGCAGGGGGTGTTTGTGTTTAGAAGTCGTATTCCTGGTAGTTGTCCTTTGTCACGATCAGCATGTCGTTCGCTTCCACCAGTTTCTTGTCCTGCGAAACGAGGCAGGCGTCGAACCCGAAGATGCCGAGGTCCATGCCTTCGTCAATGGCTTCGCCGTCCAGCATGCGCTGTGCCACGGCCGCCAGGGCGCCGCCGCACACCGAGAGGTCGGCCACGATGGACGCCGCGGTGCCGTTTTCGATGTACTGGTTCACTTCGCTGGGAATGGCTTCGCCCGAGGCAAAGCATTCGCCTGTTTTGCCGGCTTCCTCAATGGAAAGTGCGGCCTGGGCCACGCTTTGCGCCGAGAAGATGCTCTTCAGGTCCGGATAGGTGGTGAGCAGTTCTTTGAAGAGGCTCAAGTGCGCGTCGGCGGTGTCGTTCGCAGGCTCCACAATGTCTGTAACCAGGTTCATGTCCGGGTAATTCTCTTTGGCATAGGCGATGGCGTTGTTGCAGCGCGCCACCTCTGCGGTGTTTTGCAGCGAGCCCACCATGCACACATAGTCGCCGGCGCCGCCGTTGTGTTCGGCCATCAGCTCCACCCAGTTTTCTGCATAGGGCTCGGCGGCAAGGTATTCCACGTTCCAGTCGATATTGGCCATGCCCTCGGCTTCGTTCGTGATGACGATGATGCCCGCGTCGCGCGCCTGCTTGAACACGGGCTCGCAGGCTTCGTTGGAGACGGGCGCGCAAAGGATGGCGTCCGGCTGCTGGGCAATACAGTCTTGGATAAGGGCGATTTGGGCGGCCGCGTCATACTCTGTGGGGGCGACATATTTCACGTCTACGCCGTTTTGTTTGCCCCATTCCACGGCGCCGTTGCCGATGGTGTCATAGTACGCGTCGCCGATTTGGCGCAGCACCATGAACATGGTGTAGGAGCCGCCTTCGCCTTCGGCGGGTGCGGCGTCGGTGGATGAGTCGCCCTCGGCGGCCGCGGTGGGCTCAGCCGCCGCGGCGCTGCTAGACGCGGAGCCGCCGCATGCAGCCAGCATAGACACCAGCATCAGAAGGCTTACGAGCAGTGCAAAACTCTTTTTCATAGAAGCTTTCTCCCTTTCGATCATAATTCATACCGTTTATTTCAAACACGCCTTTCGGTGTGCCTGGCAACTGGTTTCCCGGCGCGGGTCAGTCCTTGCGCATCCCGTCCCCAAACTCGGAAAGGAAATCCCGTGCATGTGCGAAATGGCGCAGGAGGTTTGCATACTGTGCCGCGTTCGCGGGGTTCGGCACTTCGGTGCTTTCGTTCTTGTGCACTTTTTTCACCGGGCTGTAGTCGCTCCACAGCCCCACGGCCCGCGCGGCTATGGCCGCCGCGCCAAGGGCGGCGGCGTCCTGGTCCACGTTCGTCTTTTCAATCGTCTTGCCGAAAATGTCCGCAAACATGCCGCGCCACAGCCTGCTTTTGCTGCCGCCGCCGCACAGCAATATCTTCTCC
>JAVBNG010000029.1:0-26976 GCA_031551695.1 Oscillospiraceae bacterium
CCCGTGCTTTCGCACACCGCGCCCCACCAGTCCGCCGGCCGTTGCTCGTGCCACTGCGGCTGCGGGTAAAACGTGGGATAGCTGATGAACGCCGACGCGACGATTCCCCCGTCCGCCTCGTGCAGTGATGCTTTGATGCCGCCTGTGCCCAGGTCATATGCCATCAGTTTTGACACGCGAACCTCCTTATACCGGCGGCGGGTTCCATCTTTGCCGGCACTCTGCCAAAGTCGGCCGGATGTTGGCCGCCTTACCACAGTTATTCAACTCCCGTTTCGCTTTGGTTGCCCTTTACCGTGCAAATACACATATATTTTTTGATTTTCTTGCTTTTCTTTTGTATATTGTATCAAATCGAAAACAAAAAAACAAGACTCAAACGCAAAAAACAAAAATAAACTAAAATTATAATAAAAAATAGCAACTTTACTCTTGCTTTTTAACGCACTGTGTACTATACTGCAAGCAGATGTTGGGCGTGCACACGTTGGCTATATATTATGGTTACAGATGAAACTGTTTGGAGGATGCTATGAAGGTAGGATTTTGCGTAGTCAATTATTCTGAGATGCCCGTGGAAAAAGTGGCCGACATTGCCCTGCGGCACGGCTATGAAGCGGTGGAACTGCCATCCTACACCGACAACGGCCAAGTGGACGCGGACGAACTGCTGAAGGGCGGCGGCGCGGCCGGCATGGCAAAAATGCTGCGCGGGAAAGGGCTTGCAATTTCCGCCATCAGCAACCACGCCGATTCTCTGCTGGTGATGGGGCCGCACGGCAAGGATGTCGAGTCCATCTGCCCCGGCACGCCTGAGGAGCAGATTGCCTTCGGCACCAAAAGCCTGCTGCGCTCGGCGCAGCTGGCAAACGCGATGGAAGTGCCCGTGGTGGTTGCTTTTTCGGGTGTTGGGAACTTTGGACGCTTCAACGACTGGCCCTGGCCGGACGGCTGGGCCGAGGAAGAAAAGAACTTTGTGGAGCGGTATGCGCCGATCCTTGACAAATATAAGGAATACGGCGTGAAGCTGGCGTTTGAACCCCATCCGAACAATATTATGTACGACATCCACTCCTGCAAGCGCTGCATTGAAATTGTGGATAACCATCCCTGCATCGGCATCAACTTTGACCCGGCAAACCTGATGCTCACCGGCATCAGCGTGGAGCGCTTTATCGACCAGCTGGGAGACCGCATTTTCCACGTGCACGCGAAAGACTGTGAGATTGTGACGCACAATTTGCACGACGGAGGGTACTGGATGTACCAGGGCAACTGGGGCGCGCTGAACCGTTCCACGCGTTTTCGCATTCCCGGCTGGGGCAGCGTGAACTGGCGCAATGTGATATCGGAGCTGGCCCTTGTGGGCTATTTCGGCGTGCTCAGCTTCGAGCATGAGGATGTGATTATGAGCCGCGCCGACGGCACGGAAAAAGCGGTCGATTTTCTGAAGCCCCTGCTGATTCAAGCGCCGTATGAGGGCCGCACGGACAAGCTGTTCACCCGTTGACGCGGGCAGGGGCAGCCTCAACATGCCCAGAACGGCGCTGAACGTGGAAACGAACGATTCAACAATGATTGTGTATTTTGGGAAGGAGACGAATATGAGAACGATGCGCGCAATGGTTTTGGAAAAACCGAACCAAATGGTATTGAAAGAGGTTCCGGTTCCGGTGATAAACAGTGACGAAGTGCTGATAAAAATAAAATATTGCGGGATATGCGGGTCCGACTACGGCGCATACACCGGCAAATATGCCGACGAGGCCGCCCTTTTGCCGCTTGTCATCGGGCATGAGTTTTTTGGCGTAATAGAAGAAATGGGCAACGATGTGCCGAAGGATTGCATGGTGGTTGGAGACCGCGTAAGCGCGGACATCTGCCTGCCCTGCGGCACGTGCTACCACTGCCGCCGCGGCGAGCCGCTGCTGTGCGGCAATTTCCGCCAAATCGGCATCCACACCGCCGAAACGTCGGGCGGGTATTCCGAGTATGTGAAGGTGCCGTGGAAAAACATCTACAAAATTCCGGACTGCGTAACCGACGAGCAGGCCGCGTTCATTGAACCGCTTACCGCAACCCTTGGCGCGGCAAAAAATATGCAGTTGAAAATGGCCTCGTCCATCGCCATCATCGGCGCTGGCCTCGGCACCATCCACGGCTGCCTGGCCAAGCTGCGCGGCGCGGCGCCGGTCATCGTCATCGACAACAACGCCGACCGCCTTGCCATGGCAAAGCAGATGTGCGCGGATTACACCGTCAATATCACCGAGACGCCCGACGCCGTGGCCGAGGTAAAAAAACTGACCGGCGGCGTGGGTGCCGACTATGTGCTGGAAGCCGTGGGTACCAGCGCCACCTACGAGCAGGCGTTTAAAATGGTGCGCGCCGGCGGCACGGTGGAGGCGTTTGGCATCTGCGCCGACGACGACTATGCCAAACTGCGGCCGGTGGAGTTTGTGCTGCAGGAGAAAAAAGTGCACGGCAGTTGCGCGGGCATCGGCCACAACTGGCAGGAGGCCATCACGCTGCTGGAGTATGGCCGCGTGGATCCCACGCCGCTCATCTCGATGATTGTGCCTCTGGAAGAGACGGAAAAAGCCATCCTGGAGTTGCGCGAAAACAAAAAGCTGGTGAAGGTGCTCGTCAGCCCCGAAGCGACCGAGCGCACCGTCCTTTATAAATAGGAGGAGAAAATGGGGTATAAAGAAACGCTGCTTGCGCCGGTAAAAATTGGCACGCATACCAGCCCGAACCGCTTTTTTGCCCAGCCCATGGAGTGTGTGGACTCGGACGCGGAGGGCAACCCGACCGATTTGACCTATGCGCGTTATGAAAACCTGTACAAAGGCGAATTTGGTTTTGTAGACCTCGAGGCCATCACCGTGACGAACGAAAGCCGCGCACGGGACACGCAGCTGGAAATTATGCCGCGCAACGAAAAGGCCATCGCAAAGTTCATCCGCCGCCTGAAAGAAGTGAACCCGAACGTGCTGATCGTGTTCCAGCTCACCCACTCCGGCGAAATTTCTGAGCCGGAGTTTTCCCGCCGGGTGACGGTGAAGCAGCTGCACGGCAAAGAAGGCGACCTGCTGACGGAAGATGAAGTGGACAAGATCATGGACCAGTTTGTGGAAGCGTCCAAGATTGCCCAGGCCGCCGGGGCCGACGGCATTGATTTAAAATTCTGCCACGGCTACCTCGGCTCACAGATTTTGCGCCCCTACAACGACCGCAAGTGGAAATATGGCGGCCCGTGGGAAAACCGCTCTCGCTTTGCCTACGATTTGATGGAGCGCATCCAGCGCGGCGTGAACGACAAAAACTTCCTCCTCGGCTCGAAGTTGTCTGTGTGGGAGGGCTTTCCCGGCGGTTGCGGCAGCGCCGGGCCGGACAGCCCGCTGATGGATTTGACCGAATCCATCGATTTGGTAAAGGGCCTGGAAGAACGCGGCGCTACGTATTTTGTGGAGTCGCTGGGCAACGTGCACGCCTCCATGAACTTCATGGAGGCCGTGCAGGACGAGCCATATCTTTCGTACTTGCATTTCTACTTTGCCAATGTGCTGAAACAGAACCTGAAGCCGGAGACGGTGGTCATCGGCTCCAGTTTTTCGCCTTTCCGCGGCGGCAAAAACAAGCTGCTGGCCGTGGAGCCGGAAAAATCGTCGATGTTCGCCATGGGCGCGCGCTGCATTGAAGACGGTATGATGGACATGATCGGTCTTGGCAGGCAGAGCTTTGCCGACCCGCTGACACCGCTGAAACTGCGCGAAGGCCGCGAGGACGAAATAAAATACTGCAACCAGTGCATGAACTGTGAGGAACTGATGATCCGGCAGATGCCGGTGGGCTGTGTGATGTACAACAAAACATACACCCAGCTGTTCAAGGAGATGCGCGCGAAATTTGGCAAGCTGGCGGAGCTGCACACCTGACCGGCCGCATGGAACCGGCATAATTTTATGAACGGCTGCGCGGCGAAAACCGCACAACCGGAAAGGAAGTACCAAATGCAGGAATTCCGGCAAGATGTTTTGACTGTGGCGGACATCGCCTACAAAATGGACCCGAGTATTTTAAAGCTGGACACTTCTTATGAAGATTTGGACAAGCTGATCGGCGCGTGCAAAAAATATGATTTTGGCTGTGCCTTCGCGTGGCCCGGTTATTATGAGGAAATGAGCTGCCGCCTGCGCGAAGAGACAAAAACAGCTTTCGGCACGTCGCTCTCTTTCCCGTCCGGACAGGAGGCGACCTGCACGAAGGTGCAGCAGGCGGAATACTTTATGACCATGGACCCGGCGGAAGTGGACATGGTGATGAACGTGGGGTGGCTGGTTTCGAAACGCTACAAGCAGGTGGAAGAAGACATCGCGGCCGTGCGCAAAGCCACGCAGGGCAGCAGCCTGAAAGTGATTATTGAAGCCATGCTGCTGGACGACGCGCAAATTACCGAGGCGTGCAAAATTGTGATGGCGGCCGGGGCGGACTATGTGAAAACAGGCACGGGTTTTTCCGCCACGCCCACAACCACGCACCATGTGGAGCTGATTCGCAAGGTGGTGGGCCCGGCGTACAAAGTAAAAGTGGCCGGCGGCGTGCGCGACCTTGGCACCCTGCTGCGCATGTACAAGCTTGGGGCCGACCGGTTCGGCATCGGCCTGCCCTCGGCGGTGAAAATCATTGAGGAAGCCATGAAGCTGCCCGGCGGCCAAGTCGCCGTGGCGGATATCGACCTTTCCGGCGCCGCCGGTGAGATGACAGGTGAAATGTATTGATTTAGGCCTGGAAATGAGTTTCTCTCGTCCCAATGCATAAAGGAAAAAGACACCGCCCAATCGGAAACTGATGATTCGTTTATTGCTTCAAGGCTATAAATGACGGCCTTTTTGTCAATAAAGGACATATTTATCGAATCCTGTCGAATGCGAAAAGCGTTCGGCAGGATTCTTTTTCTATGGTGTATACATGCAGAGATTAAAGTGTGTGCAGGATGTGCACATGGTCTATTTTTCACTTCATTGACAAAAACCACATCAATTCTCTATGGTTTGTCTCCTTGTCCCTGTTAAACTGAAAATAGCGAATCGCTATTTTCGGCGCAGATCGGCCAGCCGGCACGGACACACCCATTACAGAACAGGGGTTCCTCAATGATTGAGCATAATGAACACATGACACACGATATGGATGACCATGATTTGCACCAAATGCAACAGCCACATGATCAGGGGAATAGCACGGCAGCGCATGTGCAGCAGCAATATGAAACCGCCCACCATAGCACGGGCAGCCACAACACCCCCGGCCACAAACCGAAACATGGCGCCGGAGCCCATATGGGACATACAGGCGACCTTAAACGCAAGTTTTTCATTTGCCTCATCGCGGCTGTTCCGGTCATTGTGCTATCTCCCATGATGGGCATCACACTGCCGTTCCAGTTCACCTTCCCCGGCAGCCAGTGGATAGTGCTGGCGCTTTCATCTTTTTTGTATTTCTATGGGGGCAGGCCTTTTTTGAAAGGCGCAAAGGATGAACTAAAAGAAAAGCGCCCCGCCATGATGACGCTGGTCACACTCGGCATCACCACCTCTTACCTGTATAGCCTGTATGCCTTTGTGGTGAACAACTTCACACATGGCCGGCATGTGATGGATTTCTTTTGGGAACTCGCCACGCTCATCGTCATCATGTTGCTGGGGCATTGGATTGAGATGAGGGTGGTAATGGGGGCGGGCGACGCGCTGAGCGGCATGGCCGCGCTGCTGCCCGCAAACGTTAGTGTGAAACAGCCGGACGGCAGTTTTGTATCAGTACCGCTGCAAAAACTTCAAACGGGACAGACCGTCATCATTAAAGCAGGTGAAAAAATACCTGCCGATGGCGTGGTGCTTGAGGGCAGCACCAGTGTCAATGAATCCATGGTGACGGGCGAAGCCCGAGAAGTGCAAAAAAAGCGGGGCGACAAATTGATAGGTGGCTCGCAGAATGGCGCGGGCAGTGCTCTTATGGAGGTGACCGGCACTGGGGAATCGGGATACTTGGCCCAAGTGATGCAGCTTGTCGGCGGCGCCCAGCATGAGAAGTCGAAAGCGGAAACCATGTCCGACAGGGTGGCGCGCCTTTTGTTCTATGTTGCCGTTGCAGCGGGTGTGCTGGCCTTTGCCGTGTGGTTTGCCGCCACAGGCGTGTTCGGTACCGCTGTCACCCGCATGGTAACGGTGTTCGTCATCGCATGCCCGCACGCGCTGGGGCTTGCTGTCCCGCTTGTAGTGGCCCGCTCCACTTCCATAGGTGCGCACAATGGACTTTTGGTTCGTGACCGCAAGGCGCTGGAAACAGCGCCCAAAGTTGACGTGGTACTGATGGACAAAACCGGCACCCTCACCGAAGGCGATTTCCGTGTTACCGAAGTGGTTTCGCTGCAGGACAGCTTCACCGAAAACGATGTACTGGCCATAGCCGCCGCGCTGGAGATGGCGTCATCCCATCCGCTGGCAGCCAGTATCCTCAAAGAGGCGGCTGTGCGCAAACTGGCGCCAATCGGGGCGGATGAAACCACGAATTTGCCCGGCGTTGGCCTTGCCGGGAAATTGGCGGACGGACGAAAAGCGAAAATTGTCGGGGCCGGGTGGTTGGATAAAAATGCCATTTCATACGACAAGACGCAATATGCGGAATTGACCGGTAGAGGGTATTCCGTAAGCTACCTGTTGCTGGACGGCAAGCCGGCCGGCATCATCGCCCAGGGAGACGAAGTGAAGCCGGAGGCGAAACACCTTGTGGAAAGCCTTGAACAACGCGGCATTACGCCGGTGATGCTCACCGGGGACAACGGGGCGGCGGCAGGCAAAATTGCCGCGCTGGTGGGCCTCAGAGACTATCGCGCCGGGCTGCTGCCACAGGACAAAGAAGAAGTGGTGCAGGAATACCACCGCGCCGGCCGCACAACGATGATGGTGGGCGACGGGGTGAACGACGCGCCTGGCCTTGCCCGTGCCGACGTAGGTGTAGCCATAGGGGCAGGCACAGACATTGCCATCGACTCTGCCGATGTGGTGTTGGTAAGAAGCGATCCCGCCGATATCCTTCACTTTTTTGATCTGGCCAAAAACACCACCCGCAAAATGGTACAAAACCTTTGGTGGGGTGCAGGCTACAATATCGTAGCCATTCCACTGGCCGCCGGGGTGCTTGCCCCCATCGGCATTGTGCTGGATCCGGCTGTTGGCGCGGTGTTGATGAGTTTGTCCACCATTGTCGTCGCCATCAACGCCGTGACATTGCGCCTAAAAAAAGGCGAATGACAACTTGGGCATCCTTTTGTCAATGAAGGACACCCCGGCATCGTCTAGCACAGCACCCGGCACAATGCGCAGGCCGAGATGGCCAAGCGCATCGACCGTTTGAAGCCACTGCCCAACCGGACACTATACTGCCGGACGGCAAAAGTATTCCGGCAAATTGCATTGACGGAACCGCTGTTAAGAAGCATTGGTTTTGAATTTCGGTTATCGGGTAATCGCTGGCTGTCAGCCGGAAGGCTTCCACCGCATACCGGGCATGCCCGGTTGACAAAACGGGCAATACACACAAACTATCGCGTGATGGTGACCGCCCGCCGGGCAATGCGGCGGCTATCTTGTAAAGCCCGCCGCATGCAGCAAAATCGAAACTTGAAACTGTGAATTAGTATGCTTGCACGTGGCGGAACCGCCATACTTTTTTGCCGTTTCCATCACAGAAGCAAGGCCCAGCCCCGTGCCCCCGGGCTTGGTGGATTTGCCCGGCGTATAGGCGAAGCCTGCGCTGATGCTGTTGTCTATTGTAATGGCAACCATGCCGCCTTTGGCGATGGCTTCCACCCGGATGAAACGTTCCTCTGGCGGTGCATCGATGCACGCATCCACCGCATTTTCCAGGCAATTCCCAAATAAAATGCACAGGTCCACATCTGAAATATCGCATTGTGCAGGCAGGTGCAGGGCACAGTTGAAGCGGACACCGCTTGTTGCCGCCCGCACTGCATAGTGGGATACCACCGCATTTACGGCGGGGTTGGGGCAATACTGTAAACCGTCTGCTGCCGGAAGTTCACCGCGCAGCTGCAACAGGTATTCCTGCATGCCGGCCAAATCCCCTTCCTGCGCGTACCGGCTGAATACCGCCATATGGTGCCGCAGGTCGTGCCGCAGGGCGCGCTCTTTGGCAACGCCGTTTGCCAGCATGCGGTACTGTTCAGTTTGCAGGCCCAGCTGCTGCTCCACACTGCGTATCTGTTCCTTCAGAACCAGGTTTTCCGCATATTTGGTAAAAACAGCCCGGGCCACTTCGGCCCCCGCCGCCAGCACCAGGACAAAGCTCGCCAGTTCAATAAACCACCCGAAAAAAATAGGCTCATACATGGGCAACAGCCGGTCCATCACCAGCGCGCAGTCGAATACCAGCACGCCGCAAAGCAGGGCAAGCACCGCCCCGTTCCATGCCGCTTTTACCGCGGTAGCCGTAAGAAAGGCCGCCGTCATCCATTTATAAAGCCCAATCAAATGGGAGTAAGAAACCAGCAGGCCAAGCCCCGCTGTGGGAAGAAAGAACTGTATAGCCACGGAAATGCCCACAGCAGCGGCACCGAAGGCCACAAAGAAGGTAGACGCAAGGCCTGTGTCGCCGCACAATTTCCGTTGCAGCAAAACCACCAGCAAAAGCATACCGCAAAAACATGCCTGCTCCAGCGCCTGGGTTTGGCCTGCACCGATGACCGCCTGCAGCGCAGGGTACCCCGCATAACCGGTAAAGCACACGCAAACGGCGGCATACAGCAGGAACAAGCGGTTTTTACGCCCGAAAAGCCACACCAGCAAAGCCAACGCGCCAATGGTGAAGGCGGCCACAATGGGAACACTACGCAAAACCGTGCGTTTCGCCGCCATGGCCAGAATGTTTTGCTGCGCGCCAAAAGCCGGGGGATATACCATGCCGCTGTAAAAAGCGGAGTAGTCGGAAACCGCAAGCAAAATATCCGCTTGCCCCGCAGCTTCAAAAGAAAGGATCCGTTCCCCGATGCGGGGCAGGTAAGCGTCCGCGGACGGGTCGCCCATGGAGGCCAGTTCCCGCCCGTTTACGTACAGACGATATGCAGAATAGATTTCCGGCAAATACAAGGCGTAGGTGTTTTGGGCTTGTGGCAATTCGATCAAAAGCCGGTAGCTGCCGCTGCCGTGGGGATTGCCGGCAGGGTCGCCCATGTCAAAGCCGCCGTACTGCCCGATATAGAGAGTGCCGTCCGGCGCGGGCGTGCCCAAGCGGAAATCCTCCGGCGTCAGCAGTACGCCGCCATAGTATTCCCAGCCATGCACCAGCCAGTTGACAGCCGTCTCGGCCATCGCGCCTTCGTCCAGCACCAATACACCGCCGTTGCCTGTTGGGCCAGGGGCGGTGTATTTGTTGTCGTAGCGGTAAAGCGACAGGCAGCCAAGCACCGCTCCCGCGCAGACCGCCGCAAAAAGAAAGGTCAAAACAAGCTGTCTGCGGCGGGTATTCATCGCTTCACCCGCCTTTTTCTCCACGCCGCCACCGCTGTTACCGCCGCCGCGAAAGCGGATGCAGCCGCAGGCAGCACCCATGTGGAAAGACGGGAGGGATTCTCCTGTGCCGGAACATCCGCTTGTAGCCCTATGGCCGAATCCGGGCCGCCGGGTGCCGTTTCTTTGCCTTCTGCCGGGCAGGGGGCGGTTGCTGTCATCTTTTGCGGCGAAGAAACGGCATTCTCCCCAGTCGCCGTGCTGTTTTCAGCCTCCGGCGCTTCCTGCGCGCCTGGCGGCGGGGCGGCAAGCCCGGCGGCGCCGGCTTCCGCGGGAACAGCATCTTCCCCTTTCCCTGTGCCGGAGGCGGCGGGCGCCGAAAAAGGTGGCCCCGTATGGTCTCCCGGTTCGTTTTCAAACGGCTTTTCAGAAGAACCGACGGGTGGCTGCCCGGAAATCACCCGGTCGCCGCCATCCCGGTCGCCGCCCGGCCCGGCGAAAAAAAAACCGTCCGGGGAGGACAACAAAACCAGGTTGGATTCGCCCACACCCGGCAACTCCAACTGGAGAAGAACATCTGCTTGCGTGTCATCCAAATAGAAGCGGAGAAGTTCAAAAATAACATTGTCCGGTTGATGAACATCCGCCCACCTCACCTCAGGGGCGCCGGTGTAGTCGCGCCAAGTGGCGCCGCCGTCGTCTGAGCGCCAAAGGATATAGCCGGGCACCAGGTCTTCGCGGTAAGCCGTGCGCACGACAATATATGGGCGGCCGGAATCGTCGTCTTCCATCCTGTTCGTGGTGGTGACACAGGGCAACGCCGCGTCACGCACATGAAGGGTGCGGGCAAGGGGAAAATCCTGTTCCAGGCCGAACTTCTGCAGTGCCGTGGGCAAGCTGCCGGGAACGGTGGTGGTGCCGACGCGGGTGGGGTCAAACCCTTCCATTGCGGACAGATCCCAATCAATGGCGGTGCCGCAAGTTGAAAAAATGCCCTGCCGGTCGCGCAGGAGCAAATCGACCCAGGATGTGCCATCCAGTGTGGGCGCTTCACTGCTTTGCTTCATGGGCAGGTACAGGGGTTCGCCCAAAACGCCGGCGATGCGGCGGGTGACGATGGCGCAGCCGGAAGCCGCAGGGCTGGAACTGCAGGTATCGAGTGTGATTTGCGGCCCGCCGGCCACCCTCGCGTTTACCCCTGTGGCGGACAGGCGGCAGAAGGTCAGTGTGTTCCCCTGCGTGGAAAAGGCGGCAATACTGTTTTCGCCTTCCACCGCGATGGTCAGGCCGGAAGCTTCACCGGGTGCGTCCAGGCGCAGGCCCACCGCCCCGGTGCCATAGGACCGAATGAGCCCCCGGCCTCCGCCGAAAAAACCGCCCGAACCACCGGAAATTTCCTGCGCCATCCGCACCGCTGTGCCGCCTGCGCCGCCGCGCCCGGTCGCGGTGACATCCAGGTTTTGCAGCGTGGTATCCATACCCATAAATACGGGCGCACAGCGGATATCCACAACGGGCATGTCCACCCCTTCGCCCACCACCGCCACATTGGGCAGGTCGTTTAACGTACCACCGTTATAAATAAGGCCGAAGGCCCCCGTGTCGACGGTAATGGGCGGCAAGCTGTTTGAATAGCTGGAAGGTGTCAGTGACACATCCAGTGTAACAGGGCACAACAATTCCACCCGGCCGCCGGTTTCCACGTGCGCGTCCACCCAAGCCTGCAGTTCTTCACGGCTGGAAACGCCGTCCGCTGCTGCGGCACGGGTGGGAACGCCACAAAGCAACAGGCTGAAAACCGAAAGCGAAATAATAAATACCGCAAATTTTCGCATACATACCCCCCTGAAGTGCAGGCTTATTTCCGCAACTCGGACAGGACAAATTGCTCATACGCCTTCCGGATGGGCAGCTTGTTGTATTGGCGAATCTGCACACGCTCGCCGGTGTCCATTACAAAGCAATCGTCTTCAAAGCGCTCTACACGTGCCATATTGACAAGGTAGCTGCGGTGGCAGCGCAGGAAGCTGTGCGCCGCCGGCGTTTCGGCAATGCGTTCTTCCACCTCGGTCATAGTCATGCGGGCGCCAAACGGCGCATGGTCGAGATGGAAGGTGCAAATATTATTGTAAACGTCTACATAGGCAAGGTTGTGCAGGTAAATCTTCTGCACCAGCCGGCCGGTGCAGACGGGGATGAAACTGGACCGCTTTTGCATCATTTCACGGCAGCGGTCCATTGCAAAGGCGATTTTTTCAGCGGTGACGGGCTTTGTCAGGTAGTGCGCGGCGGCTACATGGAAGGCGTCAAGGGCGAAATCGGGAGAGATGGTGGTGAAAACAATTTGGCAGTTCCTGTCCTGTTCGCGCAGGCATTTTGCCACTTCCACGCCGCTGGGGGCATTTTTGCGAAACAGGATGTCCAAAAAAACGATATCATAAATGCCCGCGCAAAAAGTATTTAAAAAAGCCGTGCCGTCGGGAAACAGACTGTAAGTGGCGGGGCCGGTGTTGTGCCCGGCGCAATAATCCTCCACCAGCTTGTACAGCAGGGCGGCATCGGCGCTGTGGTCTTCGCAGATAGCAATATTCATACGGGACCCTCCCGGTTTTTTCTGACACGGCAAAAAAGCGTCTGTCTTATTTTAGCACTTCATCAAAGCATAAAACATACAATTCGCCACAAAAAAACCGCAATTGGCCACGAGCGCAAAAAATTCCGGGTCGTTTCATGTAGAATGATTCATTATTACATTTTGTGTGCAAAACCATTCCGACGGGAGCAATGTTATGAAAAAACTGATCGCGGTCGTTCTAAGCATACTCATAGCATCGTCCATACTGCTGCTTGCGCCGATGACGGTGAGCGCCTATGCCGAGGCCGATTTCAACGGATGGACTGAACTTGGCGGCGGCACCGCGGGCAAAGCATTGTCGGGCAATTATAAAGTCACCGCCAATACTACCATCACAAACAGCACCGCCGGAGGAAACGGCATTACCATAAACGGAACCGTGCGGATTTACGTGGCCGGCGGCGCCACCCTTACCGTGGCCGGAGCGAACGGCAACGCCAACACCGGGGGCGGTGCGGGGATCTTCCTGCCAAGCGGGCAAACGCTTTACCTGTACGGCGCCGGAACAGTGAATGCAACCGGCGGCGCGGGTTACCAAGGCGGCGGCGGCAATGCGGGCGGCGCGTATGGGGAATCGGGTACCGAACCGGGGTGGTATTACGGCTTGACATTTACCACCGGCAGCGGCGGAGCGGGCGGCCGGGGCGGCTCATCGCCCGGTGCGGGGGTTGGCGCCGCCGGCGCTGCCGGGGGCGCCGGCGGCACGGGCGGCACAGGCAAACAGATGAAACAAGACGGAGGGGTGTCTTACGCGGCCTTCACAAAGCTCAACGGCAAAGGAGGCGGAGACGCCAGCGGCATCACCGCGGGTAACTCGGGTAACAATGGCTCCGGCGGCGCTGCAGGAACGGGAATGGGGACGCTGTATGTGTTGGACCGGATAACACTGTCTGCCGCCGCAGGCGCGCGAAGCGCGACGTCCGGCTCCGGCGGCTCCTCCGGTCGGTCAAAGGGATATGCGGGCTGGGATAGCGGCCTGAATAAAGGCGGTACGTTTACGGTTGCCTCGGGCGGCGGCGGCGGCGGTGGCGGATACGCGGGCACCTCCGCAAACATCGGCGGCTCCGGCGGTGGCGGCGGTGGCGGCGGCGGTGGCTCAAGCGGCTCTTTTTTCTTTGAGTATTTGTGGGGAGGCCGGGTATGGGACGCGTACTTTTTTACCGGCTACGGCGGCGGTGGCGGTGGCGGAAATGGGAGCTGCGGCGCCTACGGCACGGCGTATGACGCTGTGCTGCACAACAACGAACCTTTGATCGTGACATACCGCAACGGCACTTCGGCCAACGGTGCGCCGGTCGGCGGGGGCGCCGGCGGCGTTTACAATGACTATTACGTCTCCGCAAAAGGGGGCAACGGCGGCGCGCGCGGCACAGGCGGCGCCGGAGGCACTGTGTACAAAGCTCCGTCCGCCACCGTGACTGCGCCCAGCGGCGGTTCCGCATCCGGCGGCGACGGCGCGGCGGCGGCAGTGACAGCCTATGCCCAAACTTACACAGTAACGCTGAACAATCAATCGGCCACAACAGCCGGCACACCGTCTGTCAGCGCCGGGTACGGCAGCGCAATGCCCACCATAACGCCTCCCACACGGACAGGCTATGCCTTCGGCGGGTATTATGCGGCGGTGAACGGCACCGGAGCACAGTACTATACACCTGCCGGAACCAGCGCGCAAAATTTTGACCAAATTGTTGATGATACGCTTTACGCGGCGTGGGCGGCAAACACCTATCTGGTTACGTTGGATGATCAAGGCGCAACGGTGCCCGGAACATCGTCGGTCACTGCCACATACGGCGGCGCAATGCCTGGCATTGCCGCGCTTCCGGCTAAAACAGGCTATTCCTTCGGCGGGTATTTCACCGAGCCGGACGGCGGCGGAACACAATATTACACCGCAAACGGCGAAAGCGCGATTCCATACAGCCTCACTTCCAACAGCGCCTTATACGCCAAATGGACGCCGAGCGCCTACTATACGGTCACATTGGACAACCAGTCCGCCACAACGTCCGGTACGGCGTCCGTCACCGCCGCTTATGGGGGTGCAATGCCGGACATCACCGCCCCGTCAAAAACAGGGCACGCATTTGGCGGGTATTTCACCGGGGTGGGCGGCGGCGGAACACAATACTACACGGAGGCCGGCACGAGCGCAAATGTGTACAACCTTCAATCCGCCGCCACCCTGTATGCAAACTGGACGCCCCGCGCCTATACCATAACCTTGAACAGCCAGGGCGCAACGGCGGAGGGGGCTTTGTCCGCCATCGCCGCATACGGCTCGTCCCTCCCTTCCGTCGGCGTGCCCGCCAAAACGGGGTATGCTTTCAGCGGGTATTATACCGGGCCGAACGGCAGCGGCGCAAAATACTATGACGCCCAGGGTGTGGGGCTTGCCAATTGGGACATTGCGGACAATACAACCCTTTTCGCCTTCTGGACACGAACCACTTATACCGTGACACAGGTACTGGAAAACGTGACCGGTTCGGACGGCGCCGGCATTGCGGCTCCTGGCATTGATTATGCCGTCACCCTTACGGCCGCGCCGGGCCACGAGTTTTCTGATGCAAAGCCTGTTTATGTCTATATCGCAGGCGCCCGCCAGGATGACCTGACCATCGCTTTTACAGAGCCGACCGATACTGCTTCACTCACCGTGCCGGGTGGCAGGATTACAGGAAATATCGTCATCAGCGCTGAGGCAAATCTCATTTTCCACACCATTACTTATGTGATGAACGGCGCTGTGATGGAGGATTTGAATGTGCCTGAAATATTTTCGGAGCTTTATGGAGAGCCAAATTTGCCAAGCGCCGTGTCAAAAACCGGATATTTGTTTGAGGGATGGTACCTGACAGCGGACTTCCAAGGCGACGCCGTTTCCGGCATCCCGGCGGGCACGGCAACCGGCGTGACACTTTGTGCCAAACTGACCCCTGTGTCCGCCACTGTCACTTTCGACCCACAGGGTGGCGAGGGCGGAACGGCGCAGACGACAGGGACCTTCGACGAGCCTCTTCCCGGCATTGCGTTTCCGGCAAAGCGGGGGTATGATTTCGCCGGGTATTTTAGTGCGGTGGGCGGCGGCGGAACACAGTATTACGCAGCGGATGGGACAAGCCTGGCAAACTGCGGATTTTTGGGCAATACAACCCTTTACGCCCATTGGATTTTCGTTGTTAAAAATGATGTAAGCGGCCATATCACTTTTACCGACAACCAGAAAACATACACCGGGCTTTCCCAGGCGATCGCAACGGCGTCGGTGGGCGGCATATCGGCGGGGAACGACCCCTTATGGACATATACTTATGCCGGGACGGGCGCAACAAGCTATGCCCCAAGCACTGCGCCGCCCACGAATTCCGGCACATACACCGTGACGGCCAGATATGAAGACAGCGCCAACGAGGGCACGGCAACCGCCGCACTGAGGATTGACCGGGCGATTTTGTCAGTTACCGATATAACGGTAGCCGCGAAGACCTATGACGCGACGGCAACAGCTGCCGTCACCTCAGCCGCCTTCAGCGGCCTGCAAAATGGGGAAACCCTGGTGCAAGGCACGGATTACACCGTATTGAGCGCCTCATTCAACAGCCCGGATGCCGGCACAGACAAAACGGTTTCCGGCGTGATCGCGCTGTTCTTAAACGCAAAAACAGATAATTATGTTTTATCCTCAGATACGTTTGCCATTGGCGGCAAGGCCATTGCCAGGCTTGACATTTCAGGGATAACGGTCACCGCGCAGTTTGCCGCGCTCACCTATAGCGGCGCTGCCCAGGCACCCGACCCGCTCAGCGTTACGTTCGGCGGAGCCGCCGCGGCAAAGGGCGCCGATTTCTCCATCGGAACCTATTCCGACAATATCGCCGCCGGGACGGGAAACGCCGTTATCGGTGGAATTGGCAACTATACGGGAACAAAGTCGGTTTCCTTTGCAATTGGCAAAAAAGATATCACCCTCGTTGCGGATGACAAGACCGTTGTTATTGGCGGCAGCGAGCCTGCCTACACCTACTCGGTTTCGGGCTTGGCCGGTTCCGACACCAAGGCAATCGCCATCACGGCGGCGCCGAGCCTAAGCGTGGCCGCCTATGACAGCAGTGCGCCGAACACGTTCACCATCAACGTCACGGGCGGCACGGCCAGCGACAACTACAATATCGCAGGCCGCACTGCCGGAACACTGACAGTTACCGCGAAAACCCCGACAACGGTCAACGTGGCCGCGCCCGACGCCGGGCTGGTATACGGCGACACTTTGGGCGCGCCCCGCGCCACCGCCGACGCGGGAAACGGGGCCTTCGCTTACAGCTATGCCGGCACTTTGGCAGACGAGCACAACACGGTGTACGGCCCCACAGACGCAAAACCGTCCGAGCCGGGAAGCTACACCGTCACAGCCACCTACAACGACCCGATCTATGTCGGAAGCGGCTCGGCGGCCTTTGTCATCTCTGCGAAACAACTCAGGTGGAACCGCGACGGCGCCGTGTGTGACAAAGCGTTCGACGGGTCTACCGCGGCAACGGTTCTGGCGCAGCCCACCGTCAACGGAATTGTGGGCGGCGATGCCGTGACGGCGGCCGGAGGTGCCGTTGCGTTTGCCGGGGCAGATGCCGGTGCGGCTGCAGTTGCCGCCGGCTATGGCGTTGAAGGTGCGGACATCTGGAAGTATATCCCACCCGTCGGTCAGCCGGCATTTGCGGGAAGGATTATCAAGGCCGCCGGCGCGGCGGTTGCTGGAACTGCCACGGTGGGCCGCAAAACTTACAACAGTGTGACCCTGGCTGCCGGGGCACTGAGCGGTTATACGGGGCAGACTGTGGAATATGCCGCCGGCACAAGCGGCTCGATTGCTCCGGCCACCGGATGGACGGCTGATTTGACGATAACCGGGCTTTCGGCCTCCACGACGTATTTTATCTGGACGCGGTCAGCCGAAAGCGCGAACTATAACGCCGGCATGCCACAGGTGAACGCCACCGCTTTCCAAACAGACAGGACCCCCGCCAATGTCCATACCGTCACCTTCAACGCAAATGGCGGCAGCGTTGCCCCAGCAAGCAGCACCACAGGTGTGGACGGCAAGCTGGCCGGACTGCCCGTGCCGACAAGAAGCGGCGGTTATTCCTTCAAAGGCTGGTTTACGGCGGCAGACGGCGGGACGCAGGTGACAACAAACGATGTGTTCACCACAAACGCCACGGTTTACGCGCACTGGGCCCAAACAGATAACGTCCCTGGCGGCGGCACCGACACCGCTGCATCCGGCGGCGCACCCGCCGTGCCGCAAACAGGCGACGGCGTCAACCTGTGGCTGTGTGTGGTAGGAATGGCCTTGAGTGCTGTGTGCGCCGGATGGCTTTGCAACAAGAAGCATGTACATTCGGGGCGGGCGTAGACCAAGATATGCACTGTTTCTTTGTCCGGGCAATCGTGCCGCTGCTTTTCCCTGCGCTAAAAAAACCGACACACGATGCAAGGCATGCGGGTGGCGGTTTTTTTCATGTTTGTGTTTTTGTCACGGCAGTAACTCAAATGACGAACTGCTCAAAATACCGTTTCGTCAGCCGCAGGGAGTCCATCACCCGTTCGGCGCTGCCTTCGAAGGCCTTGTCTTCTATCTCGATGCAGGTGCAGCCGCCGTATCCGATGTCTGTCAGCGCGCTGACGGTGCGGCTCCAGTTCACATCGCCAAGCCCGGGCAGCTTTGGTGCCATATACTCCAGCGGATAAGCCATAATGCCCACTTCCAGCAGCTTGTCCGGGTACATTTTGATGTCCTTGAAATGAACATGGAAGATTTTCTCTTTGAATTCATACAGGGGTTTGATATAATCCATCATCTGCCACACAAAGTGGGAGGGGTCGTAATTGATGCCCAGGATGTCGCTGTCCAACAGTTCAAACACTTTGCGCCAGTTGGCGGGCGACGTCATCATGTTTTGGCCGCCGGGCCATTGGTCTGCCCCAAACAGCATGGGGCAGTTTTCAATGGCAATTTTTACGCCAAGTTCTTTTGCCAGTTCCAAAATGGGCGGCCAAACATCCCCCGCCAGCCGCAGGTTTTCTTCCACGGTTTTGTGCTGGTCGCGCCCGATAAAAGTGGTTACCATGTTTACGTCCAACATGGCGCTTACCCGAATGAGTTTTTTCAGGTGCGCAACAGTGGCATCCCGCTTTTCGGGGTTTGGGTCCAGCGGGTTTGGGTAAAAGCCCAGGGCCGAAATAGCGACATCTCTGCTTTTGCAATAGCCCTTTATATAATCGGCTTTTGCAGCGTCCACCGTGTCGGCGTCGATGTGGCTTACCCCGGCGTAGCGGCGCTCGGCCTTGCCGCGCGGCCAGCAGGCCAACTCTACACAGGCAAACCCCAGTTCATGCGCGGTGTCGATGGTTTCCTCAAAGGTGCAGGTGTCAAGAATGGCAGAGATAAAACCAAGTTTCATGTAAGGCGGGCTCCCTTCGAAATTATTGAAACCAACATGTGTGGGGTGTTTTCATTATTTACCACACTCTAAACGCAAACGTGGGGAATGTCAAGTTGAACCGGAGACAATCCGCCGGGGCAAGGTGTTTGTGCAGTGGAAAGAAATTGATGGAAATAAATGGAAAATCGTTAAAAATATAATGTAAACGATTACACAAACCTGACCAAACTTATAACACAAAACTGTCACGATCCACAAAGTTGATGAAAAACCTGTAATCTTTGTTGACTTCACCTGGGCGGTCTGCTAAATTTGAGATGCACGAAAATGTAATGGATTACATTGCTGAACAGCTACCGCCGCAGGAACCTGTGGGGCGAGCGTTTGCTTTATATATTATACGATAGAATGTGACTGTTATTGAGCGCAGGCCACATTTGTGGAAAGCGCAAACGGCGGGCGGGCCGAAACGGTTAGGCTGTGCCGGGCGCAGCGGATGGCGGGAAAAGACTATGGCAACGATAGCGGATGTGGCGCGGCTGGCCGAAGTGTCCGTGGCCACTGTTTCAAGGGTCATCAACGACAGCAGCGCCGTGCGAAGTGAAACGGCGCTGCGGGTGCAGGCTGTGATCAAGCAGTTGAACTACACCCCGAACCTGGCCGCCCGCAACCTGCGGCGCAACGAAAGCCGGGTGGTGATGACACTGGCGCCCAACTTCACCAACCCATACTATTCGCAGATTCTCTCCGGCATTTGCGACACATCGCGCCGGCTGGGTTATATCACTTTGGTGTATAACACATACGAAACTCTCACCATGAAGGAAAAGGCGCTGACGCGGCTGATTGAGGAGACCAGGGTGGACGGCACCATCATCCTGGCGTGCAGCTACGACGATGTTTGGCTGAATAAATACAAAGGCAAATATCCCATCGTCCAGTGCTCGGAGTATGTGCAGGATTCCCTGCTGCCCCATATCTCGGTGGACAACGTGAAGGCCTCGCACGAGATGGTGAGCTATCTTGTCAGCCTTGGGCACAGGCGCATTGGCTTTGTGGGCAGTGAAAATATGTTTCATTCCACCAGGCAGCGGCTGGCGGGTTACCGCAAGGCGCTGGAGGAAGCGGGGCTGCCCTTCCGCGACATCTATGTGGCCAAGGGCAGTGTGGACTACTCCTTCCAAAGCGGCAAGGCCGCGGCGGCAGAGCTGTTATCGCTGGAGAAGCGCCCAAGCGCGGTGTTTTGTGTGTCCGACATTTTGGCCCAGGGCGTCATTGCCCAGGCGCAGGAGAGCGGGCTGTCCGTGCCCGGCGATTTAAGCGTGACGGGTTTTGACGACGGAGACTACACCACCATGTTCCACCCGCACCTTACCACGGTGGGCATTCCCTGCTATGAGATGGGGCAAAAGGCCATGGTGATGCTGCAACAGTGTATGCAAAAAAAAGAGGATGTGGAGCCCGGCGTGTTTTTGCCACACCGCTTTGTGGTGCGGGAGTCCTGCATGGAATACAAAAGGTGACATGGAAAGGGGAGGGCTGATTTGTTGAATGTGGGAATCATTGGATGCGGCTCTATCGCGCGGCAGCGCCATGCGTGTGAATATAGCCAGAACCCACGCGCGCATATCGTGGGGTATTACGATTTTTGCAGTGAACGCGCCGAAGGTTTGGTGAAGCAGTTTGGCGGCAAGGTGTACGATTCGGCCGAGGCGCTGATTGCCGATGGCGAAATTGCGGCTGTGAGCGTGTGCTCGGCTAACAAATATCATGCCGAGCTGACGGTGAAGGCACTGGAGAGCGGAAAGCACGTATTGTGTGAAAAGCCCATGGCCATTACCCTGCGGGACTGTGAGGCCATGCTGGAGGCGGCGGTGCGTAACAACCGGCGCTTGCTTATTGGGCACAACCAGCGGCTGGCCCCGGCCCATGTTAAAGCAAAGCAGCTGCTTGATTCAGGCGCCTTTGGGCGGGTGCTCAGCTTCCAAAGCACCTTTGGCCATCGCGGCCCTGAAATGTGGAGCGCCGATAAAAGCGCCGACACATGGTTTTTTAAAAAAGAAACCGCGGCGTTTGGCTCTATGGCCGACCTCGGTATCCACAAAATCGACCTGATCCATTATTTGGTGGGGGGCAAGGTGGAGTCCGTGTATTCCACCCTGGCCACTTTGAACAAAAAATTCCCGGACGGCACCCCGATAGAAGTGGACGACAATTCCATCGAAGTTTTGACGTTCGAAGGCGGCCCGATGGGCACCATCACAACCAGCTGGACCTACTATGGCGAAGAGTGCAACGCCACCGTCCTGTATTGCGAAAAGGGGATTCTCAAGATGTACCACCACCCGCTGTATTCGCTGGACGTGGTGAACGCCGACGGCACCAAGGTGCATTATGAGCTGGACCGGCTGCAAACCAATGAAGATGCCCAGCAAACGAGCAGCGGGGTAGTTGACTTGTTTGTGGACGCGGTGCTGACGGGTGCAAAAACATCGCTGGACGCCGAGGAGATCATCGATTCGATGCGCGTGGTGTTTGCGTGCCTTGCATCGGATGGGCGCAAGGGCCCGGTTCACCTGTGATTTTGCCTGCGCGGGAAATTATTTGCTGGCAGGCGCGGCAGGGGCCCACCTTACCGCGCTTGAAATAAACAATTCACGACGAAATGAGGAGAAAAACATGAAGAAACTGTTTGCGATCCTACTGTGTGTGTGCATGATGGCAAGCCTTGCCGCTTGCGGGGGTGCCGCCAGCAGCAGCAGCGCTGCGCCGGCTGAAAGTGCCGCGGAACCGGCCGAAAGCACCGCCGAAAGTACCGCTGAAAGCACTGCCGAAGCCACCGGTTCCACCGTTTATGTGATGGGCCCCACGCCGGACCACGGCTGGACGGCGCAGGCCGGCGCCTACGCCGATGCCAAAGTGCAGGAGATCAACGCCGAAGGCAAATACAAAGCCGTGTATATGGCATCCTCCACAGGTGAAGAGCAGGTGGACCAGGTGCAAACCATTCTCGCCAACGGTGATGCGGCGGGCGTAGTGTTCTTCGCCCTGGAAGACAGCGCCAAGGCCGGTCAGGAAGCCCTGATTGCCGCGAATGTTCCGTTCATTTCTTTCGACCGCATTATTGAAGGGCCGGACCAGTCCGCCATTCTGAACTTCTCCGGGAACAACTGGCAGGTGGGCGCCGGCATCGGCTACTGGCTGCAAGAGAACGGTATGAAGCAGGGAGACGTGATGGTGACCCTGATTGGCGACAACGGCACTGTGTGCTCCCGCCGGCAAGAGGGTTTTGAACAGTACCTGCGGGGCGAGCTGGACTATGAAGACAACGCCACCGGCGAAGTGCACAAAAATGAGAACCCCTGGACTCAGGAAGAAATTGATGCGCTGACCGCCACTTATAAAGTGGTGTGCGACTGGAGCGCCGACGGCGCTTATGGTTACCTTGAGCAGAAAATGGGCGACATTGTGGCCGACGCCAAAGCCAAGGGCGGCAACCTGTATGTCTACTCCATGGACGACGAAATGACCTTCGGCTTCATGAATCTGCTGGAAGGCAACGCGCTGCCCGACGCCACCAAGGCCGACCTGGAAGCGCTGAACGTGTACGTTTCCGCCATTGGCGGCATGGCTGAGCTGTATGCCGTGATGGACGGCTCTTCCCCGCAGTCTCCGTTGGCAGAGCAGTATTTCGACAACATGATGTCCATGTGGTTCTCTCCCAAAATGATGACCACCGCCGTCGATTTTATGCTGCAATACCTGGAAGGCGACTGGAATTTTGAAGTGGGCTCCGGCGAATATGAGCCCACCTGGGTGGTTGACCGCGACAACGTTTCCGAGTACGAGGGCTTTACCGGCCACGCCAGCTAGCGATAATGCATGATTGCCTGTTACGGGTGCGGAGTTTTTAGCCCCGCACCCGTAACAGGTTCCTTTCGGGAACAGGCAACCTTTGCCAATGTATGACGGATGAGGGGTGGAAAATGCACATCCTTGAAATGACCAATGTCTCCAAAGCGTTTGGCGGCACAAAAGCGCTTGAATGCGTAGATTTTTTTGTGGAGCAAGGCGAAATACACGCGCTGTTGGGCGAGAATGGCGCGGGCAAATCTACCTTGATGAATATTTTGGCCGGCGTGATCCATCCGGACACCGGCTGCATCACCTTCGATGGGCAGCAATATTCAAGCCCGTCCATCAACCAGATGGAAAAGGCGGGCATTGCCTTTGTCCATCAGGAACTGAATGTTGTAAATGATCTCACAGTGAGTGAAAATATATTCCTGAACCGCGAGCTGGTGGGTAAAAATCTACTACTGAAGCGGAAGGAAATGGTGCGCCAAACACGGGCGCTGTTTGAAAAGCTGGGGGTGGAGATAGACCCCACTGTGATGGTGGGGGAACTGAAAACCAGCGAAAAGCAGCTTTTGGAGATTTGCCGCGCCCTGCACACAAACGCGAAGCTGCTGATTTTGGACGAGCCTACCACAGCGCTGAGCAACGACGAAGTGGCCCATTTGTTCGGCATCTTGAAGGCCTTGCGGGCCGAAGGGCACTCCTTTATCTTCATCTCGCATAAAATGCCCGAAATCTTTGAAATATCAGACCGCTACACTGTGCTGCGCAACGGCCGGCTGATTTCCAGCGGAAATATCAGCGAAGCCACGCCTCATGCGGTGACTTGCGACATGGTGGGCGAACAGTTTGCCGATAAAGATGTATACAGCCCGCACGAATTGGGGGGTGTGGTGCTGGAACTGAAAAACTATACCGGGAATTGTTTTTGCAATGTCGATTTGCAGGTGCGCCGCGGCGAAGTGGTGGCATTTACGGGGCTGGCAGGTTCAGGCGCAAGCGAGTTGATGCAAACGATGTTCGGCGTGCTGCCGGCCGAAGGGGGCAGCATTGCCGTGAACGGACAGGATGTGCGCGGTTCCATCCAAACCTTCATGAAGCACCGGGTGGCCATGCTGCCCACCAACCGCAAGGAAAACTCGGCGGTGCCGGACCAGACGGTGCTGGAAAATTTTTATCTTGCAGAGCACAGTTTGTCGGGCACAAAACCGGTCATCCACAAAAAAGCGGAGCATGCCAAATATGAAACCATGCGCAAAATGCTGCAAATCAAAGCCCGCAGCCCGGATGATGCCATTACGGCCCTTTCGGGAGGAAACCAACAAAAAGTTTTTTTGGCGCGCTGGCTGAACACCGACGCCGAGATCCTTTTGTTTGACAACCCTACACAAGGCGTGGATGTGGGCGCAAAAGAAGAAATTTATGAGCTGATTTTAGAGTTTGCGCGCGCCGGCAAAACCGTGTTGATCAACACGCTGGAGATTCCGGAAATCAAGAAGGTTTCGGACCGGTGTGTGGTGCTTTACGCGGGGCGCGTCATCCGGATATTCGACCACCAGGAAATTAACGAGAAAGATGTTATGTTGTACGCGACAAACGCAATTAATGCAGTGGGGGAAGGATAAATGGAAGCAGCAAACGAAAAAAAAGGCACCTTGGCTTTTGTGGCCGCGGTGTGGAAAAAATATAGCTTTATCTTTGTGTTCATCGCCATTTTTATCGTGTATGTATTCACAATACAGGCCAACGGGAACACATTCAACTGGGGCCATGTTTCGGCCATTTTGTCCAGCCAGAACACTGTGATTGTAGGCACCATGGCATTGGGGATGGCACTCGTCATCATCACCGGGCAAATTGATTTGTCCATCGGCTCGGCCCTGGTGATGTGCACCGGCGCCACCATTGTGGCATTCAACATCACCAACAGCATTTTCTTCACACTCATTGCGGCGCTGGCCGTGGGCCTTGCGTGTGGCACCATCAACGGGGTGTTGGTTGCATACGCCAAGATGCCGCCTTTTATTGTAACATTGGGTACCATGCTGATTTACCGCTCCATCACTTTGTATTTGGTGCGCGAAATCGATCCGGCCATCACCGGCTCGTCCAGCAGCCAGTTTGCCATGATCAGCGCCAACAGCAAATACGATTTTCTGCGCATGCAGTTTGGCACCGGCGGGCTTAAAATTGGCAGTTTTTCAATTCCCTATATTACATTTTTGTTTATTGCCCTGCTGGTGCTGTTTGTGCTCATCGCCAATAACACAAAATACGGCAAAAGTGTATATGCCACCGGAAGCAATGAAAAATCAACGCATCTGGCCGGCATCCGGGTGCAGTGGATCAAAATGTCGGTGTTCATGGTCACCGGGCTTTTAGTGGGTGCGGCCAGCTTCATTCAGGCGGCAAAAATTGGAAACATCACCCCGGCCTCATCGGGCGCCAGTTATGAAATGTATGCCATCGCCGCCGTGGTGCTGGGGGGCATCAGCATGTCGGGCGGGCGCGGCAACATGCTGGGTGTTTTATTCGGCGCGCTGTCTTATACCACTATCAATTTTATCATTGTCAGCATCCCGTCCCTCTCGGCCGACATCCAAAACACATTCCAGGGCCTTGTGCTGATATTGGTGATTTTGGTGCAAACCGCCGGTCCCGCCATCAAGGAAAAAATTAGTTTATTCCGCCGCCGGAAAGAAGATTAAGGCGGCATCTACATATGCCGGCCAATGGCTGGCCAGCCCTCGTCCACTTTTGCTATAAGCCGCCCCGCCGGTTTTCGGTGAGGTGGCTTCGGACAATGTGCAATTTATAAGACAGAGCAGTGTTCAGCGTAAGGCGGCAAGAAAGGGCGCAAGGGCGCGTACAAAACGGTACGTAACCGCCGCGCACTTTGCAGCTAACGCCGCGATGGGCACTGTATTGTTGATGCACAAAGCCGAACGCAAATGCGTTCGGCTTTGTTTATTGCCGGAGCGACAGAGACATTTGCCCTGCCTGTGGGCGGTGGATGGCGGGTGTTTTGTGTTCAGTCCGCAGCGCTTTCGGGCGGTTGCGCACCGTCTTCGGTGCCGTGCCTGCCGGTGCGCGAAAAAGCAAAAAACAAAACCTGTGCCGCCAGCAGCAGCGCCATCAAAACACTCCATCCGTCGAACACGGTCATCAGCTTCCGCATGTTCTCTGTAAGCAGGAAGATAACCGCGGACGCAGGGCCAACCAAAACGCCCAGCCAATGCAGCGGCTTGCGGAACCCGATGCCCGCCGACCAGTGGTTGCCGTCGGCTGTGGCCCGCGGCCTGCGGTGCAGGCGCCGGCGCAACATTCCCCAAACAGCCAAAACCAGCGTTGCGGCTGTACACAACAGGTTAAACAGCGCCCAAACCGGATGCTCCGACAAACCGCTGTACAGGGGAACCTCGCTGTCACCGATGCGGATAATGGGCACGTCCTCTTCTTCCAGCTGCTTCAGCGTCGTTTCCCGGAAAGCTTGCCACTCTTCCGGCGTGGCGGGCGTGATATCTAAGCCGCTGCCCTGCGATGCGGCGCCGGGAGAGGACGCATCGGAGGGCCCCGCTGTTTCATCCCGGGATGGGGCGCTTGAATTTGCATCCGGCACGGGCGCGGATTCTCCCGCAGCATCAGGTTTTGTGGATGCTGCAGGCGGCGGGGGAACCGGTGTTGGGGCCGGCCTCGGACTGGGCGCAGGCGCGGGTACAGGCGGTGGTGTGGGCGCAGGCGCGGGCGGTGGAGCGGGCGCGGGCGCGGGAGGGTCAGGTGATGGCTCCGGATTTTTCCGGTAATACAGGATTATCACATTTTTGGACGCGTCCACATTCACGGCAATGCTTGCCGGGCTGGCGCGGTCATAGGTATATCCCGGAATTTCTACAACTTCATCGGACGCCGAGATGGTGGCGCCCACCGCGGCTGTGGCCGTCTTTTTTGTTTTGACGGAAGCGCCGGAGGCCGCGTCCAGGTAATTCACCGTATACGTTTGCCGGGTGATTTGTTGTTTGTAATACAGGCTCAGCACATTTTGGGCCGCGTCCACGCTCACGGCAATGCTTGCCGGGTTGGCATGGTCATAGGTATATCCCGGAATTTCTACAACTTCATCGGACGCCGAGACGGTGGCGCCCACCGCGGCTGTGGCCGTCTTTTTTGTTTTGACGGAAGCGCCGGAAGCCGCGTCCAGGTAATTCACCGTATAGGTCTGCCGGGACGGTGGGGTGGTGATATAGATTGCCTCGATGGTGAAATCGTTTTGCGGCATGGTGTAAAGCAGCGGGTTCGCTGTTGTTTGCGCGGGTGTCAGCGCACCGCCTGTTGCCGCCCAGTGGTCGAACTGCCTGCCTGCGGGCGGCGCATCCGGCGTGAAGGTAAATGCCGCGCCGCCGCGCGCGATGCCGGTTTTCCATGTGGTTTTGTTTGGGTCTGTGCTGCCGGCGGCGGCGGAAACAGTGGTGAGCATGGAGTATGTGCCGTCAATGCCCTGCGCAACGGCGCC
>JAVBNG010000025.1:0-46924 GCA_031551695.1 Oscillospiraceae bacterium
GGCAATGAAGTCCAAGCGGCCAGCGGCATAAATGGCATTGCCGTTAAGCTGCCGCTGCCACGCGTGGTTGTGGTACTTGGAATAGTGAAACCCCTCTGATTTCATGGCTTGCCGCTGCTCTGCGGAAGGGATTTCATCAAAGTAGATTTGCAGCCGATTGGCCTCGGCATTGGCAACCACATGGCCGCCGTTAAAATCCCAGCCCACATAGCCGCCCGCCTCTTGCCGCCTCTCCAGCATTTCAATGCGGTCTTTTACCCGCTTCATGTTGGCGTTGTTGTTGGTAAGAGTGAAGGAAGGATAGGGCACGCGGCACCATGAATAGCCGTTATTTATGTCTGCGTCCATGCTGACGGCGGCCTCCGGGGTAATGTCCTTGTAACCCGCCATTGTGCCATGCTTGCGCCAGTGGGCATTTGCGGCCTTCATATCTGCATGATTGGCCTCCATCCCCGCCAGCTTTTCCTTTAACTTGGGTAGGGCTTGGGGGTCATCGCTGGAAATAGCGGTGTTGCTCTCGGCGGCCTCGGCCTTCTGCTCGTAATAATCGGCGGTGGCCTCTACTTCAAAGGATTTACCCATTTTGTTAAAGGCCCTATCACGGTAGTTTTTATCGCTTTTGTAGGAATAGTGGTCTACAAGCAAGGGCTGGCCCATGGGGATAGCCTCAATCATCTTGCTGGATTCCATGCGGAGTTGTTGGCTTTCCTCCCTCTTTTTTCCCGCCTTTTCGCGGTAATAGTCAATTCTGGCTTGTTTTCTATCCTCGTAATCGCTCAAACGCTTACCTCCTGTAATTATCGCTCCCGCTCGATTTCCTTCTTCCCCTTGCCAGGAGCATTCACCCTGCCGGGTTTGGTGGGCACTTGCAGCCTTTCGGGGGGAATGTCGCGCAGTGTTGCCGCGGCAAAGCTGATTTCGGCGCCCTTCTGGTCTTGGGCAACACACCAGCTATGCAGTTCCTTTGCCCACGCTTTAGCTTCATCGGTGCGCAGCCAGCGCGCATTTGTAGACGCAACAAGGATGCTTTCATAGGTAATATTGTATTCTACATCACACCGCAGGCCCTTTAGGCCAAAAAGGTCATGGTTCGGATATTGGCCCGTTGTGACTTCCTCATGGAAATCCTGCAACATCCTATCGTCGTCGTCCTCCTTGTCGTTCAAGAGCTCATGGTGAACCATCATCAAATCCGGCTCGGACAAATCCTTGCCGCCGTTGGTGCCCTGCAATATCTCCGCACAAAGGCGGTGCCTCTCTTTTGCGTTCATGGGTCACCGCGCCCTTTCATGGCGCTGGGTGGAACCGGCAGGCTGCCGGGTGTCCTCCCGGTCAAACCGCTGGCTGAAAGTGGGCTCGCCCACCATATCGTCGCCGCCCAGCACGATTGTGCCATCCTCGTAGCCCGCGCGCACCTTACTCATGGCCTGTTCCGGGGTTTCCGCCTCAACGGTAATGGTCTTTTGCAGGGTTTCGGTGATTTCGATGCTGTATTTCTTCATGGGGTTGTTTCCTCCAATACGCGTGATATTTTGAACATAAGGTAGTCGGCGCAGGGCACGGCAATGGAATTGCCCAAGGCAAAATACCGGGCCGTGTCGCTGATGCGCCGCCCATCGTGGCCGGTTTCGGTCCACCCCTCCGGCAGCCCCATCATCCGCTCATACTCGGTGGGGGTCAGATACCGCACAAAATCGTCTTGGGGGCTGCCGGGGAAGTGGGCGAAGATAACTTGTAGGTCGCTGGTCAAAAGAGTTGGAACAGCGTCATTTGGGTGTCCGAAACCTCCGTAAAACTGGCTTTTGTCTTTGGTGACGGCGGCGCCCCGCAGCTTGCGGCCTTGTAGGGCATAGACTTCACAGGGCGGCCACCCTGCCGCCGCAGGGCCGTTTCCAGCGCCGGGGGCAGCGGCCAGCCCGCCCGTTGTGCCAGCCGAAAATACTTTGTACAGCCTTTCGGGCTCAAATAGAATTTGGGCGGCACGCTGCGCTCGATAGTCGCAAACAAGGAATATCCGACGCCTTTTTTGGGGGATTCCGAAATGTTGGGCACCCAAGGTGCGCCAAGCGAGGTCAGGGCTGTACCCTCGCACCATTCCGGCGGTAGCCCATCGCCCGCTATCAGGCACTGAAACTTTGGAATGGGTGAACGCACCGAGCACGGCCGCAAAATCCATCCGGTCATTCGATGAAAACGCTCCAACGACGTTTTCCCAGATAGTGATAGCTGGATATATTCCGTTTGTGGCACACCTCATTTCCTCAATGATTCGGATTGCTTCATAAAACAGACCGGAGTTTTCGCCCTCTATCCCGGCCCGGGTACCCGCAAGGCTTAGGTCTTGGCAAGGGCTCCCGAATGTCAAAATGTCCACCGGCGGGATGCTCCCGCCGTGTAGTTCGGTGATGCTGCCAAGGTGGGCCATCTGCGGGAAGTGGCGTTTTGTAATGGATATGGCGGGCGGGGATATTTCGCTGGCCCACAAGGGGGTGATGCCATTGTTCCGGGCGGCCAGCGGGAAAACACCGATGCCATCAAAGAGAGAACCAAGGGCAAGGGCCGTCAATGCACGTCCTGCGGCGTTTTGCCCTTGCGCCGCACCGCCAGGGTTTCTTCAAGGGATGCCACCGGCATATTCAGCTTGTTTGCCAGCATGATTTCCTCCATCATGCCATCGGTGACGGTATCGCCGCACACCATGATAAGGCGGCAACGCCGCAGCAGGGCCTTTGCCATTTCCATGCCGTTTTCCCGTTCCTCCGGCACGGCCTCCACCAAAAACTGCGGGAAAAGCAGGTGGGGTGCAATGGGCAGATACCCGGCTTCATAGGCTTTGCGGCAGTATTCCCGCGCCTTGCGCACGTTGGCGCTGGTGTTGCCCCGGTAGGGCGAACAGATGTATACAAAAGTGCGTTTCATAATCGTTCCTCTAAATAGAAAACGCCCATGCTCGAAAGCACAGGCGTTTGGGTGGGTATTCGGTTGGGTTAGAACAAATCGCTATGGGTTCCGGTTCGCTCAAATGCAATAATGCCATTCCCGATGCGATAAATCAGCAGCCAATCGGGGGCAATATGGCACTCTCTATGGTTTGCCCAATTCCCCGATAAGAAATGGTCGTGGTTTTTCTCCGGCAAAGGCGTTTCTGCGCACAAAAGGGTAATCACTTCTTTCAGCGGTTCCATTTTGTACTTCCGCTTTTGCAGCAGCTTCAAGTCCTTTTTGAAACGTGTCGTGTAATCCGGTGTCAGCATGGGCTATATCCCCAAATCATCAAACATTTCCGAAGTGTTTTTGAAACGGCTTTTGCCGCTCTCGATGATTTTGTCGCCTTCCTCCATTGCCGCTATCGTTTCCCTGTTGGGCGTCGAGGGGCGCAGGTCAAAGGGCAGGCCCTCCACCATAATAGACTTGTGCAGAAATACAGTCACAGCCTCTGAAACAGTCATGCCATACCGCGCATACACTTTTTCTGCCTCGGCTTTCACATCGGAATCAATACGCACATTTAAGCTGGCATCTTTCGCCATGGCGCAACCCTCCTTTCATGCTTAAATTGTACCGCATTTGACGCACAATGTCAATCATTTGTGATGCACGATTTATCAGGGTAATTCTTCCCAGCGGTATATTTTGGTAGCGCCATCGGTAAAGGTCACTTCGATGGTGTAGGGATAGGCGGAAACGGTGTAGCGCAGGGCGCGGGCCTTCCTCACCGCCAGGTGGGATTTTTCGCAACCTGCGGCAGCTTCACGCTTTGGGTGTTCGCGGCCACATTTGGCGCAACGCCAAAACGGTGTCGGCATGGCCTAGCGGACCGGCGCCGGGGCGCGGGCTTTTTTCTCGGTGCTTTTCTCGCGCAGATGCAGCAGATGTTCGTTGTAGTCTTTGCCATGCTGGGGCGGAAAGCATCCGATTTCCAAAATCTGCTTGCATAGGTCGGGGTCTTGCCGGATGGCCTCTTTGATGCGTTCCATACCGTCAAGCCCGGCCTTGTCCTTGTCCAAGAAAAGGTACACTTGGCTAGTGTGGGGATGGTCTTTGAGGTATTGCAGCAGGGCCAGCGGTGATGTGCCGCCCAGCGAGAGGTAGGCGTAGTCCTTCCAGCGGGCACCTACGGCGGGATTGTGCCGGTTGATCGTCGCCATGGAAAGGGCGTCGATGGGGCTTTCAAACACGGCAACGGTTTCACCCGGCGCCGTACTGCCAAGGCAAAAGTTGTACCGCTTTTCGCTGCCGGCTGCATCCCGCTTGAAGTCGGTGCCGATGCCGCGGGAACAGGCAAACCGCGCCTTGCCCGTGGGGTCCTGCCCCACAAAAACGCAGTTATGGTATTTGCCGCTGCTCTCGTAGATGATGCCCGCCGTCATGCACGCCTCGATAATTTCACGGTCAATGCCACGGTCTTGTAAATAGCCAATGGCCTTTTCGTGGCTTTTGTTCTGCGGTGGCAGAGAAAAAGGCTTACGCTTTTGCTCTGGCAGGCGGGGCCGGTCAGGGATATTGTGCTGCTCTCCCAGCACTTCCAGCACCGCGTTGGGGTAGGTGATGCCCCACACCTTCACCAGAAAGTTTACCGGGTCCACGCCGCCAAAGCCCTGCGTTTTCCAATCCCACTTGCCGTTGCTGGGGGTGATGATAAGGCTTGGATGCTCCACAAGGCGGTATTCATCGTGGGCGGTGCGTTTGATGGTATCGGGGTAGCGGGCCTGCAAAAAGTCGAAGGTATTAACCCGCTTGGCTTGCAGCGATTGTTCCGGCGTTACCCACGGCATTATGCTGTCCTCCCTTCCCATGGATGGTCTTTTCCGTAAAATCGTCAAAAATGGAACTATCATTTTTGACAGAATTTACGCATGCCTTTAGGCGCAGGCAACTGCCATCGGCAAAATGGCACATGAAGCCGTGGGCGCCGATTTTGCAGCCCTCGCACTCCGGCTTGATGCCTACCTTCACCGGCTCACGGCCGGGTGTCTCTCTTGGGGCAAAGGGCCCGCTCGCCAATGGGCGCCATGAACGGCCATCAGCCGCCCGCATATATCCGAATTCTGAATACTTATGTTTTCTGCTCATGCTGTAACTCTTTCCGGGCATAAGAAAAGCGGCATACCCGTTTTGCCCGGATATGCCGCTAACGTGCGCCCATTTCTTCTTTTTTGCGTTCTTTGTTGCGCTGTCGCTGAAAAAACTCATCCAGCGCCTTGAAAACAATATCCTCAAACTGCGCGGGGGTGTATTTGTCGGTGTAGTGTTTTTCCAACCGGTCGCCTTTCAGCGTGAGGGTGCGTCGTTCCTGTGGTTTTTGCTGGATGAAAATATCGCCAAGGGTTTCATCGTCCAGCTTTTTTTCTTGGCTTAGCTTTTTTATCTGCTGCGCCTGCGACAAGGACGGTGTGCGGCCCTCCACCTCTATGAGCTCCGCAACCTGTTTCTGTTCCTCTGGGGGCAGATAGGAAAGTTCCACGGCCGGGGTCAGCGCCAATTCGCTTTTGTCCACCTTTTCCAGCAGTTCGGGGGCGAGTTCATTTAAGCGCAATAGGCGCTGCACAGTTCCCACGCTTTCTCCCGCTTGTTCGGCGATAATTTCTCGTGACACCTTGGGCGGCAACTTCTGTTCAACTTGAACAGAAGTTAAATCCGACCTAGCACCTTGCTTTTTTATGGCCTCCAACTTCATTTTAAGAGCTTTTGCCTTTTCGCTGGGCTTCACATTCTCGCGCTGGAAGTTGCTGTCCACCATGAGAATAACAGCGGTGTTGTCGTCCATGTCGCGGACGATGCATGGCAGGGTGTCTATTCCAGCCAGTTCAGAGCCGCGTTTGCGCCGGTGGCCGGAAACAAGCTCATACCCGCCTTCGGGCCTTGGCCGCACAATGGCCGGGGTCAGCACACCGTATTCTTTGATGCTGCCCGCCATGTCCTGCATTTCCTTGTCGTCCACCACGCTAAAAGGGTGGTCTTTGAAGTGGTGAAGCTCGGAAAGTGGCAGGTTTACAATGTTCTCACGCCCGGTTTCTACTTCGGGCGCTGAACCGCCAAACAACTCATCCACGCTCGAAAGTGCTACGTTCAGTCCGGGTCTTTGCGCCACCGGCCACCACCTCCTTTACCAAATCTTTGTAGGCCGCGCTCACCTTGCCTCCGGGGTCGTGGGCAAAAATGCTTTTCCCGGCGGCGCTGGCTTCGGCAGCCCGGATGCTGTGAGGTATCTCTACATCGAAAATGGGCAAATGCCCGCCATAGTGCTGCCGCAGCAGACTGGAAATGTCCTTGGCAAAATTGGTGCGGTTGTCCACCAGGGTAAGCAATGCGCCCTTCACTTGCAGCTTGGGGTTCAGCTTTTTCTTGGTGCGGTTGATGCTGCCAATAAGCTGCTCCAAACCTTTCAGCGATAAATAGTGCGATTGCACCGGGATAACCACGCTGTCGGCGGCGGTCAGGGCGTTAATCGTCATCATGCCAAGGCTGGGCATACAGTCGATAAGGATATAGTCGTAGCCGCCCTTCTGCATATCCACATACTCTTTCAGCTTGGTTTCGCGGGCAATCTCATTAACCAGCACCACATCCAAACCAGAAAGTTCAATATTGCACGGAACAAGGTCCACTCCCTCCTTGTTTTCTATGATGCCCTCGCCGGGTTTAATCTCCTTGTCGTGTATCACCTTTTCCAGCAGGGTTGATAGGGTCACATCCAGCTTATCCGGCTGGGAAATGCCAAGGCTGGCCGTCAAGCTGCCCTGCGGGTCCGCGTCAATCAGCAACACACGCTTTCCCTGCTGGGCAAGGCCCACACCCAAATTAAGGGTGGTTGTGGTTTTACCCACACCGCCCTTTTGGTTGGCTATTGCGATAACTTCCAAATACTTGCCTCCTTTTTCCTAATTGTAGTTTGGTGCTTTTATATAAACCTCTCTTTTCCAGCCGGTTAATCTTCTTTCACCAGCTGGTGATAGGGGGGTTCTAGGGGGGATTGGGGAAACCGCCCTGCCCAAAAATGGGCGCACTTTCCCCTTGGTGCTTGTATATATAAAAAAGCGCCGATTGCTCGGCGCCAGTTTTTTCTAACACTTTTCTAGGCTTTTTCTATCTTTTTTCTAACACTTCCTGTATAATGGCTTTGTTGTTAGAAAAAACTTGGAAGTCGGTACAAAAATCGAATTTCTACCGAAACCATGAATAACCTACGAATTTACGAATTATTATCCATCTGAATTTGGCTGAATTAGGCTCAAATCATCTCACTTGATAAGAGCAAAAACGGACTTTGACTCTGGCATTCGTAGGTTCGAATCCTGCCAGGCCAACCACCAGCGTGACGCTGGCCCCAAAAGACACCACCTGTTTCGGGTGGTGTCTTTATGTTGGCGAGGCAAAAAGACCCCTGGGAAATTTGTATCAGTTTTTGGCGTTTTTAGGATATGAGTCAGTTCTTGTAAACCACAAATACGTCCCCAATGGCCAATCGGGGCGATTCGTTTGCCTTTTACACCGAAACAGGCTAAAATAACAGGGAATGAACGCCCGCCTTTGCGGGGCAGGCAGCTAAATATAAACGAATGGGGGTGATGCGGTGAGGAAAAAGCTGAAAGAAACAACGCGTGAGGCGCTTTCCGCCGTATTGCCCATCACGGTCATCGTGCTGCTGCTAAGCGTGTTTATTTCGCCCATGCAAACGGGTACGGTGATGCTGTTTTTGTGCGGGGCGTTTTTGCTGGTGGTGGGCATGGGCCTGTTCACCATGGGGGCGGACATGGCCATGATCCCCATGGGCGAGGACATCGGCATCACCATGACGAAAACGCACAAGCTGGTGCTGGTGGGCCTTGTCAGCTTCGCCATGGGTGTCATCATCACCGTTGCCGAGCCGGATTTGCGCGTGCTGGCGGAGCTGGTGCCCTCGCTGCCAAACACGATGCTGATTTGGACGGTAGCCGTTGGAGTGGGGATTTTTCTGGTGCTTGCCATCCTGCGCATCTTGTTCCGCATCCCGCTTTCGCGGATGCTCATCGTTTGTTACGGTGTGGTAATCATCGTCTCCATTTTTGCCCCGAACAATTTTGTGCCGGTGGCCTTCGATTCCGGCGGCGTGACAACGGGCCCCATCACCGTGCCGTTTATTCTGGCCATGGGCCTTGGCCTCGCGTCCATCCGCGGCGACAAAGAATCCCGCGAGGACAGCTTCGGCCTTGTTGCCCTGTGCAGCATCGGCCCCATTTTGGCCGTGCTGCTGCTGGGCATCGTGTACCATCCGGGGGAAACGGCCTATACGCTGCCGGTGGTTCCGGAGGTCGTCACCTCACGTGACGTGATGATGGAGTTTGCGCACGGCCTGCCGCATTATTTTAAGGAAGTGGCCGCGGCCCTGTGGCCCATTTTGGCGGTGCTGCTGCTGTTCCAGCTCATCACCCGGCGCTACCACAAGCGCCAGCTGGCGCGCATCATCATCGGCCTTGGCTACACCTTTGCCGGGCTGGTGCTGTTCATGACAGGCGTGAACGTGGGCTTTATCCCCGTGGGGCAGCTGCTGGGCGCCGACATCGCGGGTTCCGCCATAAGCTGGCTGCTGATACCGCTGGGGGCGCTGGTGGGTTACTTCATCGTGGCGGCCGAGCCCGCCGTGCACGTGCTGCGCAAGCAGGTGGAGACGATATCCGCCGGGGCAATTCCCGGCGCGGCGGTGCAGAGGTACCTTTCCGTCGGTGTTGCGGCGTCGCTGGCCATTGCCATGTTCCGCGTGCTGACGGGAATTTCCATTTACTGGTTTTTGATCCCGGGCTATATAGCCGCTTTGGCCATGACCTTTTTTGTGCCGAAAATTTTCGTCGGCATCGCGTTTGACTCCGGCGGCGTGGTCAGCGGCCCCATGACCTCCACCTTTTTGCTGCCCTTTGTCATCGGTGCATGTGTGGACCCCAGCCGCATTATGACGGACGCGTTCGGCCTGGTGGCTATGGTTGCCATGACGCCGCTGCTGGCTATACAGATCATGGGTATCGTATACAAAAGCCACATGGCGCGGGCAATGGCCGAGGAGGCCGCAGAAGCCGCCGCGTGCGACGACGACATTGTGGAATTCACGGAGGGAGAGGCAGATGCCTGACACAGGATATATTATAAACCCGGCGCCACGGCTGCTGGTGGTGATTGTAGACCATGACGATGCCCCGCGGCTGGAAAATATCCTGCGGGAAAAGCATGTGCATTTCCATTACATGTTCAAGGGAATGGGCACGGCAAGCAGCGAAATATTGAAGGCGTTCGGGCTTTCGGGCACGGAAAAAACAGTGTGTATCTGCATGGTGCCGGGCTTTCGCGCGCGGCCGCTGATGACGGCCGCCATGGAGCGTCTGGAGATGACGCGCCCGGGCAACGGCCTGGTGTTCGTGATACCGGTAAGCGGCGTAAGCGCCACGATGGCGGGCGCGTTTACCAAGGAGACTGAACTGCACAAGGAAAGGCTGGCGGAGCATATGGACAGCGAAGCGGAGAAGAGCTGCACCCTGGCGCGTTATGAGCTGGTGGTGGCGGTGGTGAACCAGGGTTACAGTGTGGACGTGATGGACGCCGCCCGAGCGGCTGGCGCGCGCGGCGGCACCATTGTGAACGCGCGGCACTCCGGCGTGGAAGAAGCAGTGAAGTTTTTTGGCATCTCCCTGCAGGAGGAAAAGGAGATCGTCGCCATTTTGGTGGGCAAAGAGCAAAAGCGTGAACTGATGCAGGCCGTCAGCAAGGCCTGCGGCATGCGCACGCCCGCCCACGGCATCGTGATCTCGCTGCCGGTGGAGAGCTGCGCCGGCATCGACATGAGCGGCGAAGAGTTTGAGTGAGCCGGGCCGTGATTTGGTCCCGGGATTGATACCCTGATAAGCAAGCGCCTGTCAAGGAGATTCCCCTGACAGGCGCTGTTTTATGTTGTGTGTTTAGTCTTCGTCTGATGTGACGCAGTTTTTCCCCTTTTGCTTGCTTTGGTACATCAGGCTGTCGGCGCGGTCGATCACCGACTGGATGCCGTCGTCTATCAGGGCGACGGTGATGCCGATGGACGCGGTGACGGACAGTTCCTTGCCGCCCACGTTGATAACAGAGCCCGCCGTTAGCACGCAAAGCTTTTTGGCAAGCATGACGGCCTCTTCGTCATGCTTGATTTCAAACACCGCCACAAATTCCTCGCCGCCCCATCGGCCCAACAGGTCGGAGGTGCGCATACTGCGGTTGATGGACTTTGACACGCTTTTCAGCATCTCATCCCCGGCGTTGTGGCCGTAGGTGTTGTTGAATGCGCTGAAATTGTCGATATCCAAGAAGGCCACGCAAAACTGCCGGTGAAAACGTTTCAGCTCGTGCAAGCGGTACTCCAGATAGCTTTCCATCTTGCGGCGGTTGGCAATGCCGGTAAGGGGGTCCACCATGGCCATGTTGGAGAGCCTCTCGATGAGGTCGTCCTCGTACACCACGGGGGAAGAAGGCGTGAATATTTCCACCGCCCCCACAATTTCATCGCCATCTTTCAGCGGGGAGATATTGACGTAGACAGGGATGCGGTGGCCGTCCTTGTGGCGCAGGAACACCTCGGCCTTGCGCTGCTTGCCGTCGATGATAGTGTCGTGCAAAGGACAGCCCAAAATGCACAGGGTGTGGCCTTCCTTGTCGATGTGGCTGAGCAGGTTGTCTTGGCAACGCTGGCCAAGAATCTCGGCGGCGGAATAGCCGGTGATATCCTCGGCCGCCTTATTCCAGAAGGTGATGCGGCGCTCGCCATCCACAAGGTAAACGCCGTCACACAGGTTGTTGATGATGGACAGGTACAGTTCTTCCGATTTCATGTTTTCCCCAACTTCACTTGTATGATACTGCCTTGCACAGCACAGGCAGGCGCGAATGACGGGCATAAAACTTACCTTATCTTAACACAACCACGCCAATAAAGTCCACCGCCGCAAAGATTTTTTACGCTGCAAAGATGACTTTTTTTGGTGGAAATGGTATACTGAACACGTATTCTATAAGTGCGAGGTGCCGCAAATGAACTATGCTCTTATTTTTGCCGGTGGAACCGGGCAGCGCATGAACACACGGACGAAACCCAAGCAGTTTTTAGAACTGCACGGGAAGCCGGTTTTGGTTTACACACTGGAGCATTTTGAAAACCATCCGGATATCGACGGCATTGTTCTCGTGTCCCTCAGCGGCTGGATAAACAGCCTGAAAACTATGCTGCACCGCTATGAAATAACCAAGGTGAAGAAAATCGTGCCGGGCGGCGCCACAGGGCATGAGTCGATTTACAACGGCCTGGCTGCAATGGGAGACGGGTGCGGCGAGGATGACATCGTTTTGATCCACGATGGTGTGCGGCCGCTGATTAACGAGGAGTTGATCGATGCGAATATTGCGGCCGCGAAAAGCTGGGGTGCGGCCATCACGGCCGAGCCCGTGGTAGAGTCCATTGTGCAGTGCCCCGACAGGCAAACCATATCAAGTGTGCCGCCCCGGGGCGAGATGTACGTGGCGAAGGCCCCGCAGACGTTCCGCTACAGGCTGGTTTTAGATTTATACAAAAAAGCCCGGGAGGATGGGTTTTTGGCGGTGGATTCCGCACATTTGTGCAACCAGTACCACACACGGATGCACCTTGTGCCCAGCACGCCCAACAATATGAAAATCACGGCCCCGCAGGACTATTACATCTTCCGCGCGCTGTATGAGGCGATGGAAAACCAGCAGATTTTGGGGATGTGACAGAAGAAAACAAAAACACCACTCGAACCACGAGTGGTGTTTTTTTGTTGTGGGTGCCGCAGGGCCATAATTGCGAGGCAACAACACGGTGCATACCCCGCCACTTAGAGCGGGGTATCGCGGGCCTCAGAACCAATACCGGTTATTTCAAAAGCGTGATGTTGCCGATGAGGGGAAGGGGTTTGCACTTGCCCTTGGCGGCATTAATAATGCCGATGATGGCAAGGACCGGGAAAATGAGGGACACCAGCCCCAGCAGGATGCTGATGACGCTGTAAATGCCCACGCCGACGCGGGAGAAAAGTAGGGCGGAGAGGATGGCCGTGATGATGCGGTACAAGATGGAGTAGACGACTTCGCCAATGACCAGCACCAGGCCCTGGCCCGCGTGAAAGCGGGCAAAGGGAGATTCCTTGGCGGCAAGAAGGGGGACCAGCACCAGCGGCCCGAAATAGGCCAGGACGCCCATCAGCTTGTTTGCCTGGGCGTCGGCCTGGGGCGAGTTTGGCGCGGCGGCGTAGGACGACTGCATTTGGTATGGCTGCTGCGCCTGATAGGGCTGTTGCGGGGCAGTGTACGGTTGCGGCGCGGGCTGTGGCGTGTTAAGCTGGGCCGGGGTCTGCGGCGGTTGCTGCTGCTGGGCCGCGGCACCGCCTGCCCGGTATACCTGGGGCTGTGCGGGCGCCTGCTGCACAGGCGGCTGGGGCGCGGCTTGCTGCGCGGGCGCCGCTACAACCGGCTGGCCGCAGGACGCGCAAAACGGCTGGTTGTCGGCAACCTGGTTGCCGCAATTTCCACAATATGCCATGAAAGTCCCTCCAGTGTCTTATTAAGACAGTAAAATAATTATACAGTGTGTTACAAAATTTAGTATATCAAAAAACACACCGGATGTCGATGAGTTTTATAATTCGCCGGCAACAGGGGCTTTCAGGGCATCCAAAAAAAAGCAAGGCCCTTGGGCCTTGCTTTGGTTACAGCAACATCAGTTTTCCGCCTGTGCGGGGTGGGTGGCCCGCTGTGCGTGGCGGCAGGCGTATTCATGGATTTTTTGCCCGCTTGTGCCGTCGCCGTTGGCAACGCGGGCGCACAACGCCTTTGCCTGGGCGTCATCCCACGCAATTTCCCCGCTGAGCATCTTTTCCACAAAGCTGCCCACGGGAAAAACGCCCTGCTCGAAATAGTAATATCCCGTACGGAAGCGCGCGGTCGCCTGCAGGCGCTCCTGCAACAGGCCTTCCATCCGGAATGGGATCTCCACCCGCAGGCAGGTCTGCCCCGCGGCGTCTATCAGCAGCAGGCTGTTGTCATGCGCCAGGGATACAACACACCGGCCTGTTTCGTCCTGCCCCAAAAGCCGCGTGAACCCGCCGAAATGGTAGCCGGGTGATTTATAGCTGTACAGCTTGTTGCCAAGGCCGGTGGAAAATTCGGTCATCTTCCCGGTTTTCGGGTCGATTTGCACGATCATGTTTGCAAAGTGTGGGAAGGCCAACAATTTGCCGCCGCTGTACACCATTTGCCAAAAACTGGTTTTGTCATAGCTGGGGCCCAGCCTGTCCCCGCCGGTAAAGCCCTCGGGAAAGGCGGCGAATTCCGTCACTTCACCTGTTTGCGGCACCCACCGTACAATGGCCTCCGGTTTTTTCTTTTGCGCGTACCACTGGTTGTTTTGCGTCAGCCAAAATGCAGCGCCGTCATAGGCGATGCCCGCGTAACCTGTGCCGGAGGACGGCACGGGGTGGAGCGTTGCGTGGCCCGAGTCAAGGTCAAGTTCCAGCACGGCGTCGCCCTGGGCAAACGGAAGGAAGAGCCGGTTTCCCTGCACACAGCCCGTGCCGCGGAACAACATGTCGCGGTGGCTTTGGATGTAGGGCTCAACCAGCCGGCGGCATTCCTCGTAATAGGCCACCTTGCCGGTGGCGGGTGCCCAGGTTGCGGCCGCGTGGGAATAAAAAGGGGCAAAGGCCACGCGGCCACCATGGGCGAAGGCGTTGTTGAAAGCGAGGGAATAGAGAGTTGGCTCGTAATAGCGGCCGGGTACCCGCGTTGCAAAGAAGGTGCCGCCGGCAATATCGTAAGACGTGAAGGCGGCGGCCATTCCGGGTGCAAAGCAGATTGTATCGCCCACCGCGGACGCGCCAAGGAACAGTTGGTCCGCAAACGGAGGCTCGCCGGGGAATTCCGCGATCATCTCCGCCTTGCCGCCCGCAAGGGGCGCACGGCACAGCGCGTTGAACCCTATGGCGGAAAACCAAAGGGAATCCTTGTGAATGGCGGCATATACAATCATGGGCCCGCGCAGTTCCTCTTCCAGCTCCTGCGGGCTTGCGGCAGCGCGCGAGATTTCCCCGTCAAGTTGGTACACCGGCTTGCCGGTGATGCCGTACATATACGCCACGGAGGAGCCCCGCGCGCCCACATAGGCGTCGCTGAGCGCAATGGCGCGGTCAACATCGGTGCTGGCGTCAAAGGCGCAAAATTGCTGTTGCCGGAACCAGGCTTCCAGTTCCTCGTATTCCTTCAAAAGCCCCGGCCGCATGGAGGCCAGCGTGGCTTTTGTCAGCGGGTGGGGGCGCCAAAGCAGGCCTGCGCCGGGGTTTGCCTCGAAAAAGGCAAACAGATTTTGCAATTTGGCGATCATCGTGCCGGAATGGGTCAAAAAATCCGCGACGGAGGTAATGAGCAAAAACACCGTTTTGCCTGCCAGCGCGGCTTCCCATTCCGGCGGCATGGGCGGCTTGTTTTTGTCAAGGGCAAGCACCCGGTCTATTTTAGGCGAGCCAAGCGCGGCGGGTTCGCCCCGGCTGCCAAGGCGTTTGAACAGCTGGCGGTCCGCCTCGTTTTGCGTCACCAAAATGTCCGCGTGCAGCAGCACGGCGGCTTCCCCCGGGCCGCCCTCGCTGGAATTGTCCGACACAAAATACGGCACATATACCAGCGTGCGCACATGCTGCTTCAAGGCAGCCGAGTAAAAGGCCGGGTCCACGGTGGTGACGTAATTGTTGCCGTCATAGGGGTTGTGGATATAGGCGATATCCGGCTGCCGCTGTGCCGGCGCATATTCCTGGTAGCTTTCCACAGGCACATAGTCCGGGAATTGGTCGGCCTCCAGATGGCGCTGGCCCAGGCTGCCGTCCCCGCGCTTGTCATAATAGGGGATGGGCACCACGTGCACCTCACAGCGCCGGTCGGCCACGGCGGCTTGCCAAATGCTTTCCATACAATCCCACATGGACGCCTTATACGGCAGGAAAACGACGGTGGTTTTTACCTCCGTCTCCTCCTCCAGTTCCCGGCGCACAAGGTTCAGCAATTTGCGCGCGTCTTTCACCTGCCCGGCGGCGGGCGCGTCTTGCTCACGCAAATCGTTGATCTCCTGCAGCAATCCCTGCGCTTCGCCCAGTTTTTCCGCGTAAAAGGAACTGCGCTCGGCAGAAAGTTCCCTTTCCAAAGTACTTTTTACCGAATCCGCCGCGCCAAAGCAATCGTTCAGCACAACAAACGCGTCATCGGCGTTCATTTTTTTCACGTCTTTCAGGGCTTCCGCCACCGTGCTCAACAAGCGGTCGATCTGGTCGCGCAGGATTCTTGTCATCGGGCGGTTCCTCCATCCATGCCAATTGTCATTTCCGGTGTTTATTCCCTTACAAACAGCAGGTTTTCAAATCCTTTTTCCCGCAGCAGCGGGGCGGCTTCCAGCTGGTTCAGCCAGTTCATGCCCACAAGCATCCCCACATCCGCGCCGGGCAGCACGTTGGAAAGCTCCCAAACCGGGCAGCCGTATGGCTTTTCCTGCCCGCCGCGCCCGTCGGATACCACAAACCCCAAAAAAGTTTGCATCTCGGCCATGGCAAAGCGGAAGCTGTGCCGGGCGCAGGCGCCCGCCCCGTAAATGTATATTTTGGGGTAACGGCGGCAAAACTGCAAGATCTCGAATTCGTTGGCAAAACGGGTCTGGGCGTAAAAGTGCCCTTGGGGCGCGCACAACGGCGAGGTGGCCATGTATTCCAGGTTCACGGCCTGCAGTGCGGCGTCCCCGTCAGACATCACAACGCCGCTGTAATACCCGGCGTGCTGGGCCGCGTAGGGCAACAGGCGCGCAAGGGCGGCTTGCACGTTTTCGTCCGCAAGGGCGCCGGCGGCAAACCGGTGTGCAAAAATCGCGGCCAGCGCCGCCGGGCGGCACCAGAAAGCGGGCAGAACGGACACCGGCTGCTTGTCCGGCGTCAGACGGCATTGCAGCCCCAATTGCCCCGCCAGTTGCTCCACCGCGCCGTAGTGCCCGGCCCAGGCGTCGACATAGTCTTTGTAATAATGGCCGAAATAGGGCCGGGGGACCCCCAAAAAGCCAAGCTTGGGGTTTTCAGCAAAGCAAGCAGCCACGTTTTCGACAAAAGCCCCGCTTTTCAGGGTGTTTTCAAAAACCATGTTCGCCAGCGAGCGCGAAACATGGGGGTACACAGGGTATGCGGCGGCTTCCTCCGGCGCGCCGTCGGTGTCCGGCGCAAAACAGAAGAGGTCATATCGGGCGGCGGCCCCGCCGCAGCATTCCAGCAGCGCGCGCCACGGGCTGTTTGCGGGCGGGGTTATGCGCCCGCTGATACCGTGCTGCTGGAACCGGTGTTCCAGCTCCGCGCCCAGCGCCGCGGTTGCGGGGATTGCCCACAAGTCAACGCCGGCGGGAAGGCCTCGCAGGTATTCCATAAGGTGAGATACCAGCTCCGGGCGGCTGATGTATACGGCTGCCAGCACCTGCTTGCCCGCCAGCGCGTTTGGTGCATTGGCCGCGCGGGAAGGGAGGATATAGTCGAGGTGCAGGGTGCGGTACAAGTCGGCGAGGTTGCCGCACCGGATGAGGTTGTTCAAAATCAGGTTTTCGTCATAGGCGGTGTGCCGCCGGATGTATTCCAGCGTTTTGCGCGGGTTTTCGCCGTAGGAATAGAAAAAAATATCCGAAAGGTTAAACGCGAAATGCCGTTTTTTTACAAAGGGAGACTTGCCGCCTTGCACCAGCACGTCAAAATCGTGGTAGATGAAATTGGGGAACGTGCTGACATGGTCTTCCGTGCAAAAATGCAGGGCGTCCACATAGGTGCCCCACCGGTAGCCGCGTGCGGCAAACTGGTCTGTGAAGCCCATTTCAAAATGCAGAACGGCGTCCTCGTGGGTTGTAATGGGGGGCAGCTGCTCCCAGAACAGGCGAAAGTCGCCGCTGTGCAAAAGGCGGTGGTTCGCAACCAAAAAATATCCCTGGATATGCCGCGCCACGTGGGATTTTCCCGCCGTTCGGGAAACCACCTCCACCTCGGCCTGGGCGGTGATGCCCCAAAAGTCAAGATCCCGCCCGTCCATCTCGCGGAACACGGCGCTCAGCGGGAACAACGGGCCGTAGCATGTGTCGTTCATCAGCAGCAGGCTGTCAAACCGCAGCACCCGCTCCATGCCTAAAAAATCCAGCAGGGTGTCGCGGTAGGCCGTGCCGTCATAGCCGGTGTTTTCGCGCACAAACACGTCCGGCGTGTAGTTTCGCAGCCGTTCCAGGTACCGCGGCTCCATTTGGCCGTTACACACAATGGCAAAATGGGCCACATGCGGCAGCAGGCTGTCCAGCTGGTGGAAAATGTATTCGTCGGCAACGCCGTCGGGGTCGTAGATGCAATAAACGCACAGCATGTTTTCCATATAGCCTCTTTCCGGCGGCCCGCGGCGCCCTATTGCCCGGCCGGGCGCATCAGCGGGAACGTGCGGTTCATCACTTCGTCGCACAGCACGTCGTTCACTTCAAAATAATCCGCCTGCATTTCACTGTACTGCTCCGACAAAAAGGAGAGGATCTTGTCCGCAACCTGGGCGTCGCAGGCGGAAAAACAGCCGAGTAGCGGCCCGTTGTCCCGGCCATAGTCCAATATGGCGCTGTGGATGGCATGCAATGCCGCCAGCTGTTTTTCCGTGCGCACCTCCGGCATAAACACGGGCTTGCCCGCGGCGGTGAAACACGCCAGGGTGGGTTCCGGCGCCGTGAACACGTTTTCCAGGTGCAGGTAGTTTTCGCTCAGGCTGGTGTTGCTGGTGTAGCAGCTTTCCTGGCCGAACAGCGCCTCGATGGGAAGATGGGCCTTTTCCGGGTCCTCGATGCGCACAAAGTAAAGGCCGGTGGCGTGGAAGCTGCATATTTCTGCAAGGCACCGCTGGCAGGAGCCGGTGGAGACGAAATCCATAAAACCCACCTTTGCCCCCGGTCGGATGCCCAGCGTTTCAATGTAGGTGAGGTGATTTTTTCGCATTTCGGCGGCGTTTTTCAAAATAGCCGCCTTGTGGCGCAGGATGTAGCCGTCCCGGGGTTCTTCGCCAAGGCGCGGCAGAATTTCCTCTTCGAGCAGCAAAAACCGGGCGGACAGCATCTCCCTTGCCGTACCGGAAAACCCTACATGGGCGATGGAAAGGATGTCCCCTTCGTTTTGGATGCCCGCCAAAAACGCGACCGCCCGCGAGGTGTAGAAATAGGGCATGGGCACCGGGAGGCCCGGGCCCGCCTGCAGCATGGCGGCAATTTCCTTAAAGATCCAGCCGTCGCGCGCGCCCAGCAGCACCAGTTCCAGCTGACGCTCTTTCGCCGTGTCCTGCATCCAGGCAAAAAATTTATATACCAGCGGGGCAAAATACGTATAGGCCATGTCGCGGGTGGAGGCGATGCGGAACTTTCCGCCCGTCTCGCTGAACAGGAACGGGTCGCTCAGTGCCGAGGCGAGGAACGTGCCCACCACCATGCGGGCCGCCGTGCTGTTTGCCAGCGAAAGCAGGCCGCGGGCTGGGCTGTCCTCCAGCATTTCGCTTGCTTTATAAATGCGGAACGTGTCTTCTATACCATAGGCAGCGGCGGCAGCCATGTCCGCGTCATGGTCGTCGCCCACGTGCAAAATGTGCTTTTGCCCCACCGCTTTACGCAAAACGGAAAAAAGGCCCCCGGCCTTGCCCATGCCGTGGGCGCAGGAAACAAACACAGATTGCGCCGCCACGGGCACGCCCGCGTTTTGCAGCAGGCGGCTTAAAAAATCGCTCGGCAAATACATGTCGGACACAAAAAACACCTGTTTGCCCTGCCGGGCGGCATAGGCGGCCATTTCGCACATTGCTTTGCGCGGCACAAGGGCTTGCTCCTCCGCCGCAAGCTCGGCGGCGTAGAGATGTTCCCGCTCATCGTCCGCAAGGGAAAGCGCCTCCTGCAAGCGCAGGTAAATTTCATCAAGACGGGCGTTTTTTGCTTGGGTATAAAGCTCCATTTCCGCGCGAACGCGCGCCTTTGCAAACCCGGGTGTTTTGGCGCGGTCTTCCACAATGCTGAAAATGTCGGGTGGGTACAGCACCCGGCGCATCAGCAGGGTGTCGAATATATCAAAACTCACCACGTCCGCGGCGTCTATTTTCCGGCGCAGGGCCTGCCGCGAAACCGGCGCGTATTTGGCGCTGTCAAACGGCGCGCCGGCAGCCGGGGCAAGGGCGCGCAGGTCCCTGCCGTTGATGTCGTATACCGCGATGTGGTTGCCGGCGCAAAACGCTTCGATTCGGCGGTAAATGATGCGGGTGTTGGACTGGGTGGCCAAAATCAGGATGGTATCTACGCCAAGGCCGCGCGCTTCGTCCAGCGAGAGCACTTTTTTCCCAAACACCGTGTCCCCTGTGCGCACTTCGTCCAGCAGGCCCGCAATGTGGAAGCCGGGGAAGCTGTCCAAAATCACCGGGGTGTTTTTTCCAAGGCCGTAAATGGCCATGGTCTTGTTTTCAAAGCCCGCGAAATGCCGGGCAAATTGTTTCGTAATGTACGCCTGGTCCGGGGTCATAGGGCCTGCTCCTTGCCGGTGGCCTGCACGGCAACCGGAATCTGGTTGTCTGTGCAGCCGAGATAGGCCCCGGTGCACACCGCACAGGCGTCCAGGTGGCCTTTCAGCGTGTATCCTATCACGAACTCCAGCAGTTCTGCCTTGGACACCTCGTTAAGGTTCACATATTCATTTGGCGTTTCCGCAATAAACCCGAACTCCACCGCCAACGCCGAAAGCAGGCAGCGGTATACCTTGTGCCCGGCCCAGCCGTAATAAATTTGCTGCGAGCCGCAAATACAGCTGTCGAAGCTCTCGATCAGATCTTCTTCGCTCAAGAAAGAGCGGTTGGCCGTGCCAAGCCGGTAATCGTACCAAAAGCTGTATCGGCGCCCCTCGTGGCGGATGCCGTGATCCCGCAAAACAGCCAGCACGCGCTCATAATTTTGTCGGCACAGGGGAACCTCGGCCCGGTAATCGTCTACCACCACATACACGTCGTTGCGCTTCATTGCGTCCAGCACATCGGGTTTTGGCATAATCGTGCCGTTGGTGATGAGCGTGATTTTTTGGATGCGCCCACCGTAATGGCTGGCGGCGTAGTCCAACAGTTCGGGCAAGCGGTCATAGGCAAGGCCGTCGGCAATGCCGTAGATGAGCTCGCCCACAAAATCCACCTTTTCAAAAATCTCGTCCAGGTGGCGCAGCACCTCTTCCGGCGGAAGCTTGCGTTTATTTTGGCGGTGGGTGTGGCGGATGATACAGTTTTCACAGCGCAGGTTGCAATGGCTGGACATAAAATTATCCGCGCCCCAAAAATAAAGCTTTTGGTAGCGCAGCCAAATCAGCACCGGGCAAAACCGGGTGAATTCTTCAATGGAAAACGCGCAAGGAATCCCATCCGTGGGGGAACCCGGCAGCCGCGCGGCGATTTCCAGGGCACTTTTTTCGTTTACCAGCAGCACGGCAATGTCGCTGCCCGGGGCAAACTCCGCCCAAAACGTTTCCGGCGAAAAAACGGGCCGTCCGCACAGGGGCGCCTGCTGCTTCGCCTCGTCGCGGTCCACAAAGCGCACATCGAAATCCTCCGGCGTGCCTCCCGCTTTTTCCACGACCCAGAGGAAGCTTTCGCAAACAGAAGCGGCAAAAGCGGTGGCGCCATAAAACCAAACGCGCCGGATACCGCCGCAGGGTTTCGCAAGGCGGTCAAGCTCGTGTTCTTTTGCATGCCACTTCATACGCGCCCTCCCGCGGGAAGCTGCACGCCCACCGCCATGCGGTTCTCTGCACCGACAGAGCGGCCTCCAAGGCACACGCGGCAGGTGTCCAGATAGCCTTTGTCCGTATACCCCAAAATAAACTCCAGCAGTTCTTTGGGGGCAACCTCGTTCAGCCGCACAAACTCGTTTTCTGTTTCCCGCACCATGCCAAACTCCACGGCCAAAGCAGACAACAGGCAGCGGTATACTTTTTGTCCGTCCCACCCGTAGTAAACCTGGGATTGGTTGCCGCAGTCACAACCGGCCATGTGGGCCGTCAGGTCCACTTCGCTCATGTGGGAGTTGACATCTTCGCCCAGCCTCATGTCGTACCAGAAGGGGTGCTTCAGTTCCGTGTGTCGGATGCCGTTTTCCGCAAGCAACGCCACCAGTTTTGGAAAATTGGTTTTGGCAAGTTCCACCGTGTCGCGGTAATCGTCGATGATAACATGGATGTTGTTACGCTTCATGGCCGCCAGCACCTCGGGCTTTGGTATAATCGTGCCGTTGGTGATGAGCGTGATTTTTTGGATGCGTCCGCCATAGCGGCTGCCGGCATAGTCCAGCAGTTCGGGCAGATGGTCGTAAATCAGGCCGTCTCCGCAGCCAAAAATGAGTTTGCCCACATAGTCCACCTTTTCAAAAATCTCGTCCAGGTGGCGCAGCACCTCTTCCGGAGGGAGCTTGCGTTTGTTTTTGCGGTGGGTATGGCGGATAATGCAGTCCTTGCAGCGCAGGTTGCAGTTGTTGGTTATAAAATTGTCCACATCGGAAAAATACAGCTTGCCGTATTTATACCATATCAAAAGGGAACAGATGTGGCTGAAATCCATGGGGATAAACAAATTTTTGCGATAGACAACAGTGCCGTCCGCCAGCAGCTTTTCCTTCAGTTCTTCTGTGGAGCGTTCGCCCACACACAGCACGGCGATGTCGTTGCCACCCTTGCAAAATGTACTGAAAAAGTGCTCCGGCGAAATTACTTCACAGCCGCAGAAGGGGAGCTTCTGCTTTTCCTCGTCGCGGTCTACAAAACGGATGGTCAGGCCATCGCCTTTTGCCTGCCCGGCCACCTTTCCCAGCAGCCATTGCAGGTTTTCACAAAGGGTCTTTGCCCATTCCGTAACACCATAAAAGTAGATGTTTTGGGTTCCGCGGTAATCGTCGCCCCACTCGTCCCATTCATGCCCCCGCCTCGTCCACTTCACTGCAACACACTCCTTTTGCACACCGCTGTGCAACGTTTTGAACGCCACGCCACATTTTCACTTATTATAGTAAATACGGCAGGAATAATCAAGAAATGAGATGTGTAACCGCTGCTGCAAAACCAAGCGCACATAAGCAAGCGAAAAATCCTGCCAAACGCATTTCACGTTTGGCAGGATTTGGGGAAAATTGCCCTTAAGGCAAAAACTGTTAAAGAAGCAAAACGGATTTGTGCATGGCAATACCCCGCCAATCATCTACCACTCGTCCCCGTAATCCTCATAATCTGCATAATCGCCGGGGTCGCCATAATCACCGTAATCACCCATGTCTTCATATTCTTCCGCGTAATCCCAGGCACCCTCTGCGCTGGTGCCTTCCGAGCCCCAGTCATATTCGTATTTCTCCCAATAATCGGCCTCTTCCTGGTAGGCGTCATATTCATAATAGTCGCTGTATTCGTCATAGAATGCCCAGTCGTTTTCGCTGTCCCAGCCCCAGTCCCAATAGTCGCCGGGGTCACTGTAATAGTCCCAATCCGCCTCGTAATACCATGAAGGATAGCTGCCGTAGCCAAAAGCGCCTTCCGCACTGGTGCCCTCGGCGTCCCAGTTGTAATAGTATTCATAGGGCAAGCTGTTCCACTGCGCAACGGGCGCCGCCACGGTGCTTTTTGCCGGCTGCACTGTTTTCGCGTCCAACTGCTGCTGGTAGTTCGACGCATAGGTTGCCGTGTGCGCCGCCGCGTCCACGTTTGCCGGCCGCAGCACGTTCATGCTGGAAAACACATTCGTCACCAACTGCCCTTCAGCATCGGTCAGGCCGTCCAGCAGCAACACATTCATAAAATAGCACGACTGGTTTACAATGGCCGCCGCCTCTATCCCATAATGTGTGCCTTCCTCGTTCTGGTAAGAGTAGGTGCAGTTTTTTGCCATGGCGCCAAACAGGTTCGCGTCCTTTACTTCGCTCACTTCCGCGTCTGGAAACCCGCTTTTCACCATAGCCAAAGATAGCTCGCCCGCGGCCGCAAGGTTTTGCACACCGGGGATAAGGGATAGGATGATCCCCGCTTTTTGCCCCTTTGTTGAGATCATTAAGTTGACGCCGTCTTCCTCGATGACGCAGTCATCGTTCACAAGCATCTCGATCATGAATTTGTCGTTGAGGTAATATTGATCCACTACCGGCGACACTTCCTCCGCCGGCGCGGACGCGGCAGGCGTCGGAGCCGGAATTGTCTCTTTCTCTTCCACGGGAACAGCGGGTTCCTCGGCGGCAGGCGGCGGCGCCGATACCGAGACGCTGTCCTTCCCGCAAGCGGTAAACATTGTGGTAAACAAACACACAAATACCAGCAAAGCTATCCATCGCAATTTTTTTCTGTCCATCCCCAGGCCACCCTTTCTTTTTGTCACATATGACAGTTAAAAAAAACGAAAGCGCATTCCAAAGCGCTTTCGGCTACAATATACCACAAAACCGTCCGATACTTCAGCTGTCCTTGAAAAAAGACACCCACATCCGGTTAAAAACAGAGGGAAGCGACGGTGTTCACTCCCATACAAGCAACCGGTAGCCTACACCATTGCGGAATGTAATTTCGCACGTACCGGCATTTTGCCCGTCCAGTTTATGCCGCAGGCTGCTGATATGGTTGCGCACGGCTTTTGTGTCGCCGTGTGCGCTCATGCCCCACACGGCTTCATAAATTTCATCCGCGGTCATCCCGCGCTCTTCGTTTTGCACAAGCAAAAGTAAAATGGCAAACTCTTTTTGTGTCAGCTGAATATCACTTTCGCCCACACAGGCTCGGCTTTTCGCAATTTCAAGCACCAGCGGCCCGCGTGAAACACGGTATTGCTCAAGCTCTCGGTTTTGCGCGGCAAGCTTTTCCGTCTGTGCCATAATTACAGCCTGGCGGTTGTTGTACATACGCATGTAAAGGATAACGGCCCCACCCAGCAGCGCGCCCGGAATTATCATGCCTACAATCACGTCTGCCATATATTCCGCTTCCGTTTCGAACATGGCCACCATCTGCGGATGGAAATACGCCAACAGGCAGGAGCCGATGTATGCCGCCAGTTCCATGGCAATAGCACCTACGCGTGTCCATCCCTGCAGCATTAGAAGAGTGAAAATGAGGGCCATAACAAAAAAACCGGGCATGCCGCTGCGGTATCCGCCGGCGGTAAAAAACATCAGCGGAAACGCAACCAGAAACACGATGATGGTAACGAGCAGGTAGCAAAACGGATATTTTCCCGTACGCCTGGCAAACCGAAGCAGCAATATCGCGAACACAGACACCAAGAGATTGATGCCCACGTTCCATGCCCCGGCATTTGTCAACAGGCTGGAAACGGCCACCAGCAGGCCTGCGGCAATGCCGGCGCAGCCGAGCAAATGGAATACCTGTGCCTGCAGGCTAAGCTGCGGGCCAAAATAATCATTTCGTATCCGGCCTATTATTTGTCGCATATTTCGCCTGTGATTCTTTCATTAAAATAGGCAGCCGTAAATGCAGGCAATGAGCCAGGTGCAATTGATGACATGATTCGATAAGCATGGTGCGGATATCTTACGTCATCTATGCAAAATAAAGCGAATGAACGATGCCATTTAGGTGTTAACCAACAATATTAGCCTGTTCGAACCACAAGATTACCCCCCAAAATCGCCACTTTTGGGAAGATGCCGCAAGCGACATCCGCTTGCGATTTTTTTATTTTATCACATCATACCTGGGGGGGCAAATGGAAAACATATTTTACCCAGCCGCCTTTTCTGCCGAATGGCGAAATTGCCCGCGCGTGTTGTCCGGGCGGCACACATGGTAATTGCCCCGCTTGTGGACACCCTACACGCTACCCGGCGCATATATCACGTAAAAATGATGTTTTTCCGGAACCCGATCATTTTTTTTTACTCGCCATCGTCATATCTATTGTGTCTTAAAAAGACTCTATGCTATGATTTTGTTAGATACATCTGAATTATGATGCTTTCTTATCCGCAGCAATTTAATGTCCCATACCGACTAAACACTCTGGAGGAACGTTGATGCCACGGACGAAAAAAGAAAAGTTGTATTTTTCACAGCGCCTGATGGAGGCGCTCTCGGGGATTCCGCACCACTATCTTACGGCAGTGTGCGCGCCTTCCGGCGCGGGTAAATCTACCGCCGTGCGGAAATTCCTCTCCCTGCCTGAGATGCAGCCGATGCGCGTGCTTTGGTACACCTGCTTTGGCGAGGCGCCCGACAAAGGGTGGGGCCGGATGTGCGACCTGTTTGCGGAATTGGATAAAAAGACTGCCACACGCATGAAATCGCTTGGATTCCCAACACGGCAAACGCTCTCGCTTCTTGCCGATATTCTCCAACGGGTCCACTGTCAACAGGAAACAGTGCTGGTGATTGACAATGCCCATCTGTTCAACAGCGATATCCCTTACGAGCTCATCTGCGCGCTGGCCTTGCACCGCAACGAAAAGCTGCACATTGTCCTCATCACGCAAAACCCCCTTGATGCGCCGTCAACGGTCATCAGCGCACCGGGGGTTCTGTTTATAGGAACCGCGCCGTTCTTTTTCACCGAATCAGAAATTGCAGCATATTTCAAGTTGAACGGTATCGCACTCAGCTGGGCGGATGTCCAGCAGGTGATGGAAAACACTCTTGGCTGGGTGGCCGCCCTTCGCCTGCAAATGGCCGGCTACCAGCAAACCGGTATGATCCAAAGAGAAATCGGCATTGAGCAGCTGGTGGATATGGTGGTTTGGCGCCCCCTTACCAAGGAAGAACGGCAATTTCTTATCGCATTCTCGCAAGTGGAAAATGCCACTCCAAAGCAGATATGTATTTTGCTGGATTGTGACGAGCTTCCGGCCAATGCCAAAAAGCTGCTGGAGCGTGACACGTTTATTTATTACGACCTATCTAACAACCGTTACATCATGCACCAAATATTGCGTGACTTTGCACAGAAGCGGTTTGACGAATTACCGGAAAGCGAGCGAAAGTTGCTGGACACCCGTGCAGGACGGGCTTGCTTAGATGCCGGCGCGTATTTCCCTGCACTTCAATACATGCTGAAGGCCGGGAATTATGAGGAACTGTTGAGGGGGAGCCTCAAAAATAACGAAATGGCAGACTACACGACCGGTGAGGTGGTTTCCTGTCTGGCGGCTGTCCTGGAACAATGTCCGGGCGAACTGCTGGAACGCAATCCCGGATTGCTGATTCACATGGCTCTGGAATTTATGGTGCGCGGGGAACACGCGCTGTATCTGGAAACCTGCGCAATCATCGACAGGGCACTGAAGCACGATTGGCCTGCTGATGAAAAAAAACAGCGGATGTACAGGGGCGCATACATTTATATACGGTCATTCGATTCGTTCAACCATATTGCAGAAATGAACGCCGCGTACCGGGAAGCCCTGGCAGTGCTTGACGGGCCAATGGAGGGCATCGACGCTTCCCGTCACTGGTCGTTCGGTGTACCGTCTATCCTGGCCCTTTACTGGGGAGAGGACAGCTCCCTTCCTTCGCAGCTTGAACTGATGGCCCGGTTCATGCCGGACTATACCACACTCACCGGCGGCCACGGGCTGGGCGCGGCGGAGCTGATGCAGGCGGAAGCGGACTTGAATGCGGGCAACCTGGACCGGGCGGAAACGCTTTGCAACAAGGCTTTGTTCCTGGATGGAAGCCGGACAGGAAACAGTAGAAGCGGCGTTTGCTTCGGCATCCAACTCACGCTTGGCCGCATTGCTGTCCTGCGCGGAAACACCAAGGCATACCTGGCCGCCAGGGAACAGATTTACCACCATGCGTTGGAAGGAACAGGGAAAGCACGCCTGATGATGGCCAGCCAATGCACCGCCTATCTTGACCTGGAACTGGGCTGCCCGGACGAAATCCCCGATTGGCTGATGGATGAGGCCGATATCCGTGGCTATATGTACACACACAGCATTTGCTATGGTATGATGCTATACGGAAAATACCTGCTGCAAAAACGAGAATATAATAAGTTGGGCGGGTTTTCCGAACCACTGCTGGAAACGGCAAAACAGCAGTGCTCGAAGCTGCTGTCAATTTATTACCTTATATTCCTCGCTTGCGCCAGCCAAGCAACCGGCGGGTGGGCGGCGGCGGCCGGCTATTTACGGCAGGCGTTGGAAATTGCCATTCCAGACAACATATTCCTTCCGTTCGCAGAGCATATAGATTCCCTTGGCGCACTGCTGAACCAGATGCAGCCGGACGCCAGCCATGTGCAGGGGCTTGCGCAGGTAATTGACCTCGCTGCAAATTACCGCACGGGGGCGGCAAAAATCAATAAAGTGCTGCTGGCGGCAAAAGCCGGGTTAACGAAGCGGGAACATGAGATTGCCGTCCTTGTAAAAAGCGGGCTTTCAAACAAAGAAATTGCAGAAGAACTGTCCATCAGCCCGGAAACGGTAAAAGCAACCATAAAGAACGTGTTTGCGAAGTATGGCGTGCATTCCCGGTGGGAGTTGCGCCGTCTGGCGAAGGAAGGCTTGGATTTAATCACCCAAAATGGGTAATATCATCTTCAAATAATTCTTTTTATAATGTTCCCATGGGTTAAACCCTATGGGACATTATTTTTTGGGAGGAATTGATTTATGAAATTGAGTACAGCTACCCGCGTTATTTTGCTGATTTTTGGCATCCTGCTCATCTTGTTGAGCATCGCCCTGTTTGCCATGCCGGGCATGAACACGGTCGTCCTTGGATACATCGCTTGTATCCTGATGCTGGTCTACGGCATCGCGCAAATCGTCTTCTACTGCATCAACCACAAAACCCAGGCAGTTTCCGGTTGGGTGCTGGCCGACGGTATCCTGACAGGCATCCTGGGCCTGCTGCTGCTGTTCATGCCCGGCGTTCAAATCCTCACCATGTCCTTCCTGTTCGCAATGTGGGTATTGTTCGGCGGCATCACTCGCCTGGCAGGGTCGTTTGCTGTCAAAGACGCCGGTTCTTCAGACTGGGGTTGGATTTTGGCAGCGGGCATCATCGGCACATTGCTCGGTATCTGGCTGATGTTTGACCCGATGCTTTCCCTCATGACCATCGGCATCCTGGTGCCCCTCGCGTTCCTGTTCCAAGGAATTTCGGCCATCGCCACCTTCTTTTCCACCAAAAGCCTGAAGGCTGAATAAACAGGAGGGGCAAATGAACCAAGTATTCGCTGAAATCCTGTCCCCCGCCATCGGCGTCCTGATCAGCCCGTTCCCCATCGTCGGCCTCATCCTCATCCTGCTCAGCAAGCGGGCGCGCTCTAACAGCGTGTTCTATATGCTGGGCTGGATGGTTGGCAGCGCCGCTATGTTCCTGATTGGCCTTTTCTTCATGGACGTCGGCGCACAGCAGGGTGAGCCCGGCCTGGTGTCAAAAATTGTTTCATTGGTACTGGGTGCGCTGCTTATTGTGTTTGCTGTGCGTGAGTTCTTAAAGCGCCCCAAAAAAGGGGAGACCCCAAAGACACCCAAATGGTTTGAGAAAATGTCGCAAATCAAAATTTGGGGCGCGGCCGGGTTTGGCTTCTTCCTTTCGGCGCTCAACATCAAAAACGCCCTGCTGTCCCTGGGCGCGGGCGCCGCCGTGGGCGCGCTTGGCCTGACGTGGGCACAGCAGGCCGGCAGCACGGTCATTTACGTGCTGCTGGCAAGCGCGGTCATCATCGTGCTTACGGTTGCGTTCCTCATTTTGGGCGACCGGATAGACGAAATGCTGGAAAACGTGAGTGATTGGCTGATTGACAATAACTCGGTCATTATGAGCGTGCTGATGCTGTTGCTGGGCGTGAACCTGCTTGTCAAAGCATTTTAAACCATTGAGAGGGTGAAGCGGCAATGTTCAAATATGTCCTGACATCGCTCAAAGGTTACAAGCTGTCTTTTTTGAAGTCCGATATCATCGCCGGCGTTGTGGTGGCGGCACTCAGCATCCCGGTTGCCATGGGCTATGCCGGGGTGGCTGGCCTGCCGCCCGTTTACGGGCTGTACGCATCCATGCTGCCGGTGCTGGGGTATATCCTGTTTGCCTCTTCGCCGCAGCTCATTTTCGGCACCGACGCCTCGGCCTGCGCCATCACCGGGTCGGTCATCGCCGGGATGGGCATCATGGCCGGCTCGGATGACGCGGTCAGTGCGGCGGCGCTGCTCTCGTTCTTCACCGCGCTGTTCCTGCTCCTTTTTGCCATCCTCCGCCTCGGGCGCTTTGCAGATTACATCTCCATGCCGGTAATGAGCGGCTTTATGTCCGGCACGGCGCTGTCCATCATGTTGAGCCAAGTACCCAAAATCTTTGGCATCCCAAGCGGAGGCAATAATTTTTTCGACAGTATCGTAGCGATTGTCACCGGCATCGGCAAGACAAACCTGATTTCTCTTGCCATCGGGGCCGTTACCGTGGCCCTGGTGCTGGTGGGCAGGAAGTTTTTGCCCAAGCTGCCCATGGGGCTGATTGTCATGGTGCTGGGTACCGCGCTTTGCGCCCTGTTGCGCTTGGATGAGCAGGGCGTTGTGGTGGTCGGTGATATTCCGCGCGGCCTGCCGCCGATCTCACTGCCGGACTTTTTCGGCCCCACCGGCATCAGTGCCGCCATCGGGTCCGGTCTGCTCATTGCCGTGGTGATCTTCGCGGATTCCCTGATGAGCTCCCGCAGCTTCGCAACACGCAACCACTACAAGCTGGACAACAACCGCGAAATTTTTGCCTTCGGCGTGTCCAACCTGATCGCTTCATTGTCCAACTGCTCACCCACTTCAGCCAGTGTATCCCGCACTGCTGCCTCGGAACAGTTCAAGGGTAAAACCCAGATGGTGTCGGTTGTCTCGGTCGTGGTGATTGGCTTGGTGGTGATGTTTTTCAGCGGTTTGCTCTACTATATGCCACAGCCGGTGCTGGGTGGCATTGTGTTCGCGGCGCTTCTCCCCGTGGTGGACATCCTTGTCATCCGCAGCCTTTGGAGGCAAACCCGTAACGAAGCTTTCATCTGGCTGATTTCCGCCGCCGGGGTGCTGGTGGTGGGCGTGTTGTTCGGTGTGTTCATTGGCGTCATTCTCTCATTCTTCGACGTCATTCTGCGCATCACAAACCCACCGCAGGCATACCTTGGCAAAATTGAGGGGCGCAGCGGCTATTTTGACCAGAAAAACCATAAGCAGGCCAAAGCCATCCCCGACGTTGTGATTTACCGTTTTTCGGCGCGGCTGTTCTTCGCCAATGTGGCCATATTCAAAACAGGTGTAAAAAAAGCTGTCGAGGTCAACCAGCCGCAAGCCGTTATCATCGACGCGTCGGGCATCAACAGCATTGACGCCACGGCGGCGGAGGAAATATCCGCCCTGTTGGAATGGCTGGACGGCCAGGAAGTTGCCTGCTATTTCGCAGGACAGATCGATGCGTTGAATGATCAGTTCGAAGATTTTGGGCTGGGAAGCCTCAGGGAGGACGGGCGCATCCAGAAAACAGTGGACGACGCGCTGGAAGCCTGCGCCGCAGTGGAATAGCGGCTGCCGGCTTACCTCGGATATCACCTTTTCGGGCGGAACAGTTCCGGTGCGCGGTTCAAACATAAAATTTGGAACCATGAAGGAGAAAGCTATGAAAACAGCAAACTTTGTCGTTGTCACGTTTGACGAGGAGAAACAAGCCATCGAAGCTTCGCACAAGCTGCAAGACCTTGCGATACGCGGCGATGTTTCCATCGATTACAGCCTGATGCTGCGCAAAGGGCCAAGCGGCGAAATTGAAATGCTGAAAAAGACGGGAGACGGCGCGGACGATACGTGGAGCGGTCTGCTCATCGGCATGCTGGTCGGTGTTTTCCTGGGGCCGTTGGGGTTTTTGATCAGCACCCTGGCCGGCACCGCCATCGGCGCGGGCATCGATCACTCCGACGAGAAATTCAAGGACAATTTTGCCGATAAGGTCAAGGGCAAATTGAGCGCAGGCAAAATTGCGATTGTTGCCCAGTGCAACGAGAGCAGCCCCATCTTTGTCGATGAGGCAATGAAGGCGATGGGCGGCGAAGTGTTCCGCACCGTTGCGACAAAATAAAGCCGTCCTGCGCTGTAAACGCAGCAAGGAAAGGAGTTCTGCCATGGCCAAGTATAACGATCCCAATGTTCCGTTTATGCCCGACCGCACGCATCTTCCCATCCATGAGCCTGTTTACGAGCCCTGCAAGGTAATGTTTGCGGATGAAAACCCGCCGCCCCCGCCGCCGCGTTTTACCGTGAAAGCCCCGGAGGGAGCCCCTAACGTCCTGATTTTCCTGATTGACGACATGGGCTTCGGCTGCACGAGCCCGTTCGGCGGGCCGGTTCCCATGCCCACTGCGGAACGGCTTGCGAAGGACGGAATGCGCTTCAACCGGTTTCACACCACGTCCATCTGCGCGCCCACCCGGGCGGCGCTTCTTTCCGGCTATAACCACCATTCCGTCAATATGGGGCAAATCACCGAGCTTGGCACGGCATACCCCGGCAACCTGAGCACCCGCCCCAACACCGTTACGCCAATGGCGGAGGTGCTGCGCATGAACGGTTTTGCAACGGCGCAGTTCGGCAAATGCCATGAGGTACCGGCTTGGGAGACGTCCACCTCGGGACCCTTTGACCACTGGCCGGTTTTTTCCGGCTTTGATAAATTTTACGGCTTCATTGCGGCCGAATCCAACCAATACCGCCCGGCGCTGGTGGACGGCCTGAACCGTATTGACGTTCCAGACCGTGAAGATTATCACCTGACAGAGGATCTGGCCGACCAGTGCATCACATGGATGCGTTCGATCAAGTCATTGACTCCGGATAAGCCGTTCTTTACCTATTTTGCCCCCGGCGCCACCCACGCCCCGCACCACGCGCCGGCCGCGTACCGCGATATGTTCATAGGCCAGTTTGACGAGGGCTGGGATGTCATCCGCGAACGCACCTTTGAAAACATGAAGAAGATGGGTGTTATCCCCGCGGACACAAAACTGGCCGACAAACCGGATTATGTGGAGGATTGGGACACCTTCACCCCGGAGCAAAAGGAACTCTACGCCCGCGAGATGGAGGTTTATGCCGGGTTTGCCCGCCATACGGACGACCAGATTGGCCGTGTTGTAGACGCGCTTGAGGAAATGGGCGAACTGGACAACACGTTGATTTACTATATTCTCGGCGATAACGGCGCTTCCGCGGAAGGCTGGAAGCATGGTGTGTTCAACGAAAACAGCACTCTGAACGCGGTGCCCGAATCGTTCGAAACCGTGTATGGAAAGAAAGACCTGCTTGGCACCGACATGGCGTATAACCATTATGCCGTGGGCTGGGCAATTGCGATGGATTCTCCGTTTGAATACTGCAAAACCGTTGCATCCAACTTCGGCGGCACGCGCAACGGCTGCATCGTGCATTATCCCGCAAAGTACAAGGCGCACGGCGAGATTCACAGCCAGTTCCATCATGTCATCGACGTTGCGCCGACCGTTTATGAAATTTGTGGCGTTCCGGTTCCAACAGAGGTCAACGGCATTGAACAGCGCCCGATGGAAGGCATCAGCATGAAATATGCGATGGACGACAAAGAGGCCAAAAACAGGCGTGAGACGCAGTATTTCAACGTGAGCGGATGCTTCGGTGTTTACCACGAAGGCTGGTTTGCGGGGGCCATTGATAAACTGCCCTGGAACCCTGTCCCGCTGTATCAGAGAACCGCCGATACCCCCTGGGAGCTTTACAACGTGGATGAGGACTTCAGCATGTCCACAGACCTTGCTGAAATATATCCTGAGAAGTTGGAAGCGCTCAAAAAAATATTTTTCGACGAAGGCGTCAAGTACAATGTTTTCCCGATGGATCCGTTCTTCGGCAAATATATGAACGCCGATATCGCCGGCCGGCCCACTGTTTTTGGCGACCGCAAGGAAGTCACGCTGTATGAGGGCATGGATGGTATCGCGGAACATGCATTCCTGTCAATCAAAAACCACTCCTTCACCATCACGGCGGAAGTGGAAGTTGCGCCCGGCCACAGTGACGGCGTTATTTTTGCCCAGGGCGGACGCTTTGGCGGCTATAGCCTGTATATTAAGGACGGCGTTCCCTGCTTCTGCTACAATTGGCTGGACCATGAGCGCTATTATGCAAAAGCGCCAAAAGCCCTGACGGACGAGCGCAACCAAATCAAAGTGACATTTGTGTACGACGGCGGCGGCCTGGGCAAGGGCGGCTATGCAGCGCTGACGGTCAATAACGAAATAGTGGCCGAGTGCCGCATAGAGCACACAATCGGTAACCAGATATCTATGGATGAGCTGGCCGAAGTAGGCGTGCAGCGCGGAACACCGGTTACAGAGGAGTACAGCGTGAAAACCAGCGCATTCCAGGGGAAAATCTACTCTGTAAAAATCAGCTTGGACGACTAAAGACAGAGTGTAGCTTTTTCTCTCAAAAAATTATTTGGAGGTGGAAACACGATGTTGGGAATGAGAGGAGTGGCGCGCCGTACCGCGAGACGCACCGCGCGCCGCACCACAAGACGAACGGGCCGCGGCGTGCTGCTTGGCGCAGGAGCGCTTGCAGCCGCTGCGGTGGGCGGCTATATGGTAAATAAAAACCGCCGCAACAGGCAGGAACTTCAGCAGACATACACCAGCCCGTATCCGCTGCAGGAGACTGATGTTGAAACCGGCAACGCGGACAACCAAAACCCTGATGACAACAAGGAGGACAAATGAACAAATTTACTTTGATACCGGTTGCACTGATTGCTATTTTTACCTTGACGGCATGCTCCAACACTGTGGCCGACGTGAGCACTTCCGACGGCGGCGAAGTGGTTGTGACCGAGTCTGAGGTGGGCACGGTGGAAAAAACCGTTGACCCCGCGGATGGCCCGAAAGTGGACGCGGAAGCCGAAGTGAACAGTTTCACCATCACCTATACAGATCCTGCGGGTTACACCGTTGAGGAAAGCGGTGGCGGTGCCGTTACGTTTAAGCTGGAAGGCTATGAGGTGGGAAAAATTGTGTACGTTCCGGCAGAAGTGAACGCACAGTTGATGGAAAAATTCAACGCCGCGCTGGAAGCCGACGTTGCGCAGCTGAAAGAATACGCGGCCGAGTTCGCTGAGGGCCTGGACGTTGACTATGAAGTGACGAAGGAAGAAGTGAACGGGCAGCAGGCTGTTCTGGTTACCGGCACGGTGGCAGAAGGCAGCGCCGAGGGCAATCCCGGCGACATGGCCTATGTACTGGTACTGCCGGTGGGCGACAGGCTGGTGGTGCTGCGCGGCTTTGCCGACGCGGAGACTGCCGAGCAGGTGAAGGCGGACATGATGGCCTTTGCCGGAACCATGGAAAGCACCGGTGCTGTGGCAGGCGACAGCGTCTCTGAGGCTTCCGGCACCTCTGAAGCTTCCAGCGTCGCAAGCGAATGATGCAATGATGTAATCAAAATGCCAGGTTCGGGCCGGAACTATCCGGCTCGAACCTGGCTGTTTGTATGGCTGGTAAGCGTATCCATGCCACGACGCTTGATATGTGCCGCTGCATGAATCAACCGCTGGAGGATAGGGCTGTTGGGGAACTATCCCTCTAAGGCGCCATCGGTTTTGTGTGCTCCGGTTTTATCGCGGCCTTGATGCCCCGGAGAGATCACCCAAGGGCAGAATGGTGCGGCCGAATTCGTGATTGACAATTTGTGCAAGGCTGTTGTAGATGGCGGCAGCGCCGCACAGAATGCCTACAAAACCGGCAATCGTGTGAATGGGCGCGCTGCCGGTAAAATCGCTGACAGCCAGCAGCAGGAACAAAAGGGTAAGCGAGAAGAAGACCACCTGCGTGGCGCGATTGTGCTTCAGTGTGGCAATGGACATGAACAATGTAAAAATGCACCACAGCAGAAGATACCACCCCATGGAGACGGGGTCTGCCGCAACACTGGCAAACGGATTGCACCATATAAAGATAAGTGACCACCAGAAAAACCCATAGGCGGTAAAAGCTGTTGCACCAAACAGGTTTCTGTTTTGAAATTCCATAATGCCCGCAATGATTTGCGCCAGCCCGCCAAGCGCAAAGCCCATTGCCACGATAACGGCAGACAGGGGAATCACCCCGGCGTTGTGCAGATTCAAAAGAACCGTTGTCATACCGAAGCCGAGCAAGCCCAGCGGGGCCGGGTTGGCTACCCTTGTTTCCTTCATCGTTAAAAACCCCTTACCAATATTGTGGTCGCGTCACGCGCCGGTTAGATTGTATCACATGCGTGTTGGGAAAGCGAACCTTTTGCCGCTTTATTTTTGCTTTTCTAACAGGCGCGCCGTTTGGGAACCCAAAAAAATGGAAAGTTGCAAGTCCGCAACCTCACTCTTTTGGGGTTGCTGTTCTCGTTTTCTCTTCTGTTACTGACCAATATGCATTTAGGGTTCTCAACTTGCCCGCGCCTTTTCTGCAAATGCTGGTTGACATTTTTCACAATACCTGTTATGCTGAATAATATTCTAAATGCTGCATGGTCTCACATGTTTTTGTAAGCCTTTAAGCTATTTTAGGGTTTACAAAAGCATGTGATTTTTTGTCCGGTTTAGAGTAACAATTTTCAGGAGGCTTTCATTATGACAGGTACGGTTAAGTGGTTCAACGAGAGCAAAGGTTTCGGCTTTATTTCCAACGACGATGGCAGTGATGATGTGTTTGTGCATTTTTCCTCTATCATGACTGATGGGTTCAAGACCCTGGCCGAAGGCCAGAAGGTGAGCTACGACGTGGAGCAGGATCCCAAGAACGCCAGCAAGCTGCGCGCTATCAACGTAGTTCCCACCTAAAAGCGCATTCCAACAAAACACTGTCAAGAGGCCGGCATCCATGTTATGGAGGCTGGCTTTTTGGCGTAAAACAACCACCATCAGGCCTGTACACCACACCAAACACTTGCTGCAATAGAAAAATCCTGTCGGTTTGCATAGGGACGCAAAAACGACAGGATTCGACAAAAATGGTGCACCGGGGCAATCCAAATCCGAACCTTTTATTTCATCAAAAGTGATGGTCTTTGTGCCGTCTTTGTAGTTGAACGTAATAATGATTTTATCGTCATAGAGGTAGATTGCGTTGATAAATGTATCAATCAGCATTTTGCGATGCGCCTGCTGCCGAACATCCAGCTTGCGAAAACGGTGAAGCCAGAAGGTCACAAATTCCGTGTCAACTTTCGGGCGGATGAGGTTTTCGCTGGCAATCTTGATTCCCAAATCCTCTTTGCTGGCTTCCAGCTCTTCAAGGCGGGTTTTTGTAGAGGGTGTTAAGATGCCTTGCTGAATAGCATTTAGAAGGTTTTGAATGCCGACGTTGGTTTCCTGCTACTGCTGTTCAAAGAGGGGGAGGCTGGTGCTTTCCCGCTCCTGTAAATCCATCACCATAGAGACAATCGCTTCAATCGCCTTATTCACTTATAGCGAAGGGCCAGATAGAACATTGCGTCCCAATATCCAGGTGAATGGCCGATTCGCCGAACAGGAACTTGGCAAATTTGGCCGGGCGTGGAAAACCTTCATGCAGGAGAAGTATCCTCAGCGGGTGTCTGAAATGCTGATGGCGGGGATGTTCCACGCGACCATGCAGGCAGTGGATGAAGAAGCAGAGAACCACAAAGAGGATTTGATTCGGGCCTTGCTTGATGCAGAATGCATACCCTCAGACGGAGGATACATTGGCGAGAGCCGCACACATGGAGATGTTGACCCGGATGGCAGACGAACTGACTATGACCGAGATTGCCCGCCAGCCGAGGTGACGAATACAGATAAAGCCACCTGACTGTCGGGCGGCTTCATCTTTTTTGAAACGGTCATATGATATCGTTCCGCGCGGACCCGCATTGATAGAAACCTGCGAATATGCTATACTTCTGGCAGATTAAACATGGATGGAGGTGGACGCTTTGGACTATATTTTGATGCACAAGGAACTTCCCGTAACAGAACTGACCCTGGACGAAGCGACCGCCGCCATTAACAAAATAGGGACAGTGAACGCGCCGGCGCATGTGCCGGTGGGGATAGCCGTCAAAAAAGGCGAAATCGACCGCGCCGCCCTGAACGAATGGTGGGGAAACCGCGCCATTCCAGCCAGCCGCCAGGGCATCCGGGACGCACTAGCTGAACTGGAACTGCCAGCCACACAAAACCTGTTGGACAAGAGTTTTGGCCTGAGCCTATCCGACCAGTATTGGATTTGCCCAGCGACCACACCCCTGCAATGGAAGGACATCAATTTCTTTGAAAACCCCTTCTCTGATGATGTAGGCGATGTTCTGTTCGGTAAGGGGAGCGACAGCGCACAAATCAGCTTGATGTCCCCCGACAATACCTCGGACGGCTGGCTGCGCAAACGATGGACCATCATCGGCGGAAAACGCTGTTTGGTAAAGGGCGGCAGCGGCGCAACCCAGCAGGAACCCTACAATGAAGTGCTGGCCAGCGCCATTATGCGGCGGCTAGGGATTATCCATGTGCCCTATACGCTGACGGTGCAGAACGAGTACCCGTTCAGCGTGTGTGAGGATTTTGTGACGCCGCAATCTGAGCTGATCAGCGCGTGGTACATCATGCAGACACAGAAAAAAGAGAATCATGTGTCACATTATCAACACTACCTGAACTGCTGCGGCACTCTGGGCATCTCCGGTGTGCGGAATGCTCTGGATCGGATGCTGGTGTTGGATTATCTAATCGCCAACGAGGACAGGCACCAAAACAACTTTGGCGCTATGCGCAATGCAGACACACTGGAATGGATAGGCCCGGCCCCGGTGTACGACAGCGGTACCTCCCTTTGGTTTTCGTCGCCGGTAGGCATGGTACACCCCGCTGCACCGCCGCCGAGCAAACCCTTCAAGACCAGCCACGGTGAACAAATCAAGCTGGTGTCCTCTTTCGATTGGGTGGATATCGCGGCGCTAGATGGCATAGACGAGGAATTCCAAGAAATCGTTAAGGGTTCGCCCTTCATCGACGAAGCCCGTTGCAGCACCCTCTGCTGGGCGCTGGATAAGCGTGTGGAGATGTTGTCGGAGGTCATGCGGGAACAGACTACCCATTTTGTTGTACCTGATATGAATGCGGAAGTTAAGGTGGACGAGGCGTATTCTGGCCAGGATGACTCTGAACAATAACGAATAGTTTACAGATAACACCTGCCATTGTTGGCGGGTGTTATCTGCACCTTTGATCTAAATTTGCTTATTGACTGATTGAAACGTCATAATTATTCCTATCATTATTAATGGAGGAATAATATGAAAATGAATCGGACACAAAACCGGTGTACAACTTGACGGAGCCGAAGGCATCGAAGCTGGATCCGTTCAAGGAGCAGATCGACATCTGGCTGGAAGAAGCACCGTTTCGGCGATGCGGATACTGGAAAAGATAAAGGAATGGGGATTTCCCGGCGAATACTCCATCGTCAAGCACTACGTGCGCGGCCGGAAAGAGCAGCTGGACGAGAAGGCGACGGTGCGGTTCGAGACGACACCGGGGCTGCAGGGGCAGGTGGACTGGGCCTTCTTCGAGGACCAGCGGGTGCTGGTGGATGGCAAGGAAAAGATGCCATCGGTATCATCTCCCTTCATCCCGTTGCGGGTTTGCGCCCGCGCTGCCGAAGGCTGGCTTGCACGGTCTTTTGCGCCAGTTCCGGGTCGTAGGCGGGCCGCTGGTTCTTGTCCAGTTCGCCAGTTTGGCCACGTTGCAGTTCGTTGTAAATGGTGGAAGTGTGAACATTCAGCCGTCCGGCGATGTCACACGGCCTGTCACCCGCCAAGTACCACTTGGCGATTTTCTGGCGGTCGGCCATGCTGATGTACCTGTAGTTGCCCATCTGGTTTACCCTCCTTCCTCAAAGCGCGGGCAGCACCTTTGCCAAAAAAATAAACGCGTCGGAAGCATTTCAGCTTCTTTCGCGTTTAATCTTATAATTTCCAGTAACAGGCGGTTCATTATTTTCATCTTGACGCAAGCGGACAAAAAAAGTATACTATTATTGCTGCGCGAAAAAGCGCAATTGTTTTTGTGCGCTTTTTTGCGGGATGCAAACGGACGGCAAATGCCTGTCCATAAATAAAAACCGTTGAAAGGAGGAAATCCATGCCAACATTTAACCAACTTGTGCGCAAAGGCCGCGAGGTGATTGAGAAAAAGAGCACCGCTCCGGCGCTGGGCAAAGGGTACAACTCGCAGAAAAAGCTGTATTCCGACCAGAACTCGCCCCAAAAACGCGGCGTGTGCACCGCGGTGCGTACCATGACGCCGAAGAAGCCGAACTCCGCCCTGCGCAAGGTGGCCCGTGTGCGTTTGTCCAACAACATGGAAGTGTCCAGCTACATTCCCGGCGTTGGCCACAACCTGCAGGAGCACAGCGTGGTGCTGATTCGCGGCGGCCGTGTGAAGGATCTTCCCGGCGTGCGTTACCACATTGTGCGCGGCACGCTGGACACCCAAGGCGTGAACGGTCGTATGCAGGCCCGTTCCAAGTACGGCGCAAAACGCCCGAAGGCCGGTGGCGCGAAGTAATTCGCCACGCAGGCTTTGCAATGTAACAGAGATTTTGCCCTTCTTTAACGGGGTTTTCCATATATTCATGGAATATACCTCTTAGATGCAGGCAAAACGGAAGGAAGAGGCCCGAAATTGCATGCAATTTTCGGCCTCGGGCAACCGTCGGTTGCGGCTGGTTTTGTTGCCGCGGCAACGGGTGGATTGCCAAAATCTTTCGAGTACCGATGAATTCATTTTAATATGAAGGAGGGAAGAAGATGCCCAGGAGAGGAAATGTTCCGAAGCGGGACGTGCTCACAGATCCCGTATACAATTCCAAAATGGTCACTCGTCTTGTCAACAGTATCATGTACGACGGCAAAAAGGGCGTTGCGCAGAAAATCGTTTACGATGCCTTCGACATCGTGAAGGAGAAAACCGGCAACGACCCGCTGGAAACGTTTGAGAAAGCGCTTGAAAACATCATGCCTTCTTTGGAGGTTAAGGCCCGGCGCGTGGGCGGCAGCACCTACCAGGTGCCGCTGGAAGTGCGCCCGGAGCGCCGTGTTACCCTTGGTTTGCGCTGGCTTACCGCCTATTCGCGCGGCCGCAGCGAGCGCACCATGCGCCAGCGCCTGGCGGGGGAGATTATGGACGCTGCCAACGGAACAGGCAATGCCGTTAAAAAGCGTGAAGATACCCACAAAATGGCCGACGCGAACCGCGCGTTTGCACATTACCGCTATTAATGGCTTTTGCCCATTGTACGTTCCGTATTCCAAAAGTAAGGAGTTACTATGCCTAGAGACGTTTCTCTTGAGATGACGAGAAACATAGGAATCATGGCCCACATCGACGCGGGCAAAACCACCACGACCGAGCGGATCCTGTATTACACAGGCATCAACCACAAGCTGGGCGAGGTGCACGACGGCGCTGCCACCATGGACTGGATGGAGCAGGAGCGTGGCATTACCATTACCTCCGCCGCCACCACTTGCTACTGGACCCACTCGGAACAGATGGCCGAGAAGAACGCGCGTGAGAAAAATCGTCATCGCATCAACATTATCGACACCCCCGGCCATGTGGACTTTACCGTGGAGGTGGAGCGGAGTTTGCGCGTTTTGGACGGCAGCGTTACCGTGCTGGCGGCGAAAGGCGGCGTGGAGCCCCAGAGCGAGACCGTGTGGCGCCAGGCCGACAAGTACAAGGTTCCGCGCATGGTGTATGTGAACAAAATGGACATCATGGGCGCCGACTTTTTCAATGTCGTGAACATGATGATCGAGCGGCTGAAATGCCACCCGCTGCCCATCCAGCTTCCCATCGGCGCCGAGGACACCTTCCGCGGCATCGTAGACCTCATCGACATGGACGCGACCATCTATTATGACGACACGGGCAAGGACGTGCGTGTGGAAGAAATTCCGGACGACATGAAGGAAATTGCCCAGAAGTATCATGACGAGATGATCGAGACTGTGGCGACGGCCGACGAGGCCCTGATGGAAAAGTACCTGGAAGGCGAGGAGATCACGAAGGCGGAGTTGAAGGCCGCCATCCGCAAGGCTACCATTGCCAACGAGCTGGTGCCTGTGGTGTGCGGCACGTCTTACCGCAACAAGGGCGTGCAGCCTTTGCTGGACGCCATCCTCGACTACATGCCGTCCCCTGTGGATATCCCGGACATGGACGGTGTGAACCCGTACACCGGCAATGAAGAAGTGCGCGCGCCGTCCGACGCGGAGCCGTTCTCTGCGCTGGCGTTCAAAATTGCCACGGACCCGTTTGTAGGCAAGCTGTGCTATTTCCGTGTGTACTCCGGTGTGGTGAAAGCCGGCAGTGGGTGCTACAACTCGGTGAAGGACAATTCCGAGCGCATCGGGCGCATTTTGCAGATGCACGCGAACCACCGGCAGGACATTGACGAGTGCTACGCCGGCGACATTGCCGCCGCCGTGGGCCTGAAAAACACCACAACCGGCGACACCCTGTGCGACAAGGCGCATCCCATCGTGCTGGAAAGCATGGAGTTCCCGGAGCCGGTCATCCGTGTGGCCATTGAGCCGAAGACCAAGGCCGGCCAGGAAAAAATGGGCATCGCCCTTTCCAAGCTGGCGGAGGAAGACCCGACCTTCAAGACCTACACGGACGAGGAGACGGGGCAGACCATCATTGCCGGCATGGGCGAGTTGCACCTGGAGATCATCGTGGACCGCCTGCTGCGCGAGTTTAAGGTGGAGGCCAACGTGGGCGCGCCCCAGGTGGCTTACCGCGAGACCATCCGCCGCGAGGCCTCGGTGGACACGAAATACGCCCGCCAGTCCGGCGGCCGCGGCCAGTACGGCCACGTCAAGATTAAGATCGAACCCAACGAGATGGGTGCGGGCTACGAGTTTGTGAACGCCATCGTTGGCGGCGCCGTGCCGAAGGAATACATCGGTCCGGTGGACCAGGGCATCCAGGGCGCCATGCAAAGCGGTGTTTTGGCCGGCTACCCGGTGGTGGACGTGAAGGCGACGCTGTTCGACGGCTCATACCACGAGGTGGACTCCTCAGAAATGGCGTTTAAGATTGCCGGCTCTATGGCGTTTAAGGACGCGATGAAGAAGGCCGACCCCGTGATTTTGGAGCCCATCATGAAGATTGTGGTGACGGTGCCGGACGAGTACACCGGCGACGTGATTGGCGATTTGAACGCCCGCCGCGGGCAGATTCAGGGCATGGACAGCGTGACCGGTGCCCAGCAGATCAACGTGCTGGTGCCGCTTTCGGGCATGTTTGGCTACGCCACGGACCTGCGCAGCAAAACCCAGGGCCGCGGCCAATATTCCATGGAGCCCAGCCACTATGCCGAAGTGCCGAAAAGCATTTTGGAAGACATTATGAAGAGCCAGGGCAAGCACGACTGATCCGGACAGGAAAAATGGCCATGAGACGAAACAATATCATTTCGCCAAAACGCTTGATTTTCGTGTGTTTCTTTAGTAGAATAATCTTATCTGCTCATGTTTAAATTTTAAGGAGGACGACTTAGAAATGGGAAAGGCTAAATTTGACCGTTCCAAACCCCATGTTAACATTGGTACCATCGGCCACGTTGACCACGGCAAAACCACCCTGACGGCCGCCATCACAAAGGTGCTGTCGTTCAAGGGCGAGGCCGACTTCGTCGACTACGCCAATATCGATAAGGCGCCGGAAGAGCGCGAGCGCGGCATTACCATCAACACCTCCCACGTGGAGTACCAGACGGACAACCGTCACTATGCCCACGTTGACTGCCCCGGCCACGCCGACTACGTGAAGAACATGATCACGGGTGCGGCGCAGATGGACGGCGCCATCCTTGTGGTGTCGGCTGCCGACGGCCCCATGCCCCAGACCCGTGAGCACATCGTGCTTGCCCGCCAGGTGGGCGTGCCGTACATCGTGGTTTACATGAACAAAGTGGATCAGGTGGACGACGAAGAGCTGCTGGAGCTGGTTGAGATGGAGATTCGCGACCTGCTGAGCGCCTACGATTTCCCCGGCGACGACACCCCCATCATCAAGGGCAGCGCGCTGAAGGCCCTGGAGAGCGATTCGAAAGACGTCAATGCCCCCGAGTACGAGAGCATCCTTGCCCTGATGGACGCGGTGGACAGCTACATCCCCACCCCGGAGCGCAAGGAAGACCTGCCGTTCCTGATGCCTGTTGAGGACACCATGACCATCACCGGCCGCGGCACCGTTGCCACCGGCCGTGTGGAGCGCGGTACCATCAAAGTAGGCGAGGAAGTGGAGCTTGTCGGCCTGACGGACGAGACCCGCAAAGTGGTTGTCACCGGCCTTGAGATGTTCCGCAAGACCCTGGACGACGCCCGTGCGGGCGACAACGTTGGCGCTTTGCTGCGCGGCGTTGCCCGTGAAGAGATTGAGCGTGGCCAGGTGCTGGCGAAACCCGGCAGCATCAAGCCGCACAAGAAATTCAAGGGCCAGGTGTACGTGCTGAAAAAGGATGAAGGCGGCCGCCACACGGCGTTCTTTAACAACTACCGCCCGCAGTTCTACTTCCGCACCACCGACGTGACCGGTGTAATTACCCTGCCGGAAGGCACGGAGATGGTGATGCCCGGCGACAACATCGAGATGGATGTTGAGCTCATCACCCCCATCGCCATCGAGGAAGGCCTGCGCTTCGCCATCCGTGAGGGCGGCCGCACGGTCGGCTCCGGCGTTGTGACGAAGGTCAACGAGTAAGAGCCCGGCGTGAAACTCCACTTTTAGGGGATACACTATGAATGACAGGGGTCGTCTTGGAAGCAGTTCCAAGGCGGCCCCTTATCTGTAATGAGTTTTGATTTTTGAATGGGGGAAAGAGAATGCCGCAGCATCAAACTATTATCATCGTAGATTTCGGCGGCCAGTATAACCAGCTGATTGCACGCCGTGTGCGCGAGTGCAATGTGTACTGCGAGGTGGTGCCGTACACGAAGGCGCTGGCCGCGATTGAAGAGAAAAAACCGGTGGGCATCATTTTTACCGGCGGGCCGAACTCGGTGAATGCCGACGGCGCGCCGGATATTGATGCCGCCGTGTACGGGATGGATATCCCGATTTTGGGCATTTGCTACGGCGCGCAGCTGATGGCGAAGGGCCTGGGCGGCAAGGTGGAGCAGCCGGAAAACCAGGAGTACGGCCGGGTGGAAATTACCGCCAAAGGCGGTTTGGTGGCGCAGGTGGCGGGGAACGACGTGTCCTGGATGAGCCACAACGACCAGATTACCGCCATGCCGGAAGGGTTTGCCGCCACAGCCTCCAGCGAGACCTGCCCGGTGGCCGCCATGGAAAATGCGGAAAAAATGCTGTATGCCGTGCAGTTCCACCCGGAGGTGGAGCACACGCCCTTTGGCAAAGAGTTGATTCGCACCTTTTTGTATGAGGTGTGTAAATGCACCGGCGACTGGACAACGAAGAACTTTGTGGAGAGCGCCATTGCCGAGATTCGTGAAACCGTGGGCGATGGACGGGTGCTTTGCGCACTGAGCGGCGGTGTGGACTCCACCGTGTGCGCCGTACTGGTGCACACGGCCATCGGCGACCGGCTGAGCTGTGTGTTTGTGGACCACGGCCTGATGCGCAAAAATGAAGGCGACGAAGTGATGGACACGCTGAAGGCGGAGTTTGACCTGAACGTGGTGCGCGTGAATGCGGGCGAGCGTTTTTTGGGCAAACTGGCCGGTGTGACAGACCCGGAGCAAAAGCGCAAGATCATCGGCGCGGAATTCATTGAAGTGTTTACCGACGAGACAAAAAAGCTGGGTGATATGCAGTTTTTGCTGCAGGGAACCATTTATCCAGACATCATCGAGTCGGGCCTTGGGGACGCGGCGCTGATCAAAAGCCACCACAATGTGGGCGGTTTGCCGGAGAAACTGGGCTTCAAGCTTTTGGAACCGCTTCGCCTGTTGTTCAAGGATGAAGTGCGCAAGGTGGGCAGCGAGCTCGGCATCCCGGATTTCATCGTGAACCGGCAACCGTTCCCAGGGCCGGGGCTTGCGGTGCGCTGCATTGGCGAAGTGCGCGAGGATAAGCTGTTCATCCTGCGCGAGAGCGACGCCATTTTGCGCGAGGAAATCAAGAACGCGGGGCTGGATAAAGAGATTTGGCAGTATTTCACCGTGTTGCCGAACATCATGAGCGTAGGTGTGAAGGGCGACGAGCGCACGTACTGCCACGCTGTGGGCGTCCGTGCCGTTACCAGCGTGGATGCTATGACCAGTGATTGGGCGCGCATTCCCTATGAGGTGCTGGAGCGCATCTCTAACCGCATTGTGAACGAAGTGCCGGGCGTGAACCGGGTTTTATACGATTGTACGACGAAACCCCCCAGCACGATAGAGTGGGAGTGAGCGCGGAAAACCCGCAAAGCCGCATGAACAGCGGGTTTGTGGAGGGCTCACAACTTCTCTGATACCTTTTTGATACTATCGGTATCAAACACTTATCGGAGAATAACCCCATAACAGACATGAAAATGTCCGACGAAACAACTACGGTTGTTCCTGTCGGACATTTTTTTGTGTTCTTTTTCAGTTGGTGTCCTTGGGTTCCTGTTCCTTTGCCCTTTCGGCCCGCTGCGCGTCAAGTGCTGCCCTGTCGCGCTCGGCTTCCATCTTGGGATAGGTATACCGCCAATCGTCATATTGCTCTTTTGTGATTTGCTCGTCTTTCAACTTTTGGGCTTCCTTCTGCCATGCGCTGAACATATCAAACATGGAAAGGTAGGTAGTACCTTTGGACTTATCCAGCGTCAGGCAGAGTTCACCGTCAATGCTATTGATTTTGAGGCCGTATATGTCCTCCAGCGTGAACAGGGTGTGCATCAGCCCCACATAGCTGTCGATATTGGGAACGTCCAATGCCTGCGGGGACACCTGCAAAGTTTCGGAAATGGCGTTGGTCAGGTTCTCTTTGGGTGTGCGGGTGCCGGATTCATATTGCGCCATGCGCACGTCGGCGGTCTTTTCGTCAAAGCCCACCGCAATGCCCAGGTTTTTCTGCGTCATACCGCGTAAGTTTCGGATGAAACGTATTCTTTCGCCAATCGCCATAATGCCTACTCCTATCTGTTCGGTTGTCGTTGAAGTGAGTATAGCATATATGTTTAATGCGTGTCAATGGAAATTAAACAAAAAAGTTAAATATTTTCTTGCAAACCTCTTGACATAAGCATAATTGTTTAGTATAGTTATGAAATCAACTAAGCATATACGCTTAGTTGATAACAGGATAACCGTCGCGCGTCACGGTAATGGCGCGTCCGCCCGGGCGAATCGGAAGGCGGCCAGAAAGTATTCCGACACGAAAGAATCATTGCGCCCAAAAGGGCTTTGAAAAGGGGGTGTTGGCTGGAGATATCTGTGAAACGACATTAACACGCGAAATGTAATGGGAGGAATACATTTGCAAGACACGTTGTTCATCGAAACCAAGGAGATTGCAAAGGAGCTGGGCGTTTCCCAATCCTACGCTTACAAGTTGGTGCGGGAAATGAACGCAGAACTCAAGAAGAAAGGGTTTATGACCATCGCTGGCCGGGTGAGCAGGCAATATTTCAAAGAGAAATTCTACGGGTTGTCACAATAAACGGGAGGTGCGATTGATGCCAGCTTATAAAGACGCGGCGAAAGGCACATTGCTTTGTAATAACTGCCGATGGTCGTCGGAGCGTTATACAGCGTGGTGAGCAGATAGCTCTTTATATTGCGGACTTCCGTAGTGTTCTTGGCCAGTGCGTCCAGCACATATTCGATATGAAACTGATCCAGCTTCAA
>JAVBNG010000057.1:0-25672 GCA_031551695.1 Oscillospiraceae bacterium
ACCGGGCAGCGGCTTTTTACCACAGGCAGGTTCGCCTCGCGCACGGCGCGGGCCACCTCGCGCTCCTCCGCCAGCACGAGGGGGCGGATGGCGGTGATCTCTTTTTTGGACAGCCATGTCACCGGGGAAAAGCAGCCGAGGCGGCCCTCCTGGAACAAATTCATGTAAAAGGTTTCGATGGCGTCGTCCAGGTGGTGGCCAAGGGCAATCTTGTTGCAGCCAAGCTCTTTGGCAAGGTTGTGCAGCGCACCGCGCCGCATTTTGGCGCACAGGGCGCAGGGGTTTTTCTCCTGGCGCGCGTCAAACACCACAGCGCCGATGTTGGTGCGGCGGACCGTGTACTCAATGCCCGCGGCCGCAAACAGAGCCGCAACCGGCCCATAATCCGTTTCCACACCGCCAAAGCAGGGGTCCAGTGTGGCGGCGCAAACGGTGAACCCCGCCTCGTAGTATTGGCGCACATGCTGCAGAGCCATGGCCAGCGCAACGGAGTCCTTGCCGCCGGACACCGCCACGCACACGCGGTCGCCGGCGGACACCATGCCGTAGCTTTGCATGGCTTTGCGCACCAGGCCGTCCAGGCGCTGCATGGCTTTCATTGTAGCCTCGCTTTCCAAAGGTTGCGTGTATGAGAGCTATGAGGGCAGTGAATGAATATGGCTGAAATAACAAATAAAACAGACTGAAAATGAATTTAGCGCCAATGACTGCGCAAATTGTGCCAAACAGGGCAGCCATTCGGGCGGAATACTCTTGTGATTTTATCAAATTATGGGCCATCCGTAAAGCACCGGCAAGGTTTCAGCAGGCCGCTGAAATTCAAAATGAGAATGATTGAGAAATAGGGAGTATACAAGCGAAACACAGAGATTAAACCGCACAGATTAAAAAAGTAAAGAAAAAGTGTTGACTTTGGGCAGGGCCTTTATTATAATACAACTTGCGCCCAAACGTGACGGGCGAAGCGCGATTTTCAGGAGGATGTAACATGAGTACAACATTAGCGAAACCCGCCGAAGTGCAGCGGAAATGGTATGTGCTGGACGCAGCCGGCAAGCCTTTGGGGCGCGTGGCCGCGGAAGCTGCCGTGCTGCTGCGGGGCAAACATAAAACAGATTTTACGCCAAATGTGGACTGCGGCGACCATGTGGTTATCATCAACTGCAGCCAGGCTGTGCTTACGGGCAACAAGCTGGACGCCAAGTTTTATCGCCGCCATTCCGGCTGGATCAGCGGCCTGAAGGAGACCAGCTACCGCAAGCTGATGGCGGAGCGCCCGGAGTTTGCCATGATGCAAGCCGTGAAGGGCATGCTGCCGAAGAACACCCTCGGAGCAAACGCCCTCAAACGCCTGCGCACGTTCCCCGGCGAAACGCACAGCCACACGGCCCAACAGCCGCAGGCGCACACATTTTAAGGAGGCACGGAACATATGTATGAGACGAAACCTTATTTTTATGGCACCGGCCGCCGCAAAAGCTCGGTGGCGCGTGTGCGCGTATACAACGGCTCTGGCAAGATCACGGTGAACGACCGTGAGCTTGACGATTTCTTCGGCCTGGAAACGCTGAAGCTAATTGTGCGCCAGCCGCTTGTGCTTACGGGCAACGCCGATAAATTTGACCTCGTGGTGCGCGTGTCCGGCGGCGGCGTGTCCGGCCAGGCCGGCGCTATCCGCCACGGCCTTTCCCGCGCGCTGCTGCAGTTCGACGAAGAGCTGCGTCCGGCGTTGAAAAAAGCCGGGTACCTCACGCGTGACCCGCGCATGAAGGAACGCAAGAAGTATGGCTTGAAAGCCGCGCGCCGTGCGCCGCAGTTCTCGAAGCGCTAATTCACAATTGGCCTTTTGTATATTCATATGGCAATTTATATGTGCTGACACATATTTTTGAAATGGATGGCGGGCCGCTGGCCCGCCATCTGTTTTTTAACGATAGATCATTGAGCATGGAGGGAATGTGGAAAGCGAGAACAAACTTGGCGTAATGCCGGTGGGGCGCCTGCTGGCGAATATGTCGTTGCCCATTGTGATAAGCATGTTGGTGCAGGCGCTATACAATGTGGTGGACAGCATTTTTGTGGCACGGCTGAGCATGGAAGCCATTACCGCCGTAAGCCTGTGCTTTCCCGCGCAAAACCTGATGATTGCGGTGGCTGTTGGCACTGGCGTGGGTGTGAACAGCCTGCTTGCCCGCCGGCTGGGTGCACGGCAATATGCGGAAGCCAACAAAACAGCCTTGAACGGCATTCTGCTGGCTGTGCTGAGCTGGGCGGCCTTTGCCTTGGCGGGGCTGCTGTTTTCCGGCGCGTTTTTTGCCAGCTATGCAAAACAGCCCAACATTAGCGCGGATGTACTGGAAATGGGCGAAAGCTACATGTGCATCGTGACGGTGTTTTCCATGGGTGTGTTTGGTGAGATCATGTTCGAGCGCCTGCTGCAGGCCACGGGTCGCTCTTTTTTATCCATGGTGTCCCAAATGACCGGCGCGGTGTTGAACATCATCCTCGACCCCATTCTCATTTTTGGCCTGCTGGGCGCGCCGAAGCTTGGCGTGGCGGGCGCCGCCATCGCCACTGTGATTGGTCAATTGTGTTCAATGATGGCTGCAATCGCATTTAATTTTATATATAACAAAGAAATACATCTGAATTTGCATAAATTTCGCCCTTGCTGGAACACCATCAAGAATATTTATAAGGTGGGCCTGCCAGGCATTTTGATGCAGTCCATCGGCAGCGTCATGGTGTTTCTGCTCAACACCATCCTTGGCACTTTCGGTGAGATTGCGGTGTCGGTGTTCGGCATTTACTTCAAGCTGCAAAGCTTCATTTTTATGCCGGTGTTCGGTTTCAACAGCGGCATGATCCCCATCATCGCCTTCAATTATGGCGCAAAAAAGCCGGACCGGATCGAGAAGACCATCAAGATGGCGCTAGTCATTAACACCTGCATCATGGCGGCCGGTATGCTGCTGTTCTGGGTGGCACCAGAGTTTTTGCTGCGGCTGTTTGACGCGAGCGACGACATGCTGGAAATTGGCACTACAGCGCTGCGCGTCATCAGCCTGTCTTACGTGTTCGCCGCCGTTACCATAACCTTTGTAGGGGTGTTTCAGGCTTTTGGGAAAGGCGTATATGCACTTATCATGTCAATTGTCCGGCAGCTGGTGTTTCTGTTGCCGATCGCCTGGGTGTTTTCCCAAATCGCGGGGCTTGACGCGGTTTGGCATGCGTTTTACATCGCGGAGTTTGTGGCGGTGGTTCTCTCTGTGGTGTTTTATATGCGCGTTCGCAAAAGCATTCTTAAGCCCTTGTATGCGGAACAGACAGGGCACGCGGAATTGCAGCAGAAAAAAGCGTGAGTATGCCTAAAACTTGAGTGTGTCAAAAAGCGGCAGGCGCAAATGCACCTGCCGCTTTTTATCGTATGTCAATGCCGCGGGTTATTTTTCACGGTGGTGAGTGCTTTGATCAAAAGAGAGACAGTCTCCGTGACCATCTCACGGTCGATGAGCATCTCCTCAGTGATGCGGTTGCTTGGCACATAACGCGGCTGGATCTGATTCAGCGCAAGGCTGCGGGTGTTGTCGCGGCAGGTGGCGCAGCTGCAGCATTTAAACCGGTTGCTGTACGCGTCGTAGTACCGTTCGATAATCAGTTCAGGCAGGTTGACGGGAAAAACAGGCTCCTCCGGCGCGGCTGTTGGCAAGTTGGACGGTGCCGGGGCGGGTGGAGTTGCAGATGCGTCTGTTATCGGGCCGGGCTCGGCTTGCTGTTGTGCCCCTTCGGATATAGCAGGTGCCTGTGCGGGAGGGGCAGCGACTTCAGCGGTTGCACCTTCGGCGGGCACGTCAGTTTCCTCGCCCAACGGCAACACGCCGGCGGGGTCTTCACCCTCCGGCGCGGCAAAAGACGGCATGATTTTTTTAAACAGTTTTTCCTTATCGATTTCGCCTTTGAGCGGCATGTCAATTCTCCCTGCTTAAAATTTCGTCGGCGAGAGCGAGATAATCTTTCACGGCGATATTCCGCGGGGAGTAGCGCACGATGTCACGCTGCAGTGCCTGGGCCTCGGTGACGGTGACGGAATTACGGATGCAAACGTCGAACATGGGCATGCCCAGCTCCCCCGAAACCATTTCGGCCGTGCCGCGCACTTCTGCGGCCAGCGTGGTGCGCGGGGCGTAGCGCGTGAGCAAAATGCCCTCCACACGCAGGTTTCGGTTGCAGTTGCGCTGCACATGGCGCACGGTGTCGCTGAGCTGCATGATGCCCTGCAAGCTGAACATGTCACACAGCATGGGGACAATGATGCTGTCGGCCGCGGTAAACGCGTTCACCGTAAGCACGCCGAGGGCGGGCGGCGTGTCCACAAGGATGTAATCGTACCGGTCGCGTATAGGGCGCAGGGCATTCGCCAGCAAAAATTCGCGCCCAAGGCCCGTGAATTCGAGGTCTGAGCCGCTGAGCAGGATGTTGGCGGGGATGACGCTTGCGATGCCGGTATCCTGGATGGCGTCTTGCGCGGTGCAGGCGCCTTGCAGCAGTTCATAGCTGGTGGGAACCCCCTCGTTTTCAGCGCTCATGCTGAAGCTGAGGTTGCCCTGGGGATCAAGGTCTACCGCAAGCACGTGGCGGCCGCGTTTTCTGAACGCGGCAGCCAATGCACCGGTGGTGGTGGTTTTGCCCACGCCACCTTTTTGATTTGATATCGCAATTATTTTGCCCAAATGTGAGCCCTCCCCGGCACCGCATGCAAATCCATCCCCGTGTTTTCTGATATTATATAGTTTTTTGCTCAACTTTACAAGGACATCGCCGAATAACCATGCAGGAGCAATTTTTACGCGTGGTATGTCACACGAAAGAATTGTAACCATTTTGTAATTATTTTTTTCTTCAGTTTCCACAAAATCGTTCGAATATTTATATGATAATGTAAATGCCCGTGTGCGCAACCGCGCAGCAAAAGGAGGCGACGCAAGATGATCATCAAGTCATCACCGGCGTTCGAACAGTACAAAAACACTGTATCTTCGCTTAAAAATTCAAATAACCACGCTGCCCGCGCCCAAGGGGATGGCCGCGTTGCCACGGAAGGCGCGGCGAACACCGATAAGGTGTCGTTCTCTTCCGGCGCCGCACAAATGGCCGGCGTGGGCCGTTTGGTAACGTCGCTCAGCACCGAGGTGAGCAACATGGGCAACACCCAGCGCCTGCAGGAACTGGGCGAACAAGTTCGCCGCGGCACTTACTATGTGGGCACGGGCGCGCTGGCTGATGCCATTTTGGGGCATGCCGAGTAAGAGCTGAATAAGAATGGATGAGACACGGGAAACCATAACGAAGTGAGGTTCACATATGCCGACAGCCACTGCACAGCACGATTATGTGGTGTTTATGGAAGGCTACACGGACTTTTTGGACCGGATGCTGAAAGACGAAGGCGAGAAGCTGGCGGCTTTAAGCAGCAACGAATTGCCACGTATAGAGCGTAGCATAGCCGTTTCTCAGGCGAATGCAAAACAACTGGAAAATTATGAGCAGCGCCGTATGGGGCTGCAAAGCGCGGCCGGGTACGACGGGCTGACCTTCCGGGAATTGATAACGAAAGCGCCGGAAGAGGACAAAGGGCTTTTGCAAAGGCTGTTTGCGCGCTTTGAGCAGGATGTGACGGAGATCAAGCACCAGAACCACAAGGCGATGGACGTGGCGCGGGACAATATGATGGCCCGCGACCCCGAGGCCGTGCTGGCGGCGGAGAACGAAAGCGAAAATCCTTATAATAAGATGAAGAAAGCCAGCGCGGAGCAGAACAGCAACATCCTTGAGGCGAAAGTGTAATCCTGCCCGGAATGATGGAGGACCAACATGGGAATGCGACCAACTTTTATGGGGTTTGAGGCGGCGACGCGTGGCTTGATGGCAAGCCAGAAGTCGATTGATATCGTCAACAACAACCTTACCAATATCGGTACCACAGGCTACACGCGCCAGCGTGCGGACATGGTGTCGTTAACTTCCAGTTCCGTGCGTTCGCGCTATGCGATGAATTCCACCGCGTTTGCCGGCCAGGGCGCCAACGTGTACGGTATTTCCCAGATCCGTGACACTTTTTTGGACCGGCGCTTCCGCGAAGAATATTCCGACGTGGGGTATTATGATACCACCAGCAGCATTCTGGAAGATTTGACCAATTCCATCGACGAGATTTCTCCCTCTACCATTTCGAACGCGATGGACAGCTTTTTAAGCGTGTGGAACGACATGCTGGCGAAGACCGGCAGCGATTCGACCAACTCGGCAAACCTGTTGGGCAAGGCCAGCACCATTGCGGCGGTGTTCCAACAGATGTCGGCGAAAATAGACAATGTATGGAACCAGCAGGAATACAGCCTGGGGCAAAACGTCAAGGAGATCAACACCATCCTGAAGCGTATTTCAGAGCTGAACGAGAGCATTTCTCAGGCAAAGTTCAATTGCATGCACGTTGGCAACGAGACCTACCAGCCGCTGGAACTGATGGACCAGCGCAATGTACTGCTGGATTCCCTGTCCGCATACGGCGACGTGACCTACCAGCTGCAGGACGACGGCATGGTGAATGTGCAGATGGGCGGCCAGCCGGCGGTGGATGGAAAAAAATACAACACCCTGGGAATGACCACCGACGGCAGCAATTCCGATTTCAAAACGGTGCGGGTTTTTTGGAACAACAGCGGCGAAGATGTGAAGTTTACTTCCGGCAGCGTGCGCGCGAACCTGGAGATGCTGAACGGCCGCGGCGTGGACGCTACACCGGGCACCGGCGAGCGGTTTGAACAGGGCATCCTTTACTATAAAGAGAAAATTGACCAGTTTGCCCGCACCTTTGCCGATTCGTTCAACCACCTGATAGAAATTGCGGACCCGGCCATGGACCCTGCCGCCGGCTACACGCCGCCGCAGTATAAGCAACTGTTTGTCTTCCAAAATGACACCGGCTACCACGGGGCGTCCACATTGCTTGTGAACCCGCAGTGGGATCAGGACTCCACTTACATCCTGAAGGGTTCGCTGGACAAGGCCGTGCATGGCGAGGATTCAAACGGCGACGCGACAAAGGCCGTGGATCTCTTCAAAAAGAAGTTGGACTTTGGTGAGTTCACCGGAACCATTGGCGATTACATCGATTTTTACTCGAACATGCGGCTTTCCAACAACAAAGAGTTTGCGGACAGCCGGCTGGACACCGCAAGCACCATCTCGGACACCCTGCTTGACCAGATCCAGCAGGTGTCGGGCGTGTCCTTCGACGAAGAAGGCGTGGACCTGATGATGTACCAAAAGGCGTACAACGCGGTGTCACGCGTATTCACCACACTGGACGAAATGCTGGATAAATTGATCAACAGCACAGGCACTGTTGGGCGGTAGGGACGCCGCCGATTGAGCAGTGACCAATGCCGCGCAAATATTACAGCATTCAGCCGTAAATTTCGACGGCACAAGCGCTGCTTCGCAACGCAAGGGAGGATTCCAATATGCGTATCACACACCAAATGATCAACCGCAATTACATCAAGCGGATGAACAACAATTACGAGGGCTTGGTAAAGTCGAACGACAAGCTTACCAGCCAGCGCAAGCTGAACAAAGGCTACGAAAACGTTTCGGATGCCGGCAAAGCGTTGCGCGTGCGGCGCCTGATTGCAAACAACGAGCGCGCGCAGACGACCATCCGCGACGTAAAGGGCCGCGCCGCAGCGGCGGAAGATGCTTTGCGCACTTCCACCGAGCGCCTGACCAACGTGAAGGACCGGCTGGTTGAGGCGATGAACGGCACTGTGAGTGAGGCGGACCGCAAGCTGATTGCGAACGAGTTGGCAGAATACCAAAACGAAGTGCTGGCGCTGATGAATACCCAATTCAGCGATAAATATGTGTTTGCCGCCGCAGGCAACAATTCCGGCGGAGCGCCGTTTACCGTCGGCACCAGCGGCGAGTTGCTATTCAACGGGCAGGCCGTGGATGCTATGACAGACCTGGGCGGCCGGCCGGCGTTGGGGGGCAACCCGATTGCCTTCAACGAGCGGAACTACGTGGACATCGGCTTCGGCTTCAAGCTGACGAACGGCAATGTGGAGGCAAGTACGGCGTTTTTGGACACTTATTCCGGCGTGGAGTCCTTCGGCTATGGCAAAGACGCGAACGGCGTGCCGAAAAACCTGTTCAGCCTGCTGGGCGACATGGTGAACAACCTGAACGCGAACAACAAGGACGGCCTGAACAAAGACCTTGGCTCCATCGATGACTCTATGGACTACCTGCTCCGTTCCATCACATCGGTGGGCGCGCGGGGCGTGACATTGGACAACGCGCTGGAAAATCTTCAGAACGAGTACATTAACCTGCAGGAAGCACAGGGCAAGCTGGAAAGTGTGGATTTCACCGAAGAGACCATTTACAACAAAAACTATGAACTGAGTTGGAACGTTACCTTGCAGCTGGGTTCGAAGATTTTGCCCCGCTCTATTTTCGATTTCATCAGTTAACCGCGCATGCGTCTGCATGCTGTCGTAATTCGCAAAATACTGTTCATTTTTATAACCTGTGGGGGTGACACCATGAAGCCGATGCTTCAAATTACCACTACACGTGCCCAGTTTGAGATGGAAACCATCCGGCCGCACCTAAAAATCAGCGACAGCTATAAGCCGAAGCAGACGAACACAGGGCGTGCGTCCGACAACATGAAACGCCAGGCGGCCCGTGTGGAGATGTCCGACGTGCGGCGAAACAGCGACATGGGGACTTCCGGCGCCGGACGGCAAGTTGTGGGGCAAGGTGCGCAAGACGCGCAAAGCGCGTACGCGGCCTCGGGCAACTATTCCGCCATTGGCAGCCAGATGGTTGGCTCGTCCTACAGCATGAGCACGGCAGGCGCGCAGTGGGAAAACAATACGATGCAGCACGCGAAGAGTTCGCTGGTGCTGGTGCCGGTTTCGCCGAAGGAGACGCACTATATGCCCTCCAGCGCGGCAAACGCCGCCGCGCAGCAGTCCTCGCAGGAGCTTCGCGCGCGCATCGGCTGGGAACCGTACCAGTCAAAATTCGATTATGTGCCGGGAAGCATTAAAGTCAACTTTACGCAGTATGCTTCCATCAATATCGAATACACCGGCGGTCCCCTGTATGTGCCGGCCTCGGCCGACCCGAACTTCGAGGCGGAAGCGTAGAAGATACACGCAGTTATGATAAAAATTCATAGCTGCGTGTTTGTCTTGTTTGGTAAAACAGGGTGCGCGTGATGCGCACCCGTTTGCTGCGAAATAAGGAACGAACGAGGCCAAGAGGTTCCCGGTTTTTGGACGACCTCTCGCCGGAAAGGACCGCACATGACGATCGAAACCCGTGATTTCGGGCAGTTGGAGCTCAACGAAGAGGAGATCCTTACGTTTTTGGCCCCTATCTTTGGATATGAGCACCTGACGAAATATGTGCTTTTAAGCGACGACGAGGTGGGCGAGGGCTTGATGTGGCTGCAATCCGTGGAGGATGCGGACACTTGTTTTATTCTTGTGGACCCAGACAGCTTTGACCTTGACTACAGCCCGGAGCTGCCCGGGGACGTAAAAGAGATGCTTGCGCTGAAGGACGAAGTGGCGTTCCGGCTAATTGCGGTGATACCGGCGTCGTACAACGACACCACGGTGAACCTGAAAAGCCCCGTGGCGATAAACCCCGAGAACAAAAAAGCGGCGCAGGTTATTCTGGACGCGGATTATCCCATCCGTATGTGCCTGTTTGACAGTCAGGAGGCAGGCTGATGTTGATATTGACGCGCAAGACGGGACAGGGCTTTTTAATTGGCGACGACATCCGGATCACCATCACGGAGATTCAGGGTGACAAGGTGCGCGTGGGCATAGACGCGCCGAAGGAGATCAAAGTGCTGCGCATGGAGTTGTCTGAAACCATGGAGCAAAACGTGCAGGCGGCGCAGGCGCCGGCGGCAGCGGCGTTGAAGGCGCTGGCCAAGGGACGAAAGAAAGGCGTGGCCGGGACAACCGGGCTGGCGGCGCATGCGGTGAAACCTGTTGCCGCACCAAAAAAAGAAGACGGATAAAAAAACAAAAACCCTTGCGCAATACGGCCGTGCCGCTTGTGCGAGGGAATTTTGGCGTATAAGGGCTTCTGCAGGAGGCTACTCCTCGTTTTGCCGCTCGTTTTTTTCCAGCCGCGCCACATATGTGGCCAGCGCGACGTAATTGTGCTCGTTCATTTTTCTGGTTTCGCACAAAAGCAGGGTTTCGCTGTTTTGCATGGCTACCCGCTGGCACACTTTCAGGGGAAGCCCCACCAGGGTGAGGAACGGTGCCTCGGCCGAGAGGTACAGCATCTCGGTTTCCGGCACGTGGGTGGAGGTGCGCAGTTTCACGTATTCCATCGACAGGAAGACGATTTCCGCCACCATGGGCGCCGCTTTTTCAGGTGGGGCGGCACCGTCCTGTATTGTGGCCGGTATGTGCACGTTAGACGCCATGATGACCCGGGTGTTTTCAATCAGGCCGGGCTCCACGTTTACCAGCCGCATGGAGGTTTTGGAAGACAGGTATACCGTGCCGTTGTACCGCGCCACAGAGCGGTCGGCCAGGACCCAGTCGATGCTGGCGGCCGCACCAAGCGGGATGAGGGGGACAAAATCGCCCGAAAAATCCAGCCCGTTGTCGTCACGGCACACGCGGGCTTCGCCGTATTCCTCAATATCGTTGTAATCGGAAAGCAAAAGGGCCGGGAAAGGCAGATATTCCATGGAAGGCCTCCGGGATGTCCGGGCCAAATGGCCGGAAGGAGATTAGAAATTTGGATACAGTGGGAAAAGTGTTTGCAAAACTGGACGAAGTGAAGGCGTCTTTGCTGGAATATGAGGCGGTGACGCAGGAATTGCTTACCTGCGATGCCGATTCCGTTGAGAATTATATCACAGCGCGCGGCGAAATAGCAAACAAGATAGATGCCAAGATTGAGGAGATCAGAGGGTTTTGTGCCGCCGAGCCCAATGGAGAGCTGATTTACAAGGCGGCCATGGCCCAGGTGAATTATAATGAATTGTCGCCGGATTTGGTGCCGCTGTTTGAACTGGGGCAGTCGAACATGAGCGCCGTGGGGCGCGTAAAGCGCACGGAAGAACAGGCCATGGAACGTTTGGTGGCGTTCAAGAAGGAAGCGCAGGATAAAATGAAACAGTCGCAGCATGTGCCGAAAATAAAGAAATACCTGACGGATTTGTCTGACAAGTCTCACCTGGAAAGCATGACAAACGGGAAAGCATGATTGCATGGCCACAACACTCCAGCTACATGCCCCGGCTCCGGGGCGGGAGCGGCTGCTGGCCAAAGGTGCGCAGGAACCGGTGTGCCGGGGCCAATATTGGTTGTTTTGCAAAGAAACCGTTCAGTTTCCGGAATGTTTGCCGAATACATAAATGAAACAGATTGCAAAGTCCATATGCCGTTTTTTTGGCATGGAATGATGTATGTGGAAGGATGAATGAGTATGGCGATCAACTCCTTGAACGCGTCCAGCGGTGGGCTTTCCGGGCTTGTGTCCGGCATTGATACAGAAGGTGTGGTTAAAAAACTGCTTGCCGGCACGCAAACGAAAATAGACAAAGCTGAACAGAAAAAGGCTGTTTTACAATTGAAACAAACCATGTACCGTGAGGTGGCGGCCAAGTTGACGGCCCTGCAAAGCACGTACATGAACTTTACCAATGCGAAAACGAACCTGTATTCCAATTCGTTTTACAACGCGAAGACAACAACACTTACCATGCCTTCCGGTGTTTCGTCGGCATTTACCGCCAAGGCCTCGAACTCGGCCAGCATCGGCAGCACCTCTGTGCAATACATCAAACAGCTGGCCAGCGCCTACAGCATGAAAACGAACTCGAACGCGACGTCCGCCGTGGGCGGTACGTTTAACCAGGCCTACGCCAGCAAGCTGCTGGACGCGTACACCGGCGAAAACGCCACGCTGAACATTGCGGTGGGCGACAAGAGCCTGTCGATTGAAAATGCGACGGAGCTGCTTGAAGGCAAAAGCCAGAGCGAAGTGGCAAGCATCATGAACGAAAAGTTTGCCGAGGCCGGTATCAACGCGACTGCGCGCTTTACCGACAACAAACTTGTTGTGGCGGCGGGGAACTCCTCCGACGTAATCAAGTTCACTGGAAACCTGGATGCCGCCACCACAGAAGGCAAATCGCTGGCCATGCGTATGTTTGGCACGTCGCTTACCTCTTTGAGCGGGACGGGAACGCTGTCCACGTCCGTCAATACGGGGAATTATCAGCCGGGTTTCACCGTGAACCTGGACGGCCGCCAGCAGGAAATCAAGCTGAACCTCAATGACCTTCGTAATTACGTTGAAAACGCCGACATGAGCGGCTTGCAGAACAATACCTCCGCCGCGCTGACGCGCGCGTTCGGCAGTGGCGTATCACTTGCTGCCACGGTGGATGGTTTCTCGTTGACAGCCGGCAACCAAAGCCAGAAATTCACCGTGACCGGCTCGGCCGACATGATGGGCGCGCTGGGTATGAAGAGCGGCATTTCGAATAAAATCAATTCCAGCCTTTCCATTGGCAGCCTGAACTTCGGCACTTCCCTGCATGGCCAGCAGCAGACGTTCACCATCAACGGCCAGCAGTTTTCCTTTGGCAGCGGCACGTCGCTTACCAACGTGATGAACACCGTCAACAACAGCAATGCCGGTGTGAAGATCTCGTACAGCGAGGCGGAAGACCGTTTTGTATTGCAGAATTCCGTTACCGGCGCCGGCATGGACGGCGTGGAATGGAGCCAACAGGAAGGTAACCTGCTGTCGGCAATGTTCGGCGTGGCGGGCAGTGGCTCCCTCACCGGCGCCACCGTGGCAAAGCCCATGGTTGGCCAAAGCATGTCTGAAAGCCAGCTTGCGGCCATTGCGGAAGGTGGCAAATTCACCTTTACCGTGAACGGCAAGGAATTCAATATCAACGTTGAGAAGCGGACGGAAGCCGTCGATGTTTTGGACGAGAACGGCGACCCCGTGCTGGATGAAAACGGCAAGGCCAAGCAGGAAACCGTCACTGTGCCGTATACGGCGCAGGAAGTTGCCGAAAAGGTGACTGCCGGGTTCCAGAGCGTATATGGCAGGGACGCCGCCGGCACTTCGGTGGTCAAGGTCACGTATAATGAGGCCGAGGAGCGTTTTGAAGTCAACTCGGGTGACAAATCCATCATCGTAGGCGCGAAAGAAAAAGAAGGCAGCCTTTCCCTGGGCTTTGCTGCGGGCGATAGCACCCGTGTTGCCAGCGGCTCGCAAACCTTGGCAAGCGCCGGCATCAGCCTGGCGGGCGAAACCCTGAGCGTGAAAGTGGGCGGAACGACTTACTCAGCTTCCGATTTCAGCGGCCTGACCTTCGACGACGCGGCCGCGAAGTTGCAAGACCTGGTCCGCAGTTCTGTTTTGGCCAAAGACCCGGGTGCCGACGTGAGCAAGATTACGGCCCGGTTCGACGCGCAAACCCAGGGCATCCGTATCGACATGGGCGGCGTTGGCGCAGAGGTGGAAATCAGCGGCGGCGAGGGTTTTTCCAAGCTGATGGGCGCATCTGCCGTAAAGTTGAATGAGGCCGCCACGGGGTCCTACACGGAAACGGTGGGCACAAATGCCATCCTCAGCGTGAATGGCACGGAAATTGAGCGCGGCACCAATTCCTTCGATTATCAGGGCATCACCTTCTCGCTGAACACCACCATGAACGTGAAAGCCGACGAAAATGGCGATATGCAGGTGGTGTCGGGCGGCGCCGCCGCCAGTGTGTCTGTGCAGAACGATAACAGCGCCGTGGTAGGCACGATGAAGGAATTCATTAAGGCATACAACGACCTGATGAAGTACATGTACGATCTGTACAGCGCGGACACGACCTACAAAAGCTATGCCCCGCTGACGACTGAGCAAAAGAACGCGATGAGCGACAACGAAATTGCCAAATGGGAAGAAAAGAGCAAAACCGGTTTGCTGCGTGGCGATGAAAACCTGAGTAAGATTATGTCGGCAATGCGTTCCGCCATGTATTCGAAGCCGGAGGGCGGTTCCGTTGCGCTGTACGACCTTGGCGTAACAACGGCGGGTTCCAGCATCGGTCTGTTGACAGAGAAGAGTGAAAACTCTTTGATGGATGCACTGAACAAGGACCCAGAGGCGTTTATCAATCTATTCTCGGGCGCCGGCGGCATTATGGAGAAACTGAACACCGCGCTGAACGACGCCGCAAAGGGGAGCGGATCCTATTTCGTGAAGGTGGCCGGTTCAGGCGCCGGCGACACAACGTCGAGCATTTACAAGCAGATCAAAGAGATCGACAAACAAATGACGTCGTTGGAATCGCGCTATTGGGGCGAGTACGACCGCTACTGGAAGCAGTTCAATTCCATGGAGCAAATGATCCAGAAAATGAACACCCAGTCATCCCAGTTGTCTTCGTACTTCGGTTGATAACAGGATAAACGCGAAAGAGGAGCAGAAACGATGAACCCATATGGCGTGGACATGTATAAAAGCCAGACCGTGAGCACCATGACCCAAGGCGAGATGTTGCTGAAATTGTATGACGAAGCAATCAAACAGATTGGGCTGGCCCGCGCTGCCATTGTAGGCGGAGACCTGGTGGCGATGGACAAATCCCTAAAGAAGACGCAGGATATTGTGAACTACCTTCGCAGTACGCTGAATTTTAAATATCCAGTTTCTTTTAATCTTCGCAAGCTTTACGATTTTTTCAACAACCAACTTGTCATGGCTAATGTAAAGAAAGATGTCAAGCCATTGGATGACATTGTGCCTCTGATTGCGGATTTGCGGGATACATTTGATGAGTGTGACAAGATTGACCGTTCCCAGCGGGTTCGCCCGGCAGGTATCGGCGCGGTGTAATAGAACGATAACAAGCGATATTTACACAAAGGTGCGCGGAAGTGGCCGAAAATTAATTTGCCTTACACCATCCCCCTAATACAGCCCCAAATCCGCAGTCTTGCGGATTTGGGGCGCTTTTATCTTATCCTTTCCGGTCAAAACGCGCCAGCAAATGCGAAATAAAAATGACAGGATTACCAAAGTCACATATAGCAAAACCGACTGCTGTAAACCACATAAACCGACACATGAGTTTACAAATGAATAGACATATAAAGGCAAAATAATAACGAAAACACGTATAATATTTTGATAATTTGAATTTTGACCGTGGAATTGTTAATTATGTACACCTGGTTTTTGGCAAAAACCGGATATCGCAAAAATTGCACAATCCGGGTATTGTAATTTACAGATTACGGTGATATTATGTGATTCGTAACCATTACACCAAAAGGGAAGTGACCGTTGTTATGATATTTGACACCCAAGCGACGCAGGCTACACAGGCCAGCCTGGATGCGCTGTGGCTGCGCACGCAGGTGATTGCGGATAATTTGGCGAATGCGGACACCCCAAACTACAAGGAGAAGGACGTAAGCTTCGAGCAGATTTTGAGCGGCCGGTACAAGGCGCGCCCGGAGGCCGAGCAAAACGGCCGCGGAGCCGGCACGGACGGCACACCCGTATACCGCACCATGATTGCGGAGGAAAGCGGCACCGACGTGCGTGTGGACGGCAACAACGTTCAGCTGGAGCAGCAGCAGACGGCCCTTTGGAAGACCTACGCGCAGTATTCCTACCTGCTGCAAAGGTTCCAGGGATATTATGGCACCATCAACAGCACGATTTCCACGATGAAACGATAGAGCGCGCCGGTTTTTAAAAGGCGTGCAGGAAAGGTGGCACCCATGTCATTCCTCACCACACTGGACATTACCGCTTCGGCCCTGACGGCAGAGCGTTTCCGTATGGATATCATCTCGCAAAACCTTGCCAACATCGACACGACAAACACAGCCACCGGTGAACCGTACCGCCGTAAGCTGACGGTGTTCCAGGAACGGCCTTTGAACACGTTCCAAACCTCGCTGGAGCGCGCGGCAAGCCGTGTGTCTGCCAATCTGGCACAGGGCCGCTCCATCACCGGCGGCACAGGGGTGTCCCTTTCAAACCGCGCGTCCGATGTGCGCGGCGGCGTGCGTGTGACGGAAGTGATTGAGGATGAGAGCGATTTTATCCCGGTGTATGACCCGAACAACCCTGACGCGGACGAGGATGGCTATGTGATGATGCCGAACGTGGACCGCGCGGAGGAAATGGTGGACCTGATGGCCGCCACCCACAGCTATAACGCCAATATCACCGCGCTGAACGTGATCAAGTCCATGGCGATGAAGGCCAGTGAAATTATGAAGTAGCGTGGTGGGTGGTATTGCTGGAAATGGCGTGAAGACCAGAAATCGTGCAAAAAGTTGCAAATGATTGCGGTTTTGATGTTGAAATTTTGTTAAAATAGACTTTGTTTGACAATTGATATCGGAGGAATTATAGCATGGCAGACTTTATCATCCCGATGAGCAGCCTTCCCGGCATCTCTTCGCTGACGGGCACCACGGGTGTGGGGAATGTGCAGGGACAACAAAATGGAACCGGTGACGGCGCTTCTTTTGCCGATGTTTTGCAGTCTGCGCTGGATAATGTGGGCAGCACGGGCGAGGTATCGCAGGACACGATGATGAACCTGGCGCTGGGCGGCAGCGACGATTTGCACACGGGGGCCATTGCGGCTGTGAAGTCCAACACGGCCGTGAACTATGCCGCAAGCCTTGTGAGCACGGCCATCAACGCATATAACCAGTTGATGAGCATGCAGATCTGATCGATACGAAGCATCCGGGGTTATGGTTTAGCGTGTGATTTTTGAGGAAATGTGTAAAGGATTGGTGCTATGAACGAGCGGGTTGCCGCGATAGGCGGGCAGGTGAAGCAGGCGTTTACGAAGGTGAAGGATACCTGGACGGAGCAGGAGCCTTCCCGTAAACGCCTGATTGTGCTGGTTGCGCTGGGTATCGTGGTGCTTGCCATCGGTTTGGTGGTTGCGATGAGCGCCGTGGGCAACAGCTACACGGTGCTGTACCCGAATATGTCTGAGGATGAGGCGGTGAGCGCGATTGCCACGCTGACCCAGGCCAGCATCCCGGCGAGACTGAACAGCCAGGGGCAGCTGGAAGTGCCGAAAAACCAGGAGAACGCGGCCATCGGGCAGCTTGCCATCGCGGGCATCCCCAGCCAGACGCTGGGATACACCATTTTTGAACAGGGCAACGGCCTTACCACTACAGATTATGAAAAACAGCAGTACAGCGACAACCAGTTGCAAAACCGCATGCAGGATGTCATTCGCGCCATCCCGGGTGTGCAAAACGTCTATGTTACCATCCACCGGGACGATTCGTCAAACCGCGTATGGAGCAGCGGCGCGGCGAAAAGTACGGCCAGCGTGAAAGTGACCATGGAGCCGGGTGCCGCCCTTACACCGGGGCAGGTAAACGGCATTCGCAATATCGTGGGGCCGTCCTCGGGTGTGGCGCTGGACGACGTGGCTGTCATCGATTCCTACGGCCAGGTGCTGGCGTCGGTGGGCTCGGAGTATGATGACACCTCCCTGGGCTCGACGCAGGATTTTTTAAAGCGGCAGGGCTTCGAGGAGGAAGTGGAGTCACGCATCGCCAATAAAGTGGCCAATATCATTTCCCTTCAGTATCCGAACGCGACGGATTACCGCATTTCGGCTTCAGCGGAGCTGGACTGGGACGCGATGATCACCGAGAGCATGAACTATACGCCGCTGGACGAGACGGACCGCGGCGTGATGGACCATGAGGATTACCAGGCTTTGATGGGCGCCGGCCAGTACGCCGAGGGCGTGGTGGGGGAAACGGACAACACCGACGTGCCTGTCTACGCGGATTTGAACGGCGACGGTGAGATGGATGCCGTGAACGTGTACCGCAACCGGGACTTCCTTGTAAGCTATGTGAAAACGCAGGTGGAAAAGGATGGCGCGACGCTGAAAAGCGCCTCGGTGGGTGTGCTGATCAACGGCACGCTGAACAACGAGACACGCCAGACTTACCGTGACCTGATTGCCGCCGCTACGGGAATTGCCGTGGAGAACATTACCGTGCAGGGCATGCTGACCGGTGCCGGCGGCACGGAAGTGACGCCGGCGGGCCAGTGGTGGGAATCGCTGGGGCTGCCGTGGTATTTCATTTATGTCGCCATCGGCGCCATTGTGGTGCTGCTCATCGTACTGATTTTGTTGGCGGTCGTCCGTTCGAAGCGCAAAAAGAAGAAGTTGCTGGCACTGCAGCAGGCCCAGGCGGAAGAAGAAGCCGAGGCCAAGCGTATCCAGCAGGAGATTGAAGACCGCAAGAAGCAGCTGAAGAGCGCGGCGGCGGCCGACCCGACCGACACTGCCATCACCGAGGAAGTGCGCGATTTTGCGCGCAGCAACCCTGAAATTACAGCAAACCTTCTGCGAACCTGGCTTAAGGAGGGCGAAGCCTGATGCCTTCAAAACGGGTAACAAACCGAACACGCGCGGCGGCGGTCATCATATCCCTCGGCGCATCGGAAGCGGCCGAAGTCTACAAATTCCTGCGGGAAGATGAGATTGAGGCGCTTTCGCTTGAAGTTGCAAAAATGGAGGCGCTGGAGAGCGACGAGCTAAAGGCGATCGTAGATGAGTTTTATGGCCTGTGCCTGACGCAGAAGGTGATTGCGGAGGGCGGCGTGGACTATGCCCGCGATATTTTGGAAAAGGCGTTCGGCTCGGCGCAGGCGGCGTCTCTGATGGACCGCGTGACAAAAAGCTTGCAGACGAAAGCCTTTGATTTTGTGCGCAAAAGCGACTATAAGAACCTGCTGTCCATTTTGCAGAACGAGCACCCGCAGACCATCGCGCTCATTTTGTCCTATGCCCGCAGCGACCAGGCCAGCGCCATCATCAGCGAGCTTCCGCCGGAGACGCGGCTTGAGGTGGTGGAGCGCATTGCGAATCTGGACAGGGCCAGCCCGGATGTGATCAGCGTGGTGGAAAAGACGCTGGAGCACCGCTTCGGCAGCATTGTTTCTGTGGATTTGATGGAGCTTGGCGGCGTGCCCTATGTGGCGGAGATTATGAACAACGTGGACCGTTCCACGGAAAAGCAGATTTTTGACGAACTCAGCATCAAGGACCCCGAGCTTTCGGACAATATCCGCAAGCTGATGTTTGTGTTCGAGGACATTGTGTTCCTCGACGACATCTCCATCCAGCGTTTCCTGCGCGACGTGGACATGAAGGACCTTGCCGTGGCGCTGAAAACAGGCAACCCGGACGTTTCACGCGTCATTTTCCAGAACATGTCCAAGCGTTCGCAGGAGACCATCGCCACCGACATCGAGTACCTGCACAACGTGCGCATGCGCGACGTGGAGGAAGCCCAGCAGCGCATTGTGGACACCATAAGGCGGCTTGAGGAAGAGGGCGAGCTTGTCATTTCCAAGGGCGGAAAGGATGAGGTCATTGCCTGATGCCTGACATCGTAAAAGCCCGCGGCGTGAACATGATGGAAGACGCCGTGATGATTGCAGACATTGCGCCCGCAAAAAAGGCCCCTTCCCAAACCGCGCCGCGGGAGCTGCCGGACGACGTGCAGATGATTGGAATGAACGGGCCGCAGTCAATGGACGAGGCCGCCGGTGACGGGTTTTTGACTGAAACGCCTGAAAACGGGGAGGAGTTTGCCCCCGAGGAGTTTGACGCCCGTGCCGACCCCGCGCAGCGCGGCGGCATGGGCGTGAAGCGGGAGATCATCCAAAGCGCCATGGCCGAGGCCGGCAAAATATTGGAACAGGCCGTGCGAGACGCCGACAACGCCCGCGAACAGGCCATGCAAAGTGTGGCGGCAGAGCTGGAGGAGGCCCACCGCCAGGCCTTTGCCCAAGGGTATGAACAGGGCCTTGCCGCGGCTGCCGGGGAATTGGACGGAATGTCGGGGAAAATTGAGGATGCCATCACCCAGTTTGAGAGCGGGCGGGCGGTGTTCGAGATGGAATACGAACAGAATTTGAAGTGGATGGCGCTGGAGATTGTGCAGAAGGTGCTGGACCAAAAAGTGGCGGAAGACAGCGGATATTTTACCGGAATGGTGGACAAGACTGTGCAAGGTGTGCGGAGCGAGCCTTGGGTGAATGTACGTGTTTCACGCGATATGACGTCTCTTATTGACAAACTGACAGATGTGTACAAAGCCTATGGAAACATCCAGGTGCAGGCGGCGTCTATGCCGGAGGGTTCGGTGATGGTAGAAACGCCGTCCGGCATCGTGGATGTGAGCGTGGGCACGCGGCTGCAGAACCTACGGGACTATTTTGAACGGCAGGACGCGCAAGAGCCGGATGAGCAGCTGCCGGATACCTGAGCGAAAGGAACTGCGAAAATTCAGGATTTTACACAAATTTTTCTTCAAAAAAATGGCAAAAAGTATAGCGCTTAGATGTGATTTATGTTATAATACTCCCGGTGCTTTGCGCCATGAGAAAAATTATTTTTTCCGCTTTGCAAAACACCGGCGGAAGGAAAAGCGGCTGGGAGGTGGCGGCGTTGAATAGAAAGCGTGCGGCGCTGCTGGATTCCCTCGACGGGCTTGACCCGGACATCCTCTCCACGCGCATGGGCAAGATCGATAAAATTGTGGGCATGACGGTGGAAGCCACCGGCCCCACCAGCAACATTGGCGACGTGTGCCGCATTACACTGGGCGACGGGCGCGAGGTGCTGGCCGAAGTGGTGGGCTTCAAAGAGAGCAAGGTTTTGCTCATGCCCTACGAAGAGACGGAAGGCATCGGCTTCGGCTGTGCGGTGGTGAACACCGGGCGCAAACTGGAAATCAACGTTTGCGACGAGATGGTGGGCCGTACGGTGGACGCGCTGGGCCGCCCCATGGACGGCAAGGGCCCCATTCCGGACCATGGCATCCGCTACGCTGCCATCGGCCAGCCCTCGAACCCCATGACGCGCCCGCGCATCGACAGCGTCATCGAGATGGGCGTGAAGGCCATCGACGGGCTTATCACCATCGGCAAAGGGCAGAGGATGGGCATCTTCGCCGGCTCGGGTGTGGGCAAAAGCACCCTGATGGGCATGCTGGCCCGCAACGTGAAGGCGGACGTGAACGTGATTGCCCTGGTGGGAGAACGCGGCCGCGAGCTGGTGGAGTTCATTGAACGCGACCTTGGCGAGGAGGGCTCGAAGCGCAGCGTCATCGTAGTGGCCACAAGCGACCAGCCCGCCATGCTGCGCAACAAGTGCTCCATGTCGGCCACGGCCATTGCGGAGTACTTCCGCGACCAGGGAAAAGACGTGCTTCTGATGATGGACTCTCTCACCCGTTTTTGCATGGCCCAGCGCGATATCGGCCTTGCCATCGGCGAACCGCCCGTTGCGCGCGGCTACACCCCGTCTATCTACTCCTCGCTGCCAAAACTGCTGGAACGCAGCGGCAACTTCGAGACCGGCTCCATCACGGGCATTTACACCGTGTTGGTGGAGGGCGACGACACCAACGAACCCATCGCAGATACCGTCCGCAGCATCATCGATGGCCACGTGTTCCTCTCCCGCAAGGTGGCGCAGAAAAACCACTACCCGGCCATCGACGTACTGGGCTCCATCAGCCGGTTGATGAGCGACATCGCCTCGCCGGAGCACAAGGCCGCCGCCGGGCGTATGCGCAGGCTCATGGCCACCTACGACGCCAACGTGGACCTGATTTCCATCGGCGCTTACAAAAGCGGCTCAAACCCGGAGCTTGACGACGCCATTGCCCATATCGACCAGATCAACACGTTTTTGCAACAGAAAGTGGACGAAAAATTCACCTTCGAGCAAACGGTGCAGCTGATACAAGACACGGTGAGGTAGCATTTTTGAAGAAGTTCGCGTTTTCCCTGCAGCGCATGCTGGCGTACAAAGAGTCGCTGTATGAAAAAGAGCGCAACGAGTTGGCTCGCCTGCGCCGCGAGCGGCTGGAAATTGAACAGCGGAAGCTGGGCGTGCAGCGGCAAATGGCGCAAATGGACGCCGAATACCGCGAAGAGGCGGCCACCACGGGCGTCTCGGCGGAGGAGATCGCAAAAATCAACTACCATCGCACCAATTCCCGCTTTTTGGAAGAGCAGCTGGACAAGGACATGGCCGCCAAGGACGTGCAGATTGAAAAGCAGTTGGAGATTGTGTTGCAGCTGGACCAGGACGTGAAAGGCCTTGAGAAGCTGAAAGAGAAAAAGTGGGAAGAGTACCAGGAGGCCGCGGCCGGCGAAGAGCGCGAGCGGATTTTGGAAATGGTGAGCACCAAGTTCATTGAGACGAAGGCGGAGGAAGCCGCCGAAGAAGCCCGCGCCGCGGCGGTATCGTAAGCGGCGCCCCAAATGTGTATACAACGCCCGGAAGGGTGCGAAGCCCCGAAAGGATTGTATAAATTATGACGTCAATCAGTGGGAAAGGAGGTGGAAAGAGTATGGACGTAGCAGCAGTAGCCGCGCAGGGCGGTGTAATGCCCGCGGTAAGCGGCGGCGGCGCCATGGAGACCGGCGGCATCAGCTTTGGTGACGTGATGGCCCAAATGGCGGGCAGCGGCGGCGAGCAGGGTGTTATGGCGCAAAGTGCGGCGGCAAGCGGCATGTCCTGGCGGGACATCCAGGCGGTGATGAACAGCAGCAGCGTGGGCGTGCAAACGGCGGCCCTGGCCGGCCAAAGCGGCCTGACCACGGAAGAAATGCTCGACAGCCTGATTCGGATGATTTTGGAAAACGGCAGCACAGACGCGGCAAGTATGTTCAGCGCGAACGGCGGAGGCGGCGTGCAGGACCTGCTGGAACTGGTCATGAAAATGCAGCAGGCGGCGCAGGACGAAACCGGCGAAGACGGCGAAGTGGACATGAACAGCCAGTTGCTGGCGATGTTGACCCAGTTGGCGGCAATGCAGGGCGCAAACAGTGAACAGACCCTGTTCGATTTGATGGTTTCGCAAAATTCGGACGAGGGCATGCAGCAGATGATCGAAGCGCTGCCGAAGGAAGCGCTGCAGGCCCTGATGACGACCCCGGCTTATGATAACCGGACGGCGGCGGCGGACCTTTTGGCCGACGCGCAGGCGCAGCACGCGGAAAGCACGGTGGCCCAGAACGTGCAGGCAGCCGGAACACAGGCGGCTGTGACACCGGACGCGGCCTCCACACAGGGGCAACAAACCCTGATGGAAGGCATGCAACCTGTTTTGCAGCAGGCGGCGGCAGCGGCAGCCGGAACGGCGGCAAGCGCGGCTGAAACGGCGGCGCAGGCGGCCAAGGCGTTGCAGGCTGAGACCGTGACGCTGGAGACCCAGCAGGCGGCCACGCAGGATGAGGCCGGGTTCACAGCACAAAACCAGGCGGCCACAGCAGCCCCCACAGCGCAGCAGGCGGCCCGGCCGGAAGCGGCGCAGGATTTCGCGGACGCGCTGGTGGAGACGAAGACTGAGGCAGCCCCGGCGCCGCAAGCGGCGGCAGAGGCGGTGAAAACCGAAGCAGCCGAGCCGAAAAGCGCAGATGCGGCCGGGACGAAGGAAAGCAAACCAACCCTTGAGGACCTGCAGCAGCAGGTAGATTCGGGAATGCACCTGCGCAACACAGCCTTTGCGGCGAACGTAAACGCGCAAAACCGCGTGCAGCAGGCAGTGCCGGTGTACACCCAGGTGGAAACGCAGGTGCGGCAGGCCGTCAAAGTGGGTGCGGATGAGTTCACCATGAAGCTGACGCCGGAAGGCCTTGGAGACATCACGGTACAGCTTTCAAAGGTGGCGGACGGCAGTATCAGCCTGAACATCGTGACGAAAGGCGCCGAAGCACAACAGCTCCTCAGCGAGCAGTTAAACCAGCTGAAAACGGCCCTTGGCGAAATGAACGTGCGCGTGGAGCCGGTGATGACGGAGCAGCAGGCGGCCCTTTTGGCCCAGCAACAGCAAATGAACCAGAGCGGGGCGCGGCAGCAAAACACCGAACTGCAAGGCGCGGCTTATCACCGTGACGAGCCCCTTGGCGAACAAGCGGTGGAAGAAGCGGCACCCGTGCAAGTGAGCGTGCAGGACGACCAATTGCTCGACACTTACATCTAGCGGTTTCACAGCGTTAACAAGAAAGGAGCAACAGACAAACATGGGAGACATTCGTTTAACAGACTCCGGCGGCACCGTTGTAGGCGGCATCACTGTAAAAACGCCCTATGAGGACAAGGACAGCAAAGGCGTGAAGGTGGAAGACTTCCTGCAATTGATGATCGCACAGATGTCGAACCAGGACTTCATGAACCCGACCGACGACACCCAGTACGTCACCCAGATGGCGCAGTTTGCCCAAATGGAAAGCATGCAGGAACTCTCGCACTATTCCCAGACCAACTACGCGCAAAGCCTTGTGGGCAAAACCGTGACTGCGGCCACCTACGGCATTGGCGGCAACGTGACGAAAGAGACGGGCGTTGTTGAGAAAATGACCATTTCCTCCGACGAGGGCTTCCTTTTCACCGTGAACGGCAAGCAGTTCAAGCTTAGCCAGCTGATGGAGATCAAAGCGGGTTCCGGCACCACTTCGGCAGAGGATATTGATGGTTCGTCCAAAATGCCGCTGATCGTGCAAAGCTCAAATTCCAACAGCATCAGCTTCCGCTGGCAGGCGCCCACCACGGACGAAGCCAAGCAAAAGGACCTGAACTACAGCGTGTACTATGTGGACGCTACCGACGAAAACGTGAAGTTTGACAGCGTGGACGACGTGGTGAAGAACGGTACCCTGTCGCAAAAGGGCTTGACGGAGCTGAATGCCGCCGTGAGCGGGCTGGACCCGAACAAGACCTATTTTATCAACGTGGTTGTAACGAACAAAGCAGGCGACCAATCGGTATACCAGCACGCAACCTTAAAGACCTGATAACCTAATGGCAACAATTCCGGGCAAGGAGGCCGGGAACAATGGCAGACATCGACAGGCTGACAAGGCCAATCACGACCGGTGTGCCTGCAACATCTATTCAGCAGCAGCAGGGAAGCACCGGACAATCCATTCCCAAGGGCGGCCAAAGCCAGTTTTTAAGCGTATTGCAGCAGCAGCTACAGGCAGGCCGAAGCCTTGAATTTTCAAAACACGCTGTTTCACGCGTACACGAGCGCAATATCGACGTGAGCGAAACAAACCTCCAGCGCCTGGACGAAGGCATGCGCCTGGCAAAGGAAAAAGGACTTTCGGAAGCGCTTATCCTCATCGACCAAAGTGCGTACATTGTAAGCGCGGCGAACAGCAAGGTCATCACGGTGGACGGCGACGCAATAAAAGGCAGCGTGTTCACCAACATCGACGGTACCGTCATTGTATAAAACTGGACCTAATGCAGGGAGTTTTATGGGCCCCGATCGACTGACGGGCCCACGGGCGGTATCAATTCACTCGGGAGCCTCGGCGCAAAAACGCACCGGCGCTCAAAGACATTATTGTAATGTTTAAAGGAGAATTGATATGGTACGATCTATGTATTCCGGCGTTTCGGGCCTTCGCGCACATCAGACGCGGATGGACACAATCGGCAACAACATCGCCAACGTGAACACGTACGGCTACAAAAGCAGCCGCACGACGTTCCGTG
>JAVBNG010000028.1:0-31494 GCA_031551695.1 Oscillospiraceae bacterium
ACGTTAAAAACCTCCTGTTATGCTTCGGTAATGCGGTCGCCAAACCGTTACCATTCTAGCATCTGGAGGTTTTTCTCACGCTAAAGCTCGTCTCTCCACCCCCAGTAGAACTGGGGGTTTATTCACGCTAAAGCTGGAATAGGAACCCACCCCGCGAAATCGTTTGCAGGGTGGGTTCGGTTTGTAAAAAGGGTAGCCCGCGCACAATGTCCGGCGACGCAACGCATATCTACCTTCCGCGCCGCCTCACGAACAACGAAGGGACGTTGTTCGTGAGGCGGCTTGCGGCTGACGATAAGCTTATGCGCCACCGGCCCCTGCACGCTCGTGCATTTTTTGCCCGTTACCGCTTCTGGTACATCCGCCAGGTGATGGCCCATTCGTCGGGGTCGTCCAGCGGCTCTTCGATGTTCCGGTGGGCGCTTTGGTTGTGCGGGGCGGTTTTCACCACCTCCGGCGCGGTGCGCGCCTCTTCCGCAATGAAGGCCAGGGCCTGCACATACTCATCCAAGTCCTCCTTCGCCGTGCTTTCGGTGGGCTCCAGGGTCATGGGCTCCGGCACGATGAAGGGGTGGTGGCTCGTCCAGTAATGCAAGCCAAAATCGCCCATGCGCAGACCCACGTCGCCCGAAGTGACGCCGGTCTCCTTGCACAATCCCTCCAGCGAGTAACGCGTTTGCTCGATGCGCTGCTGGCCCTTGGGGAACGGCACGGAAAAGCCGGGGATCTCCAGCACTTTTTTGTACAGGTAGTTGTTGTTTAAGGAAGCGATCTTCGCCACTTCGTACAGCCCTTCGGCACCAAGGGACATGACCCAGGCGAAGGCTTTCGCCGCCACCTGCGGCACGCCCTGGAACATGCGCACCTTGCCGATGGAGAGGTTCTCGTCCGCGCCGCCGTCGTACAAAATGTACTGCCCTTCCTGCACCACGCGGGGCAGCGGCAGGCACGGGGCCATTTCGGCGGTGCAGGCAACGGCGCCGGTTCCCGGGCCGCCGCAGCCGTGCGGCGTGGAAAAACTTTTGTGCAGGTTAAAAAAGCAGATGTCAAACCCCGCTTCCCGCGCGCGGGTAACGCCAAACAGGCCGTTTGCGTTGGCTTGGTCGTACCCGCAAAAGCCGCCGTTTTCGTGGATGAGAGCCGTGAAACGGCAGATGTCCGCGTTGTACAGGCCCGTGTCCTCCGGGTTTGCGGCAATGAAGCCCGCTGTGCGCGGGCCAACGAGGGTCTTCAGGTGCTCAAAGTCCGGGTAGCCGTCGGCCCGTGGCTGCACGGTTTTGATTTTGAAGCCCTTCACAATGGCCGACGCCGCCGCCGAAGGGTGCGAAAACAGCGTGGTGATGAGTTCGTCCTTTTCCGGATGGCCCAGCGCGTCCTGCTTCGCGCGAATCATGGAGGCCATGGTGAGCAGGGCCTGGCTGCCGCTTTGGGGCTGCAGGGTGGCTTCGTCCATGCCGGAAATTTCCGCCAATGCGCGCTGCATGCGCCACATGATTTCCAAAATGCCCTGTGCCGTTTCGTCCGGCTGCAGCGGGTGCATCTCCATCAGCTTCGGTGTGCTCACAATGCGCTCGTTCACCACCGGGCTGTACTTCATGGTGCAGGTGCCCTGCCCTATTTCCACGTTAAAGTCTGCGCCCAGCACCTCCTGCGAAAGGCGCAGGTAATGGCGCAGCACGCGTTGCTGGTTGATGCGCGGCAAGGCCGGGGCTTTTTTGCGCAGCAGGCCGGCGGGCACGCCCGCTTCCGGCTGTCCCACGGCACGCAGCATGTCCGCGTCGGGTTTTGCCGCCTCAATGCCGCAATAGGCCGGGTTGTCCAGCTCAAAAATCACCGGCTCGTTCCAGCGGGGCGCGTGGTATTGCCGTGGGCCGTCGTTCCGTTCGATTTTTTTCATTTCGCCGCCTCCCCGCTCAAAATTTCGCTTAAAACACCGGCCAGCAGGTCCATTTCCCGCTTTTCCGTCAGGTCCGTGCAGCAGTACAAAGCGCAGGTTTCCAGTTCCGGAAAAACAGGCCCAAGGGACAAACCGCCCAGCACGCCGCGCCGTAGCAGGGCTTCGTTAATGGCGGCAACGGGCTTGCCCGCGGCGGCAAAATCCACCACAAACTCGCGGGCAAAGCCGCCAAAGCGTATTTGCACGCCGGGTATCTCCGAAAGCTTCGCAGCCAAATACCGCGCCGAGGTGATGGCCCGCTCGGCCACGCGGCGCATGCCATCCGGGCCCATCAGCGCAAGGTATACCCCGGCGGTAATGCCCCACAAAGCCGCCTGGGTGCCCACATATTCCTTGCCCTTTTCGCGGTCGGCAAAGGACGTGCGCTCATAGGCCACATCGCCAAAGCCGTATTCGCCTTCTTCAACGGTGTGGGTGATGCCAAAGAGGCGCGAGGGATATTCATTGATATACCGCTCTTCCGCGCGGCTGGCGATGAAGCCCGCCTGGCCGCCGCCGTAGTTCATGTGCATGCCAAGGGGCTGGATGTCGCCACACAGCATGTCCGCCCCAAGGTTTGCCGGGCTTTCCAAAAGGCCCAGCAAAGACGGGTCCACCCCCACCACGCACTCGGCCCCGGCGGCGTGGGCCAAAGCGGCAAGCTCCGGCAAATTTTCCGGCAGCGTGCCGAGGAAGGACGGATAGTCGAGGTACACGGCGGCGGTGTCCGCGTCCAGCATGGTTTCCAGCGCGGCGCCCTCCAGCTTGCCCGTCTCACGGGAGAAGGGCACAAAGGCGATCTCCATGGCGGGCGTACAGTAATTCAAAATGATTTTGCGCTTGTCCGGGTGGATATTTGCCGCCACAAGCGCTTTTTTGCGGCCTGTCATGCGGCCCGCCATGCGGATGGCCGTGGCTGCGGCTTGGGCACCGTCCATGGCGGGCACGTTCACAACGTCCATGTCCAGCAGTTCCGCCATCAGGCTCTGGTACTCGAACAGCGCCTGGAACCGGCCGTGGTCCTCATAGGGTTCGCCGGCGTAGGCGGTGCGGAACTCGCTGCGGGAAGAGATTTCATCGCAGATGGCGGGCACATAGTGGCGGTAGCAGCCCGCGCCCAAAAAGCTCACCAGCTCCGCCGTGCTCTCGTTTTGGGCCAGCCGCTCGCCCATAAAGTTTTCCAGCTCCTGCTCGCTTTCGCAGCGGGGCGGCAGGTTTAACAGGCGGCCAAGGCGCAAAGCTTCCGGCACGTCGCGGTGCAGCTCCTCCGTGCCGGCAAGGCCGATTTCCCGCAGCATTTCGGCGCGCACGGCGGGCGCGGCGTTGGGAATGTAGGGATGGGTAAATTGGCTCAAAAGGGACCCTCCTTCGGGAATGCAGATTTTGCGTGCAGGCGGGCGTATACACCCTGGGGGTTCTCTCGGCGGAAGTGCGCATAAGGATATCGTCAGCCGCAAGCCCGGCGGCGAGCAATGCATCGCATTGCCCGTGGACGGGCGCGGAAGGTAGATGCCCGTTGCGCACTACTGCCGAGAGAACCCTGCCTTGCAGGCCAGAGTAGATTGGTTGCAGCAGGCCTAGGCAATGCCGCCGCCGTCTACCGGCAGGGACGCGCCCGTCACCCATTCGGATAATTCGCTTGCAAAAAACAGCACGCTTTTGGCAATGTCGGCGGGCTGGCCAATGCGTGCCAGCGGGCGGCCCACGGCGGCGTCTGCGAAAAAGTCGGTTTTTTCAATGTGCAGCTGGCGGCCCTCCTCTTCCAGCAAAGGCGTTGCGGTGTCGCCGGGGCACACGCAGTTCACGCGGATATTGTCCGGCCCGTGGTCAATGGCCAGCGCCCGGGTCAGGTTCACAATGCCGCCCTTGGCCGCGCAATAGGCCGCTGCCTTGTCGCCGCCCTTCAGGCCCCAGCCGCTGCCGGTGTTGATAATGCTGCCGCCGCCCGCTTTTTTCATCAGGGGGATGAAATATTTGCTCATCAGATACGCGCCTTTCAGCGTCACGTCCAGCACAATGTCCCAGTCCGCCTCCGGCATGTCCACCACCGTGGCCCGGCGGATGACCCCCGCGTTGTTGAACAATACGTCGGATTTGCCGTGTTTTTGGTCCACCGCGGCAGCAAGGGCAGCCACTTCGGTCTCATTGGTCACGTCACAGCGGCAAAAGGTTGCGCCGGGCACCTTCGCCTCGGCCGCTTTGCCCTGCTCCTTGTTCCAGTCCACAATATAAACAGCGGCGCCCATGGCGGCGAACAACTCCGCCGTGGCAAGGCCAATGCCGCTGGCCCCGCCGGTGATGAGGGCAACCTTGCCCTGCTGCGATAACATATTCTCCATTTGCACGCTCCCGTCATATTCATAAAGTGAGGCGGACCGGCTTGGGCCCGCCTCCACAACGCACTGTGCTATTTGCCGAACTTCGCCACAAGCTCGTCCTGCAGCTTGTTCATGGTCTCGGTCACGTCCGCGCCTTCCAGCGTCACCTGCGCAACCGCGTTGCGGCTGGAATCAGTCGCCTCGGCAAAATTTTCGGTGTAGTTCACGAAGGGGATCTTCTGGCCGATTTCGGCAAACAGGGCGTTCACCGCTTGGCCGCCGAAGAACGGGTCGCCCTCGGTGAACACGGCGTTGTCGTAGGTGGGGATGTAGGACGGGTACAGCCCGTAGGTGTCAAGGGCGTACAGCTGCAGGTCGATGTCCGTCATGGCGAACTCCACGAAGGCCTTGGCGGCCTCGGGGCTCTCGGTAACAGCCGGAATGGCGACGACGGAACCGCCGTTGCAGGCCGCGCCCGTGGAGGTGTCGTCCACCATGGGCAAATCCATCACGCGCCACAGGCCTTCCATGTCCGGGGCTTCCTCTTTGATGGACCCGCCCATCCACACGGCCTCGGCAAAGGTGGCAACCTTATCGCCGGTGATGGTGCCCACATAGTCGTCCCAGTCGGCGTGGTCCTGGGTAAGGCCTGAGTCATACAGCTTTTTCACCACGTCCATGGCCTTGATGGATTCCGGGCTGTTCACCTGGGTGTCGCCTTCGCCCGAGAAGTACCAGCCGTTGCACTCCATCATCAAAATACGGTACACCGTGTCGTTGCGGGAAGAGGCCATGGGCAGCAGCTGGTGGCCGGTTTTCTCCTTGATGGTCTCGCCGGCGGCAATCAGGTCATCCCAGGTTTTGATGGAGTCCGGGTCCACGCCGGCCTCTTCAAACACGTCGGTGCGGTACCACAAAGCGCAGGGGGCGGCGTCCCACGGGTAGGCCAGAATGCGGTCGTTCACCGTGGCTTCCGCCAGCTTGATTTTGAGGAAATCGTCCTGGCTGATGGTATCGGTAAAGTCGATGAACCCATCCGGGAAGGACGTGCCGTACTTGGCGAACACTTCGCCTTCCAGGGACACCACGTCCGGCAGGCCGCTGCCCGTGGCAAGGGACACGGTTAGCTTGTCGTAAATTTGCTCCGTGCCCATCTCCTCAAACACAAACTCCACATCCGGGTTTGCCTCCTGGAACTTGGCGGCGGCCTCCTGCAAAAACGCCAGCGCGATGTCCCAGCTCCAAACGGTGATTTTGCCCGACAGGCCGCCTTCCGCGGCGGGGGCCGCTTCGCCGGTGGAAACGCTTTGGGCCTCGCCTTTGTCGCTCGGCGCCGCCGACGAGGACGCGCTGCCGCACGCGGCCAACAGGCCAAGGGTGAGGCTGAGCGCCAGGAACAGTGCCAAAAATTTCGAGTGCTTTTTCATAATGAACCTCCTTGTATTTGTATATAATGGTGCGTTACTACACGTAAAACCTATTCTTTCACCGCGCCGCCCATAATGCCCGCGATGAACTGCTTTTGCAAAACAAAAAAGATAAGCATGATGGGCAAAATGGCGATGGCGGAAGCCAGCATCATCACTCCCATTTCCTTGCGCCAGGGGTTGCCGTCCAGCACTGCCAGTGCCACGGGGAAAGTGTACATGTCCTTCGTGCCCAAAATAATCAGCGGCCACATGAAACTGTTCCAGCAGCTCATGAACATGTAAATGCCAAGGGCGCCGAGGGCGGGCTTCATGTTGGGCATCACAATGCGGAAGAAGATGGAAAACTCGTTGCAACCGTCGATGCGCCCCTGCTCGATGAGGGACGTTGGGAAGGCCAGAAAATTCTGCCGCATCAAAAACACGCCGAAGGAATTGGCAAGGGCGGGCAGAATCAGCGCCTGATAGCTGTTTGCCCAGCCGATTTTGGTCATCAGCTCAAACCGGGGGATGTAAGTCATCTCCTGGGGCAGCATCATGGTCAGCATTACAATGGCAAAGGCCAGCGCACGGCCTTTAAAGCGGTACTTCACCAGCGCATAGCCCGCCATGGAGTGCAACAGCAGCGTGGCCCCCGTGAACAGCAGCGCCACCAAAAGCGAATTGAACGTGACGCGCAGCACGCCGATTTTTTCGTCCAGCACGGCAAAGTTTTCCAAAAGGTGCGGGCCGAACCACAGGCTTGGCGGCGTGCGCAAAATTTCAGCGTTGGTGTTCGTGGCCTCCACAAACATGAAGTAGAACGGGAACAGGCTTACAACGGCCGCAATGAGGAGCACGAGATACAGCCCCGCGGTGGCGGGCACCTTCGATTTAAGTTTCATCGTCCTTGCCCCCAATCTTCAGCTGCACAATGGAAAGCACCGCAATGACGATGACCAGCACATAGCTGATGGCGGCGGCATAGCCAAATTTAAAATAGCGGAACCCGTTGTTGTACAGGTAGTGCGCCACGGTGATGGTGGCGTTGTTGGGGCCGCCGTCCGCCAGCATCAGGCTTTCGTCAAACAGCTGGAAAGTGCCGATGGTGGACGTGATGGTGACGAACAGGATGATGGGGCGCATCATGGGCACGGTGACGCGCCAGAACTGCTTCCACGCGTTCGCGCCGTCCAGCGCGGCGCTTTCGTACAGGCTTACCGGAATGGCCTGCAAACCGGCGATCATGATGACCATGTTGTAGCCCGTCCAGCGCCAGGTGATGGCCATGATGACGGAGGCCTTCGCCCCGATGGCGGTGTTCAGCCAGTTGACGGGATCCACGCCGAACAGGCCCAAAAAGTAGTTGAAAAATCCGTAGTCGTAGTTCAGCAAAAGCTTGAACACCAGCGCGTAGGCCACTAGCGCCGTGACGGACGGCAAAAACAGGCTCATGCGGAAAAACGCCTTTCCGCGCAGCAGTTTGCTTTCCACCAGCGAGGCCAGGCCCAGCGAGAGCACCACCATCACCGGCACCTGGATGAGGAAATACGTGGCGGTGTTGCGCAGGGCAGCCAGGAAGATGGGGTCCTTTACGAGGGCGATGTAGTTTTGCAGGCCCACGAAGGTGTAGTGCCCGGCCTCGAACTTTTGGAAGCTGAGGACGAAGGACCACACGATGGGCCAGAGGATGAACACTGCAAACACAATGCCCAGCGGCAGCAAAAAGTAATACGGCGCGCTTTTGGGGCTAAGGCGCAGCGCGCCTCCGATGGCAAGGCCTGCGCGCCGCAGCGGGCCCGGCCCGCCTGCGCCGGTGGGTTTTTGCTTTTTTGCGCGGGTGTCTTCCATCGGTGCACCTCCGTTTTTCAAGTTGCAGGGGCCAGGGTGGGAAGCAAGTGTTCACGGGCAGCCGGTGGGGCCTATGGGCTCCACGGACAAAACAAAACGGCGAAGTCGAACGGCTCGGGCCGCAGGGTGTATTGTTCCAGCGCGTCCGGCCCCCAGCTGGCGCAGCCAAGGCCGTGGTGGGCGGCGTCCAGATGGAAGGAAATCTCCTCCCTACGGGGCAACAGGCCGTTGTGGCTGGTGCCGCGCAAATCGTCCAGGGTGTAGTGGTGGGCGGAAAAGTTGAACGGCGCGTCCGCCTCGATGCGCACGGCTCTGCCGCCGTTTGCGAACAACAACCAGTCCACGTCCGCGCGGTTGCCGTTTTCCTGCGGCTTTGCGTAGGGGAAGTGCAGGCCGTCCACCGTGGTTTCATACAGGCCGACGGGCGTGCCCGCCTTCGAATCGCAGTAGCATTCCTCCGGCCCGCGGCCGTGCCAGCGCACAGCGTCAAACCCGGGGGCAAGCGCCCCCGCAAGGCCAATGCGCCCAAAGGTGGGCGGCAGCTTACCCTGCGGCGCGCCGTGCACCCGCACGCGCAAAACGCCGTCCGGCGCAAGGCGGTATTCAAGCTCCGCGTCAATGTGCCAGTTCATGGTGTAGGGCGCGTAGCGCTTTCGCACCTTCACCAGCGCGCCGCCCTCGTCCGTCGCCACGTCCAGCGAAAGTACGCTCGCCTGCATATAATCGAGGCCAAAAGCCTGCCACTGGGGCAGCTGGGTGCGGTCGTTGTCCAGCGGGGCGCGGAAAAAACAGCAGTCCATACGGCCACTTAGCACCGGCGCGCCGCCAAAGGACAGCGCCTCCACTGTGCCGTGGGCGGTGGACACACGCACCTCGGTACCGCCCGCCGAAAGCAGCAGTTCGCTTCCCTGCTTCACCGCGGAAGGCGCCGTGCGCGCCGCCGCAAAAGCGGCGGGGTCCTCGGCGTATTCGTGTACCCGCAGGCGAAACTGGCAGGTGTCCACCGGGGCATCTCCGTGCCACCCGGCGGGCGGCCGCAGCCAGTAAAAACGGATGGTGATGAGCTCCGCATCGCATTCGAACAGTTCCGGCGGCAGGCACATGGCGCCGCACTCGCCCGGGGCAACGGCCGGCAATGAGATGGCGGCGGAGAACAGCTCTTCCCCGTCGGCGGTGGCCATGCAAATACCGCCCAAAACATCCAGCGGCAAAAAGTCGAACCGGTTCCACAGGGCCACCTGCCCCACGTCCAGGTTCAGCTTTTCGGCCCGCACGGGGGAAAGGGCGTGCTTCACCTGCGCCATGGCGGGCGTGGGGGTGCCGTCGCCCAGCAGCAGGCCGCTGCCGCAAAAGTTGCCGCCGTTCGGCTCGTCGCCAAAGTCTCCGCCATATAAAAGGCAGGGCTTGCCCTTCTTTTTGCCGCGGATGGTGTGGTCCTTGAACTCCCACAAAAAGCCGCCCTGCAAGCGGGGATAGCGGTAAAACAGCGCCCAGTAGTCTTCCAAGCTGCCCGGGCCGTTGCCCATGGCGTGGGCGTATTCGCACATGACATGGGGCTTCGGCAAGTCTTGTTTTCCCAGCGCCTCCAGCTTTTCCACGCCGGTGTACATGCTGCTGTACACATCGGCAGTTTTCGCCTTGCGGTCTTCCTCGTAATGCACCGGGCGGGTGGGGTCGGCCTTTTTCACCGCGCGGCACGCGGCGGCAAAGTTCGGGCCGTAGCCGCTTTCGTTGCCAAGGCTCCACATCACCACGCACGGGTGGTTGCGGTTCGCGGCCACCAGGCGCTGCACCCGGTCCAAAAATGCATCCCTCCACAGCGGCGACGACGCAAATTGGTCCGGCTCGTCGTACAGCTGGCACATGCAGCATTCCAAATCCGCCTCGTCCACCACGTAAAAGCCCAGCTCGTCGCACAAATCGTAAAAACAGGGCGGCTGCGGGTAGTGGGACGTACGCAGGGCGTTGACGTTGTTTTGCTTTAAATATTCCAGCTCCGCCCGCATGCGCTTTGGCGAATAGGCCCGGCCGCTCGCGGCGTCCCAGTGGTGGTAGTTCATGCCTTTAAAGCGCAGGGCCACGCCGTTTATTTTCAGCAGGCCGCCGTCTATCTCTACCCGGCGAAAGCCGGTTTGCAGCGGCACCGCCTCTAAAACATTTGCGCCGGAAGAAAGGGTCAGGGTCAGCTCATACAGGGCGGGGGCCTCGGCGCTCCACGGCTGCACGTTCAACAGCTCGGCGCGCAGGGCGCCCTTGTTTTTTCCGCGCGGCGTCCACTGCCCCTGCCACACGGGGCGGCCGCTGTATTGCAGCACGGCGGCAACAGTGGCATCTTTTGGCAAAGCGGACGTTGCAAACGCCATGTCCAGCACACCGCCGCCGTCCGGCAAAAGCCGCGCGTCTATTTGGATGTTTTCAAAATGTGCCGCCGGGCGGCGCAGCTGCCACACGTCGCGGAAGATGCCACCCAGCCACCACATGTCCTGGTTTTCCAGATAGCTGCCGTCGGTAAATTTGTACACCGCCACGGCAAGGGTGTTTTTGCCCGGATGCACAAGGGCGCTCACGTCGAACTCGGCGGCCATGCGGCTGCCCTGGCTGTAGCCCGCTTCCTTGCCGTTCACCCACAGGTGGTACCCGCTTTCCACACCTTCAAAGCGCAGCAAGGTGTAAAGGCCGTCATCCGGCACGGCGAAGGTGGTGCGGTACAGCCCCGTGGGGGCGTATTCCGGCGGCACAGGTTCTTCCGCCACGGGAAAGACGGAAAGCGAATCGGTGTAGTGCGGCCGGCCGTAGCCGTGGAACTCCCACTGGGCGGGCACGGGGATGGTATCCCAGCCGGTGTCGTCAAACGCCGGGACAAAAAAGCCCTCAGGGGCCTCGTTCGGGTTTTCGAAAAAGGCAAAACGCCACTTGCCGTTCAGCAAGTGCGCGCGCCCGCTTTTTTGGGGGCTGCGCTTTGCCGCGGCGCCGCCGCCGGGATAACCGAACACAAACCCGCGCGGGGCCAGCCGCCCTTTTGCCAGCACCGCCAGGTTGCACCAGTCCGGTTTTTGCATATCCAAATGCAGTTCCATATTTCCTCCCCTGTTCCAGCGTCATTCCGGGCGTGGTGTTCCCGCGCGCAAGCGCCGCGGCGCGTGGGCGCGTGCCTATCCCCCGCTGCTTTGCCGCGCCACCAGCTCGCACGGGATGACCACCCGCACGCCGGTGTCCCGCCCGGTGGAAAGACGGTCATCCAAAAGGCGCACCGCAAAGGCGCCCAGCAAGTCCGTGCGCGCGCGCACAGTGGAAAGGGACGGCGAAAAATAGGCCGCCGCCGGAATGTCGTTGTATCCTACCAGGGCTACCTCGTCCGGCACGCGGACATTTGCGTCCTTCAGCGCCTTCAAAGCGCCAATAGCGAAATTGTCTGTAAAAGCGAAAAAGGCCCGGGGCAAACCGCCTTCTTTGATGGCGTTCGCCATCAGGGCGTAGCCCTCGTCGCAAGAGATATCGCACCCCACGTGCATGTGGCGCGCGTCAAAACAGCAGGCCTCCCGCTGCAATTCCTCAAAATAGCGCTCGCGCAAATCGGGCATCTCCTGCCCGGTGGCGGTGTTGGTTTCCCGCGCGCCCAAATAGCCCACGCTTTCGTAGCCCTTTTCGCGCAGGTGGCTGAGGGCCAGCCCCACAGCCTGGCGAAAATCCACATACACGTAGTCCCAGTCCGGCTCGTCCACCCAAAAATCCGCCAGCACCACGGGCACGTCCGCGCCGCGCACACACGCGCCCAGCGCCGGCGTGTAGTTGTAGCGCGAGCCGATGACGATGATGCCCGCCGCCTTTTTCAGCTGGTCGGCCAGGGCGGGGGCGTGCGGCGCAAAAAACTCTTGCGCCTCATAGCCCATGCGCTGCGCCTCTTTGCGGGCATTGGCGCGGATGGACAGGTAATACGGGTCGCCCAGTTCCTCCGTGGCGGAATACTGCGAGATGAGCGCAATGGTACTGGCCTTGCGCGGTTTGCGCGCGGCTGGCACGTACTGTAGCTCCCCCGCCGTTTCCAGCACCAGCTGGCGCGTTGCGTCGGATGTGGAAAAAGACTTGTCCTGGTTCAGCACGCGGCTTACGGTGGCCATGGACACACCCGCCTTGTCCGCAATGTCTTTTAGCGTCGCCATTGGCCACCTCCTCTTTCCCGCCGCCCCGAACGGACGAAAATGATGGTCTCAAACAATTATATGGCCATGATACCGGGAGTTTTTGGAAATGTCAATAATATTTACCGAAATTTTAACCGGTATTTTTACTAAAGTTTTACTGAGTATTTTTACAGACTGCTTTGCCGGTGCAAAGGGCGCAAAAAGGCAGCCCCTTTGTTTGAAGGGGCTGCCTGATTTTACTGAACCGCTGAACCCGCGCCGGGAGGGGCGGGTACGTAACTGTTACTTCCTGCACAACACAAAGGCCCCGCGCATCCGGTGTGCCTCCGGTGAGCGGCCCCCAGGGGCGCTTCTCTTGCCCCTAAGGGGCAATTCACCTACTCAGCCGCAAGCTGATGGCGAACAGCGTGCAACGTTGTCCGCCAATCGGCGCGGAAGGTAGCTCTCCGAAGGCACACCGAACGTGCGGGGCCGAACCATTTGCAGAACTATCACTTGCAGAAACACCATTATGCGCTGAAGCATCGCCCGCGCGCAGTCCCCTACTCCGCCATATATTCCTCCAGCGTCTCGCGCCGGTCCTTCAGGCGGCCGTCCTCGCCAAACTCCATAATGCGGTTTGCCACGGTTTGCACCAGCTGCAAATCGTGGGAGGAAAACAGCACCACGCCCTTAAAATCGGAAAGGCCGTTGTTCAAGGCGGCAATGGATTCAAGGTCCAGATGGTTGGTGGGCTGGTCCAGCAACAGCACGTTGGCGCTCGAAAGCATCATGCGGCTCAGCATGCAGCGCACTTTCTCGCCGCCGCTCAGCACACTGACCGATTTGAACACGTCGTCGCCGGAAAAAAGCATGCGGCCCAGGAACTGCCGCAGATAGCTCTCGTGTTGGTCCGGCGAATAGGGCGCCAGCCATTGCAGCAGGGTCTCGTCGTGGCCCTCGAAAAAGGCGGTGTTGTCCTTCGGGAAATAGGCCTGGGACGTGCTGACGCCCCATTTGAAGCTCCCGGCGTCCGGCTCCTCTTCCCCCATCAAAATTTTGAACAGGGTGGTGACGGCAAGCTCGTTCCCGCCAATAAAACCGGCCTTGTCTTCCCGGCCAATGATAAAGGACACGTCGTCCAACACTTTTTCGCCGTTCACTGTTTTTGAAAGGCCTTCCACAAACAGCACGTCCTTGCCCAGATCCCGCTCCGGCGAAAAGCCGATCCACGGGTACCGCCGGGAAGACGCGGGCATTTCCTCAAAGGTCAAATTATCCAGCAGTTTTTTGCGGCTGGTGGCCTGGCGCGCCTTCGATTTGTTTGCCGAAAACCGCGCGATGAAATCCTGCAAGTCCTTCGCCTTTTCCTCCATTTTGCGGTTTTGCTCCCGCATCAGCTTTTGCATCAGCTGGCTGGAGTCGTACCAAAAGTCATAGTTCCCGATGTAGAGCTTGATTTTGGTATAGTCGATGTCCACAATATGGGTGCACACGGCATTGAGGAAATGCCGGTCGTGGGAGACCAAAATGACGGTGCCGGGAAAATCCAGCAAAAAGTCCTCCAGCCAGTTGATGGAGTCGTAATCGAGGTTGTTGGTGGGCTCGTCCAGCAAAATGACGTCCGGTTGGCCAAACAGCGCCTGCGCCAGCAGCACCTTCACCTTCTCCCGTCCGTTCAGTTCGTTCATGTGCTTGTAGTGTTGTTCCTGGGGCAGGCCCAGCCCGCCCAGCATTTTGGCGGCGTCGGCCTCTGCCTCCCAGCCGCCCATCTCGGCAAACTCGCTCTCCAGCTCGCCCGCCAGCACGCCGTCTTCTTCGGAAAAATCTTCCTTGGCGTACAGCTCGTCCTTCAGCTTCAAAATTTCGTACAAACGCGCGTTACCCATGAAAACCGTCTCAATCACCGGGTACGCGTCGTATTTGTTCTGGTCCTGCTCCAGCACGGACATGCGCACGTTCGGCGCTACCACCACCTCGCCGGTGGACGGCTCCAGCGCGCCGGACAAAACTTTCAAAAAAGTGGATTTTCCCGCGCCGTTGGCGCCGATGATGCCATAGCAGTTCCCCGGTGTAAAAATCAGGTTTGTTTTTGTGAAGAGCTTGTCGGTCCCATAGCTCAGGCTCACATCGCTAACAGTGATCATTATCTTTAACCTTCTCCGTTCTATTGTGATTCTTCGCAAAAAAGCCATCCACGAAATATCCGGATGACTTCAACTTTATATTACCATGTATGCCGCGCCAATGCAAAGGGCGTAGCTCCCTCTTTCTCACGGTCCATGCTCTTGTTCTGCGCACCATACCACACAATTTTTCCAGCAGCAACACGCATGCCATTCATAAAAATGTTCCATTTTTCTTTCAATTCCCGCAAGTTTTATAACTGGCTGGATACTATGATAAATATAGATGATAAGCCGTTATCCAGCTTGATGTGAACCGATTCACCCTTCACCCACATCCGCCCAACACAGGTATCTATTATGAGAAAGCTAGGCATCATCCAACGAGATAAAAAACTCACCATGTTCTATGCCATAGCGATTGCCTTTTGCGCTTTGTGGATGACGATGGGAATTCTCTTCATCGTCTACTCAAGGCACCTTAGCCGCCAGGAGACCTCGGACCATGTCCAGGCCTCCGCCCTGCAAACCGCCGCCGCCGTCGATTCCCATGTTCAGGAAGAGTTTAACACATTAACGGCCGCCGCCGTGGCCATCCACGCAAGGTGGGACACCGACGAGCGGGATGTGAGCTTCGAGCGGCTGGTGCAAACCCTGATGAGCCACAGCGCCTATGTCAAGGTCGGCGTTGCAAGCCCCAACGGCCAGGCCATGGTGGCAGACCGGCACGGCAATATACAAACGGCCGACGTGTCACAGGATCCCTTTTTCCAGCCGGCATTGGCAGGCAGCCATTACCTGTCGGCGCCGGAAAAGATTCTTGGCGGCGTATCCGCCATGTACTATGCCGTCCCTGTTTACTCGGCCGACAGTGCCATCATCGGTGTTTTGTATGCCGCCGACCCGACAGATGAGATTCGTGATATCGTTTCAGCTTCCCTTTACAGCGAACATGGGCTGGCGCATGTCGTCGATAGAAAGGGAAACCACATCGTCCGGTCGGACGCCCACCTCACCCCGGCGGCAAACGGCAACATTTTTGAAACGGAAGCCGCTTTCACGCGGGAAATCGAACAGATCCTCCGCGACAACTTCGCGGCCGGACGCACCGGCCATTTCACACATGATTTTGGCGGCGGCAACCGCCACATCGCCTACGCGCCGCTGGCCAGAAACCGCTGGCATGTTTATTATGTCACCCCCGAGAGCATGGTGAACGCGCGGCTGGAATTTGTCATCGTCGCCTCCATCGTCATCCTTGCTGTCGCGGCGTTTGCCACTATCCTGTTCATCCTGCTTATCTGGCGCATCACCTCTCAAAAGCGAAAAGCCCTTGAGCAGATCGCGTTTGTGGACCCCCTGACCAAGCAGCAAAACAGCCGGAAGTTCATGCTGGATTCGTTACGGCTATTGCGGAACCACGGCCCCGCCGGGTATACCGTGTGGTATTACAACATCCGGGGCTTCAAATACATCAACGCGCTGTTTGGCCACGCGTCCGGCAACAAAATGCTGCAATACCTGGCGGAATACCTGGCCGCGCATACCAGCGAAGGCGAGCTGTTTGCCCGCGCCCACGACGATGTGTTCTTCCTCCTGCGCAAAGATACCGGCAGCGACGCGAGCCTGCAGGAACTTTTTGACCGCGACGCCCGCCACCTGGCGGCTTTCCCACAGCTGGCAAGCGAGGGCTTTCACGCCGAGCTGGGTGCCGGCGTGTGCCGCGCAGATGAATGCACTGCCCCGGAAGCGCTGCAGGAACTAATGGACTGTGCCGAAGGAGCGCACGACGCGGCGCGTGCAGTGCACGGCAAACTGTTTGGCATCTACACCATTAAGATGCGCAACCAAAAGATATGGGAAACCGAGATGGAAGCCCACCAGGATGCCGCCCTGGCAAACGGGGAATTTACGGTGTACTGGCAGCCAAAAATCTCCATACGGGGCGGGGAAAGCATCCATGGCATGGAGTCTTTGGTGCGCTGGGACTATCCCGGCAAAGGCACCATTTCTCCCGGTGAATTCATTCCCTTGTTTGAACAAAACGGCTTTATAGCCAAACTGGACCTGTTTGTGTTTGAAGAGTCCTGCCGGCTGTACGCCGCCCACGGCCTGGCGCAAGGGCCACACCCCCTTGTGATGAGCGTAAACGTTTCACGCATCGGCATGCGGCAGCCCGGATTTATGGAAACCTACGCGGCCATCAAAGACAAATACCATATCCCGCCGGGCTGTGTGGAACTGGAGTTTACCGAAAGCCTGGCCTTTGAAAACCACGACCGGTTGGCCGACATCATCACCGCGCTGCACCAAAACGGCTTTTTGTGCTCGCTGGACGATTTCGGTTCCGGATATTCCTCTTTGAACATTCTGAAATCCCTGCAGGTGGATGTGTTAAAGCTGGACCGTGAGTTCTGCCGTTTTGGCTGCAATACCGAACGCAGCTATAAGTTGGTAAAAAGCGTCATCGCGCTGGCAAATGAGTTGGGGATGCAAACCGTGGCCGAAGGGGTGGACGACAAAGATACTGTGAACATCCTGCGCCGGGTGGGGTGCGGCATGGTGCAGGGCTATGTGTATGCCCGGCCGATGCCGCCGGAAGAGTTTTTGTTGTATCTGCAAAGCTGGGCGTCCGCCGCACAGGGTGCATCCTAAGCCGGCGCCGAACCATCAAAGCGGACCTGTCCGCCTTTGCCGAAAGCCCTGCCGCACGTCTGCAGCTTCCAGCGCCTCCGGCAGCACCCCACTGCCGGACAAGCGTTGTACATATAAAAAGCCGCCCTGCAGCTTTATCTGCAGGGTGGTTTCTTTTCTTTCACACACCGCGCAAACCGGCGCGCGCCGCAAAATTTGCGGCAGCCGGCCCCCCCAAGGCCGGCCTTTATTTTTTGCCTCGACGACGGCGGTATTCCTGCATAAACTGTTCGTCCTTCACTTCAAGGTCCCGCACGCCGGCCAGCGATTCAATATGGTGCGTAAGCTCGTGGTACAGCACGTCCCGCAGGCCCTCTTTTTGCGCCCGCACGCTGCGCCCGCGGAACACCTGCACAAAAGAGCCGTAATACAGCGAAATATAGCGCCCAAGGCCGTGCGGCTCGTAATGGTACATGCCAAGGGTATACAAATCCGGCCCTTCCCTGGAAAGGCTGATATCCGGCAGCAGCACGACGCCCCCGTTCAGCTCCTTGTAAATATCCGGCGGAATGCCGTCCGCCACTTCGTCCAGATAAGCATTGGCCTCGTCAAAGGTCAGAAGGGTGTTGTCTTCCATACGCGCTCCCCATCAGGCTTGGCCCTGCCGTGCAAAATTCCGTCTTTGGCGGCTGGTTCTTTTTTGGGAAGCATATCATGTATCCCAGATTTAATCAACCTTGTGTTCGATAGCTTACGACATCCCATGCGGCGTATACTATACAGGAAGGCAGCAAACGATATGAAGTGCCTCTGCGCACTTCAAAACCATGCCGGAACGGGAGGCGCCCTATGCCTGTTGCACAAAAAAGCGCCATTGCCTTTGGGCTGGTATACATCCCGGTGGACCTGTACACCGCGGCCCAGGACAATGACGTACATTTCAACCAGCTTACAAAAGACAGCCACGAGCGCGTACGCTATGTAAAAACCTGCGCCGGCTGCAAACAAGAGCTCGGCCCCGGCGATATCGTCAAAGGGTACCAGTACGAAAAGGACAAATACGTCATTGTGGACGACGGGGATTTTGAGAAAATCAAATCCGAAAAAGACCGCAGCATCCAAATCCTGCAGTTCACCGACCTTTCCGGCATTCCCCCGGTGTATTTTGAAAAATCCTACCTGGTGCTGGGCCAGAAAGGCAGCGAAAAACCCCTGGAACTGCTGCGCACCGCCATGCAGGCGGAGGGCAAAGTGGCCATTGGCAAAACCGTGATGGGCACGAAGGAAACCATGCTGGCTTTGCTGCCCACGGCGGACGGCATCCTGATGGAGACCCTGTTTTTTCACGATGAAATACGCGAACTGCCCAAAGCGCCCGCCCGGGCAGCGGTGGCCGAAAGCGAGCTTGCCGTGGCGCGGCAGCTGGTTGCAAGCATGGCGAAACCCTTTGAACCCACCTTGTACAAAGATGAATACCAGGAGAAGCTGCGCGGGCTGATCACCAAAAAAATAGAGGGCAAAGAGATCGTAGCTGAGCCGGAAGAAAAGCCGAACAATGTGATCGACCTGATGGACGCGCTGAAGCACAGCCTGGCCCGGCAGGAGGGCCAAAACCCGCCCGCCGCAAAAAAGCCGGGGCGCGCCAAACGCCGGGGCGCGGGGTAACGGCCCATGCAAGACCTGTTTTTTTCGCGCACCGCCCGCCCCATGCTGATTGGGGCAAACAGCGCGCCATACGACGACGACGAGAGCCTGTTTGAGCTAAAACTGGACGGTGAGCGCTGCCTCGCCTACCTTGACGGCACCGGAACCGTGCTGGTGAACCGACGCGGCCTTCCGGTGGGGACCCGCCTGCCGGAGCTGGACGGCATCCACCGGCAAGTCTCGGCCCGCTGCCTGTTGGACGGCGAACTCATCACCGGCACAGGCGCCGTGCGCGATTTTGACGATGTAAAGGCGCGCCTTGCCAGCCGGAACCTCACGGAAATCAGCCTTGGGGCAAGGCGGCATCCGGTTTGCCTCGTGGTGTTCGACATCCTCTACCACGGCGGCCGCTCCGTGACGGAAAACTCTCTGGAAGAGCGCAAAGCCCTGCTGGCCAAAACCGTGGCCGACAGCGAGCGGATGGCCCTTGCCCGCACAGTGGACGCAGCGGGCAAGGCTTTTTACGGCTTGGTTTTGCAGCAGGGTTTGGAAGGGGTTGTGGGCAAAAAGAAACAAAGCCTGTACTACCCCGGCAAACGCACCAAAGCATGGGTAAAGGTAAAAAACACGGAAGAGGACGACTATGTGATTGTCGGGTACGCCCTTGCGCAGCATGTGGCCATGTTGCTGCTGGGCCAATATACCGAAGCAGGAGCGCTTGTATACAAAGGGCGCGTGACGCTGGGGCTGCGCACCGCGGATTTCAGCGCCATCCGGCAGGTGCCTCATGTTCCAAGTACGCCTTTTGCGCACTTGCCTGCGGACGCCGTAAAAAAGGGCGAAGACGTGATTTGGCTAAAACCCGAGGCGGTGTGCACCGTTTCTTACATACGCAAAATGGCCAAAGGCCTGATGCGCCAACCACACTACCACAGGCTGCGGCTGGACAAAGCGCCGCGGGATGCCATTGCCACCGAAGCACAGACATAGCTTATTTTTAAAGCAGCTTTTGGAAGGGGATCATTCCATGGCAGATGACTTGCATGTATACCGGCAAAAAAGGCAGTTTGCCAAAACAGCCGAACCCCGTGGGAAATCCGCGCGGCAACCGTCCGGTGCGCTTCACTTTGTGGTGCAGCACCATGCCGCAAGCCGGGATCATTTCGACTTTCGCCTGGAATGGGACGGCGTTTTGAAAAGCTGGGCCGTGCCGAAAGGCCCTTCCTACAATAGTGGGGACAAACGGCTGGCCGTCCAGGTGGAGGACCATCCCCTGGAATACCGCGGCTTTGAAGGAACCATTCCAAAGGGACAGTACGGCGGCGGCACGGTGATGGTTTGGGATGAAGGCACCTGGCAGCCATTGGGCGACGCCGGCGCGGGCCTTGCCGAAGGGTCCCTCAAGTTCACGCTGGGCGGCAGCCGCCTGAAAGGCCGGTGGGCGCTGGTGCGGATGAAACCGAAACCCGGGGAAAAAGACAACAACTGGCTGCTGATAAAGGAAAAAGATGAATTTGAGCACGTGTTTGACGTGAGCCGGTTCACTACCAGCATCACCACCGGGCGCACCATGGAGGAAATTGCGGCAGGCGCCGATGAAAAAGAGGAGGAAATGGAGGCCGAAGTGGAAAAAGAAACCAAAGCCGCCCCCGAAAAGGCAAAACGCGGGCAGCGCGGCGAGAAAAGCGAAACGAACGGGAAAGCGCTGGTGCTTGAAAGCACCGAAATCACCCATCCGGAGAAAGCCCTTTTCACCGGGCCGGACATCACCAAGGGCGACGTGGCCAGGTATTACGCCAAGGTGGCCGGGCGCATGCTGCCTTACCTTGAAAACCGGGTCCTCAGCGTTGTGCGGTGCCCGGGCGGCATCGAGAGCGCGTGCTTTTTTAAAAAACACCCCACGGGCCAAAACATAGGCATCGGCACGCTTTGCGTGCCCGCGGCGGGCGGCGGCGAAGAGGGCGAATACTATTATGTGGAAAACGCGCGCGGCCTGCTGTTCGAAGTGCAGATGAACACCCTGGAGTTCCACCCCAGGGGCAGCCGGGTCAAAACACTGGAGCAGCCCGATGTGATGGTGTTCGACCTTGACCCGGATGAAGGCCTCGGCCTTCCGGAGGTGCGGCAGGGCGTGCGGGATTTGAAAGATATGCTGGACCAGCTTCCCCTGAAATCTTACCTGAAAACAAGCGGCGGCAAGGGCTACCATGTCGTCATCCCGTTTAAGCCCTCCCCCAGCTGGGACGCTTTCCACCAGTTCGCCAAAAACATCGCCAAAACCATGGAGGCCATGTGGCCTGACCGCTACACCGCGAACGAGCGAAAAACCCAGCGAAAGGGCAAAATTTTCATCGATTGGATGCGCAACGGCCGGGGCGCCACCAGCGTGGCGCCATACTCCGTGCGGGCGCGGCCGGGCGCGCCTGTTTCCATGCCGCTTGCATGGAACGAGCTGGACGCCGTAGCGCCAAACGGGATTTCCATGGAAGAAGCGCTGGCCCGCCTGCGGCGCAAGGACCCCTGGGCGGATTTTTTCGGCACGGAGCAGCAGATGACGGGCCAAAAGTAAGGGTGGCCTTCGGCACAGCCGGGGGGGCATCACCAAAAAGCCGGAATCCGACAGCCAAAAAGGCTGTTTGGATTCCGGCTTGCCGCTATACAAAATTACTCGGTTTTACCGGTCACTTCTTCTACGTGGGCCGGGGTAAGGATGATGGGGTCATACTCGCCGGGATGATTTTTGCGGTAGGCATTCATCAGCGGGAACACAAGCATGCCCACTACCATGTATGCCACCAGGGACATCCAGCCCGCAAAGTCCAGGCTGAGGGAGGAGGCCACCACCACCCAGATGGAAACCGCCATGCCGGCAAACAGGAACCAGTTGCCGAAGGGCGCGCGATAGGGGCGCGGCCACTCGGGACGGGTTTTGCGCAGGCGCCATGTATTGAAGCAGACCATGAAGTACACCAGCCCCGCCGCAATGCAGGACACGGCGTAGATATACTGCACCCAGTTGGAAGCGGAGAAAATGCAGAAAAACACCGAGAACAGCAGCACCGCCAGGTTGCACCAGTAGGGCTGGCCGTATTTGTTCACCTTGCTGAAGGTGGGGGGCAGCATGTGCAACTGGGCCGACCCATACAGCACGCGTGCGGAAGATGTCCAAAAGCCCATAAAGGTGGTAAGGCCATGCAACGAGCCGGAGAGCAGCGCCAAATAGGCGAAAATCATCGGCAGGCTCAGCATTTGAATCAGTTCCGGCTCGGGCATATTCATCCCGGCCAGCTCGTTCCAGGGGGCCATGCCGCCGATGGCGATAACCACAAGGCCGTAAAGCAATGCCGGCACGAACAGCGCCGCCAAAATGACCTTCCACATGTTTTTGACCGGGAAATTCGTCTCCTCAATCATTGTGGGTGTAAATTCAAACCCGATATATTTGATGGTCAAAACACCGGTTGCCAGGAAGATGCCGTTGAAGCCGTTGGGGAACCAGCCGCCGTGGCCCAGCAGGTTGTCCGTGCTCCAGTGGCCGCTGGTAAAAAACACCACCGCGATGACGAGGGAAATGCCGATCATCGCCACGAAGAATATGGTGGAAAGCGTGCCGGAAATGGAAACATTGAAGTTGGATATCACATACCATACCACGCACAGCGCAATGGCAACCAGCATGGCCTGGGTGGTGGTGAAGGGAATGAAGAAACCCAGCGCCGTGGTAAGGATAAAAGCGCAGATGGGGGGCTCCACGATCTGGATGAGGAACATCAGCCACTGCACCACCCAGCCAAAGCTGTAATTGGTGGCATTGGCCGTCCATACCGCCACCGAGGACGAAAAGGGCAACATGGCGGTCATTTCCGCAAAGGAAAGGCCCACCGGCACCAAAACGATAGCCAAGATAATGAAAATGAACGCCGCGCCGGGGCCCGTGAGCGAGTACCAATAGGGCGCTTCCGCCAGCCACCCGCCAATTACGGCGCCGGCCGCAATGGCCACCATCGTAAACATGCCCAGGCTTTTCTTCAGTTTGTTGCCGCCTTGGTTGTTCTCCATACAAACACCTCTCTCATTTATTTGGAATTACATTGTTCCAAAAAACTACAGTTCCCCTTGCCCGCCCATAAAACGGGCCGTTCTGCAGGGCTTCACCCTTCCACGCGGTTAAACACCACCGGCTCCACTGTGGGCTCCATTTGCAACGTGAAGCCCGCGATGCCCCCGGAGAACGGGTCCACAAAATAGGAGACCGGCGCGGTGAGGACCGTGGTGTCCTCTTTGATACGGTGGGCTTTGAACACGTCGTAGTGCCAGTATTCCATCGGCACCAGCATGTCCTTGAAATGCATCACAAGGCCGCCGTCTTTTTCCGCAATGCGCAGCGTGCCGTAGCCGGGGTCGTGGAAGGCGCCGGTGTAATCCGCTAGCTTGTGGCTCAGGGCCGTGCCCTCAACCTTGGCAGGCTGGCCCTTGAATAGGTCCACGTCCCAGTGGTAGTAAAATGCGTCGTATTTGCCGTTCCATTCGTGCAGGCGGGCGGGCCAATCGGTGGGGCCGTCGCCCAAAAGGCGGTCGAACACGGTGTAGCAGGTTTCGGCCAAAATGGGCATGTTCAGCGGCTTGTGCACGTTCATCGCCAGCATGATGCCGATGTTTTCGTCCGGCAAAAAGCCCTCCAATGTGCAGAACCCCTCAATTTCGCCGGTATGCCACACATATTTGCGGCCGCGGTAATACTGCACAAACCACGCCATGCCATAGCTGCCGTCCGGCTCAATTTCCGGGAACCGCCACGGGAACATGTGCATCGGCGCCTGCGGGTGGTGCATGTCGATCATGTTTTTCTTCGACACCAGGCGCTTGCCCTCAAACTCACCCTCGTTGATGTGCAGGGTGATCCACTTGAGCATGTCCTCGATGTTGGACACCACGCCGCAAGCCGGGCCGGCCACGTCCATTTCCCACGGCGCAACCGGCACGGCGCCCTTGCCGTCTTCCCAGTTCCAATAGCCCTGCGCGTGGTTCGGCTGCTTGTACATCTCGTGGGCGGAAAGCAGGCTGCTGTTCATGCCTAGAGGCTCGAAAATACGCTTGCGAATCAAATTTTCCCAGGTGTCCCCGGTCACCACCTCGGCCACGTGGCCGCAGAACGAGTAAATGGTGTTGGAATACTGCGTGACTGTGCGGAAAGGCATGTTCGGCTTCAGGTAACGCAGGCGCATCATGAACTCATGGTTGTCGATAGTCGGGTCCGGCCACATGCCGTCATGCCCGGCAAGGCCGGTGCGGTGGGTCAGCATGTCGCGCAGGGTCACCTGTTCGGACGCAAAGGGGTCGTACAGCGCAAACTCCGGGATGTAATGGCGGATGGGCACGTCGAAATCCAGCAGGCCGTCGTCCACCAGCATGGCCAGCAGGCAGGATGTAAACGATTTCGAGCAGGAGGCGACGCCGTAGAGCGTTTCCGGCGTGGCAGGCAGCTTTTTCTCCACATCCCGGTAGCCGCAGCCGCCCGACGTAAGCAACTTGCCGTCCCGCATCACCCCGTAGCTAAACCCGGGGATGCCCCAGTACTCCATTTCAGCGGGCAGAAAATCGAACAGCTTGTCGTAATCCATAGATTGCCTCCCCATATTGTCAATTATTCTCTAAATTACTACGATGAAAATCGAAAGCGCGCTGCGCCGGGAGGAACCGCTCCTATTGCTTGTCCAGCGCCTCCAGCAGCTCGCCGGTGGTGACGACATGGCAATAGATATTGTTCAGGATTTCCAGCTCGTTGTCGTGGATTTGCTGGGTAGAGGCGCGGCAGGCGTCCTCCACCAGCCACACCTTGAAGCTTTCGTCGGCAAGGCTGCGCACGGTGCCGGAGACACACTGGTCCAGCAGCACGCCTGTCACCACCACGGTGTCGATGCCCATATTTTGCAGCCACAGCCGCAGGGGCGAACCTGTGAGCGCGCTGTCGGTGGTTTTGCAGATCACGATCTCGTCTTCCAGCGGCGCAAGCTCCGGCACGATATCTCCCCAAGGGTCTCCCGGGGCAAGCAGCAACTCGTTGTAACCGGTGGCCTTCTGGTCCAGCGAGCGGTCGGCCCCGTTCTTTTTCTGTGCGCGGATGGTGGCGAAGACCACCTCCATGCCGTGTGCGCGGAAATAATCGATCAAACGCTTGTTGTTTGGCACCACCGTGTTGTCGATGGCTTCATAGAACTGCTCCCAGCGGGCGGCCTCTGCCGCGTCGCGGTCCTTTGGCCGGGTGATGAACACATGCTGCATGTCCACAATCAGCAGTGCTGTTTTTTTGGGATCCAGTTCAATCGGGCCATAGTCGTTGTCGTTAGCGTAATAGAAGGAACAGTGCCGGTCATTCACTTTCACAAAATCACACTCCTTTTATCGTTGGCCGTGCGCTGGCGCAGCTTTGTAGGAAGAAAGCCAAGAAAACATTTTTCACACTTTCTCCAAACAAAATTGACAGGATATAGATGTATTGTACAACACTTCCCGCCCCAACACAGGTGCAAACGATGACCATTTTGGCAACCGTTTTTACCAAAACAACAATTGTGTTGAATATATGTGCAAAAAATGACATAATAGATACGCACATTGGAACACCGGCATCCCCATTCTGCACAACCTGGAGGCGGGCATGTATTCTGTTTTAATTGCGGACGACGAGCGGATTGAGCGCGATTTTTTGCGCCAAATGCTGGAGGGCAACGCGGATTTTTGCACGGTTGTGGGCGAGGCGGAAAATGGTGGACAAACCGTGGCGCTGGCGAAAGAGCTGTGCCCCGACATTGTTTTGTTGGATATCAACATGCCCGTGCTGAGCGGGCTGGACGCTGCGCGACAAATCAAACAGCACGCGCCCCGCACGGTCATTGTCCTCAACAGTGCCTACGCCGAATTCCAATATGCGCAGCGGGCCATCGACTATGATGTGGACGCATACCTTGTAAAGCCCGCCGGGAAAGAAGAAATCATCGCCACGCTAACCAATTGTATGCAAAAGCGCCAAATGCGCACGCATCTGGCACCGGTGCGCCTGTCCCTCGCCGCGGGCGCATACCCCTATTCCCTTGAGGAGGCGCTGCTGGCCTGTTTGGAACACCGTGACGCCGCCGCCTTGCGGCAGGAAGCAGCAGCCTATGTTGCTTTTTTTGAAAGCAGCCGCTCTTCGCCGGAACAGTATCGCCTTTTCATCCTCAACACCCTGTTTTCCGTTGGCAAGGCGCTGAAAAGAAGCTCAATCCCCCAAAGCCTCACGGCGCTTTTGGGCGAGCAGCTGTATTTGGACAATATCAGCGCGGCCGGCACATGGTTTGAGGTGCTGGCCCATTTAAAGGAGTATTTTGCGCGGCTGGTGTTGCTGCTGGAGGGCAGCGGCGCGGCTGCCCGCAGCCACGTGGATGAAGTTGCCGCGTATATCGACGGCCATCTGGCCGAAAACCTGTCCCTTGCCGGGCTGGCCGCCATGGTATATTTAAGCCCGTCTTATTTGTCGCGTAAGTTCCACCAGGAAAAAAACATGCCCATGCGCGAATACATCACGCGCCGCCGGGTGGAGGAAGCCGCAAAAAAGCTGCTTGGCACCGGCCTGCCCATCAAAGAAGTGGCAGAAACCTGCGGGTTCACAAACCAGGCCTATTTCCAGAAAATCTGCAAAGAATACACCGGCTGCACCCCGGCGCAAATCCGCCGGGGCGAGAGAAAAGAGGCCCCCGATGCGGATTGATTTGCACGATATCGTCACGGAGGAATTCCAGCGGCAAATGCAAAACTCTTTTGCACGCCTTTCCGGCTTCGGCGTGGTGTTTACCGATCAGAACGGCCGCCATATCGGCAATGGCGGCAACTTTACGCGCTTTTGCAGCGCCATCAACTGCCGCGAAGACGGCATCCGCTGCTGCGCGCAAACAAACCGGCAGGCCATCCAGATGTCGCTGGATTCCAATCGGCAGGGCAGCCCGGCTATTTTTGTATGCCACGCGGGGCTGGTGAACATCGAGCTGCCCATTATGCACAAGGGAGAATGCATCGGCGCGTTCACGGCCGGGCAGGTGCTGTGCGAGGAGGACTGCTACCCGCGTGACACTGCCGTTCCTCCGGTGGACTGGCTGGCCGACCCTGAACTGGCGGCATATTACAAGGAGATTCCGGTGCTTTCCCGCGCGCATATTGAAAACACGGCCGATCTGATGGGCGACCTTGCGCAATACATGCTGAACAACTACACTTACAACCTGATGCATCGGGAGCTGGCGCACCAGAAGGAAGAACTGCTGCTTTACGAAAAACGGCAGGTGGAACTGGAAAATTTGCTCACACAAACCAAATATTCCGCTTTGCAACGCCAGGTAATGCCACACTTCATCTTCAATGTGCTCAACTCGGTTTCGCGGCTTATTTCGATGCAGGAGTTTGACACGGCCCAGGAAATGCTGACGTCATTTACACGCATGATGCGCTACCAGCTTTCGAACCCGCAAAACAGCGTGACCCTTGGGCAGGAAATGGAGTATGCGCGCGACTATCTGGCCATCCAAACCCTGCGGTTTGGCGCGCGTGTTTCCTGCGAAATTACGTGTGAAGATGGGATGGAAAGCCTGGAACTGCCGTTTTTCACATTGCAGCCTCTGGTGGAAAATTCACTGGAACATGGGATTTTAAATCAATCGGCAGGCGGCCGCGTGCGGGTATTCTGCAAAAAGAACGGCGCGCGCAGCGAAATCGAAATTTCTGACAACGGCGCCGGGATGGATGCCGGCACGCTGGAATGGCTGCGGGAGATGCTGCACTCGCCGTCCATGCCGGGCGGGCAAAACCATGTGGGGCTATACAATTGTTACAACCGCCTGAAATTGATGTATGGCGATGACGTAGCTTTCACACTAAACAGCGCCCCAAAATCCGGCACTATGGTCCGCATATCCATTGGCGCAGCCATGGGCTAACAGCAGGCCTAAGGCAGTTTGCGGGCTCAGTCAGGGCCGCATGGCAAAATGGCTGAGGTAAAGCAACTGGCAAAAACGCGCCACAGTGCAAACCGTTGCGGCGAGAGCCAGTATGTTTACGACTTTGGCTGTTTTGTGTTTGAATATTTTGGAAAGCAGCGCGTAAGCACCGATGCCGATGAGCCCGCCCAGCGTATTGTTGATCAAATCGGTGATATCGCTTCTACCTATTGCAAAAATGAACTGTATCCCTTCAAACGCCAAAGACAGCGATGCCATTGTCAGAATCTTTTTCCAAAAAGGCCATTGGTTTTTCAGCATGCTGAGGTAAATACCAAATGGCACAAAAATCAGGATATTGGGAATGATTTCGCCTATCATCAGTCGCCCGCCCTCATTGTAAGAACCCGCGAGCGGAATCAGGTTGATGACGCGCACTCCGTCTGCGATTGCCGGAGAGTAAAATGGCAGCTTAAAAAGGATCACGCCCGCCAGCAGCAGCATATACACTGCGAATAGAACGATTGTAAGAGTGCTTCTCTTCTTCACTTCCAAAATTTCTCTCCTTATGGCCGCTTCGGATGCCGCCTTTTTCCCTGCATACTATTGATACGATAAAGACGGGCAAATGCTTACGGCAACGCAAAAAGGGCCGCGTGATGGTTCGACCAAGCAAGTCACTAAAATTCCGCACCTGCCGTTTGAAGTGTGAAGGGCATGCGGGGTAAACAGGTTTCCCCGCGTCGGCGGGCAAGCATACCATGTGGCGAAATCTGACCATATGCGCGGTATTTTTGCCGCGCCGTTTTTATGGTATACTGTTTTTGGGAATTTGGGAGGATTGGGAAACGGGGATAGAAAAATGCGAAAATATGCCGCGGCACTGGTTCTAGTTGCAGGAGTCATTGTATCCACAATGTTTGCGGGCTGCGGGGGCGAAGCCGCAAACACCCCTTTGGATTACGCCCGGATTACGCAAGTGGATTACACTGCCGAACTGGTGGACGAGCCGGGCGGCGACGGGAAAATCATCGTCACAGAGCGCCTGACCTTTGATATCCACGCCGCGTCGAAAGACAACCTTTTTTGGGAACTGTGGCGCGACCTTCCCGAAAAGTACGTCGACGGCGTGAAGGTTGGATACAAGGTCAATTCGGTAAAGCAGCTGTTTGCGGACGGCTCTGAACTTGTATACGCGCAAAGCCCCCGGCTGTATTGGGATGACTACGACTATATCGACACCGCCGCGGGCCTTGGGCCGGGCAAGTGGTTCCACAGCGAAGGGCCTTACAGCGAATATTTGCGGCAATATGAATGTGTGCTTTTCTATGTGGACGGCCTGTACCGCGAAAGGGCCGTGTTTGAAATCGAATACGAGATGTCCAATGCCGCCCTGCGGTATAACGACTGCTCCGAGCTGTACATCACCCCTTATTCCGAGGGCAGCATCAACTATTTGACCTCTTTCAAAGGCCAAATACTGGTCCCCGATGATATCATGCCGGGCGCGGGCAACTATGAGGCCCACACCTATGGCACCAACGCCCACACCTTCCCTTTCATCGAATCGGACGACGCCAACCCCGGCTACCACACCTTCGCGTTCGAGCTGGGCAGGCCGCAGCTGCGGTTTCGGCCGTATAACCAATACCTGGAGTTTACATTCATCTCGTACGGGGAAGACCGGCACATCTTCACCAAATATGCGTCTGTAAACGATTATTACAACGATGACGTGCTGGCCGAGCTTCACGAGGAGCACGCCAAATACATGGCGCTGGCCACACAGTACAAAATTGCCAAGGCCATCGTGCTGGCGGTTTGTTCCGGCGCCGCACTGCTGACGTTGCTGGCGGCCTTTGGCATCCATAAAAGGATGAAGAAAAAATACACTTTTTATGAGCCCGCCATGCAGTTCGACTATTTCCGGGATATCCCCGGCGACCTGGACCCCAACTTTGCGGCCGTTTTGGTCTTTTGCAAGCACCGGCAGCCAAAAGACACGCAGGACAGCTACGCCGCCGTCATGCTCAACCTGGTTCGCAAAGGGTATATCGAATTGGCGCGGATCCGGAATGAAAGGGGCTGGGATTCCGCCAATGTAATGCTCATCGTCAAGTACGATCCATCCCGGCCGCAAAACGCGGCGGATGTAAAACCGCTTACCCCGGCGGAGCTGCAATATTTCAATTTGATTGCCCGGCACGCAAACGGGGGCGATTTGCCCCTGCGCACCTTCCAGCAAAAGGTCTCGGCGGATTATGAAAATACCAATTCCTTTGTCAGGAACATCAAAAACTCTGTCACCGCCATCGGCGTGGCACAGGGGTATTTCCAAAAGGCGGAGTACAGGCAGGCTGTGAAACAGGTGAACGGGCAGTCCTGGGCGCTTGGCGTCATCGGCGTATTGGTCATGCTGGCGGGCAACCTGGTGTCTTGCCAAACGCGGCTGGATCTGGCATTCGGCGCATTCTTCATCCTGGGCGCCGGGTTTGTCGCCGCCGCCGTCTACCTGCGCACCGTGTCCAAAAAGTACGTTTTGCTCACGCAATTCGGCGAGGATGAATATGCCAAGTGGCGCGGGCTGTACAACTTTTTGAACAGCTCCACCCTTTTGGACGAGCGCACGGTGATAGAACTTGCCCTGTGGGAGCAATACCTGGTGTATGCGACCGCTTTCGGCATTGCCGACAAAGTGATTGCGGCGCTGAACGTGCGCTGCCCCTACACCGCCATGAGCCCCACCATGAGCCCCATGCTGTACAACCCTTACTACCGCACCGCATTCTTCTATTCCGGCGGCCGCTCTTTCCACAGCGCCACGCGCACCGCGTCCGTCAACGCGCGCAGCGCCAGCTACAGCAGCGGCTACGGCGGCCACGGCGGCTATGGCGGCGGCGGCCGCGGCGGGGGTGGTGGCGGCGGCGGGCACTAGGCAGAACACCGCCACCGGACCAAGCATTCGAAAAGCCGCTTGCCATGAGGGCAGGTGGCTGAGACTGTCAAAGAACGCACGAGTGCACAGGAGCCGGGGGCGCATAAGCTTATCGTCAGCCGCAAGCCGAATCGTGAACACAGCCAATTTTGTCAAGGGTTGAAATGATATTGGGATAAGCAATACCGCAAAGTCCATATGAAGCCTTGTCGTATTATTGTCAGAAGCATGAAATTAGACGTATCATCTATATTTTATTGACTGGCTGTCATACAGAAAAAAAGCAATTTCGTCTTTTGCCGCTGTCTGATGTGCCAATATCAGTGTCACTAGCACCTAGGCTGACACCACCATCAGTGGAACCCGCAACACAATAGAACTGCTGTCCACTGATGCGGGCCGGTTGCAGTTGTTCGTTGAGATGGGTGATGCTTGCGTTTTGAGACTATTTTTGGACGCCATCCCCTACAAAGTGAAGCCGGGGGGCGCCTCGTAAATAAAGCCCTCTGCCATACAAAAAGCTGCAATTTTGCAGCTTTTTTGATGTTATGCATGGGCACTGTCGGAATGACGCTAAAATGCAAACCGACATGAACACTGACAAAATTACCCCGCCGAATACTAGGCCGGGCAATTTTACATACACATCTTGACTTTCAATGTGAATTTACAGCGCTCGGTTGACACTACATACGATTGCTCCTACCGCACTATGCACGTCCGTAGTCATACACTTCATTATCAGATCATTCAATCGCAAAATATACAATGTTAAAGTAAACTGAAGTGTTTGCTACCTCATTACCTTTATTGTCGGTAACCCGCACAGCCGCATTCCCCGATTGGTTTTCATACAACTGCGTGTAATATCCATCAGCTATTACAGACACAATACTGTTTGCCACTTTTTGTGTGGTGGTGTTGAATATTTTAATCCCTGTAGGATATATCCCCCCGGAACCTGTTTTTCCCTTGACTCGTATCGAGTGCAAACGCATTCTTGCATTGTCATCCGAGCGAGTAATATAAGATGCCGTAGTTGCTGTGGTTGCTGTGGTTGCTGTGGTTGCAGAGTTTGCAGAGTTTGCCTTTGTTGCAGAGCCCGCCGTTGTCGCACTTGCGGCAGTCGACGCACTACCTGCACTTGCGGCGTATGCCACTGATGCTTTTGCAACGTAATTAGGTATGCCAGCTCCTGTTTTTAAAATCTCCAAGGAAGGCGGATCATATTGCCCCTTCCACATCGCCGAAGTATCCAGCGTTTCATTGTCTTTGTTAAAATCATCCATCGCTGGTTTATCACTCTCCGACCAATGGTTCAATCCGGGAGATGCCTTGTTATACTTATCAGAACTGGACATTTGCAGTCCTCCTTGAAATAATTAATTTACACGCACCTTTAAACATATCGATATTGGCGGTCAGCAGCCTTCACCATCTCCGGAAGTACAGCAAAGTCACCGTTGTTGGCCCATTCCGTTTCGCAGTAAAGCAAAAACGCGCAATTGCAGCGCCCAGCATCTCATCCTCAGGCACCCGATACAGACACATGAATTT
>JAVBNG010000056.1:0-34708 GCA_031551695.1 Oscillospiraceae bacterium
ACGTTAAAAACCTCCTGTTATGCTTCGGTAATGCGGTCGCCAAACCGTTACCATTCTAGCATCTGGAGGTTTTTCTCACGCTAAAGCTCGTCTCTCCACCCCCAGTAGAACTGGGGGTTTATTCACGCTAAAGCTGGAATAACAACAGCCTTCCGCCCTATCCGGCGGAAGGCTGTTTTGTGCCGCACGCCAAAGCCCTGCCGCCACGCGGCTGTCCGTCCTTTATTTTGTAACTTTTTTGTTGCGCAAATGTTGCATTTCGCCCTATTTATAGACGTTATTTTTGTCACCGTGCTATAATTTTCTTGACAATACGAAACTTCTTTTTCTTTTATTGTTGGGTTCCACACCCGCAAAGCGGGCGCCTCCTCATTGCAGAGGTAACAAACCCATGAAACCTATCGTTGCTTTTCTCCTTTGTTGTGTCGCCGCCCTGCTTGCGGTGCTGGGTTTTACCGTCATGCGCTGCAGGCACGTTGCGCGTGCCCAAAAAGAGGAGCTGGCGCGACAAAAAGTCCACCTTGAAAAACAGGTGGCAAAGGCCAAAGAGGCTGCCCGGGCCAAAAGCGATTTTTTGTCCCGCATGAGCCATGAGATCCGCACGCCGTTGAACGCCATCATCGGCATGGTGCAAATTGCGCAAAACGCAAGCACCGCGGCCAAGGTAACGGATTGCCTGAACAAGGTGGAAAGCAGTTCCAAGCACCTGCTTGGCGTCGTCAACGACATTCTGGATTTCTCCAAGATCGATTCCGACAGCCTGGTGCTGGAGCGCAAACTGTTTTCCCTTACACAGAACATCCACTTTGTCCTTTCCATGATGCAGGTGAAGGCGGAGGAAAAGGGCGTCAACCTGTCGGCCCGGGCAGCCTGCCCCCAGCACGACGGCGTGGAAACGGACATGCTGCGCTTGAACCAAGTCCTCATCAATCTGCTGTCCAACGCCATAAAGTTTACAGAGAACGGCGGCGACGTCAATTTGGACGTGGAGGAACTGGCCCACTATAACGGGGAGAGCACCTACCGCTTCACCGTGCAGGACACCGGCGTGGGCATTGCCCCGGAGCAGGCCAAAAAGCTGTTCACCCCGTTCACCCAGGCAAACGCCAGCGTGGCCCGCCTGTATGGCGGCACGGGCCTGGGCCTTGCCATTTCACAGCGCATCGTGCAAATGATGGGCGGCGACATCGAAGTGGAAACCGAGCTTGGCAAAGGCTCTGTTTTCTGGTTTACCATACGCGTTCCGGCAAAGGGAATGGACCCCGCCCCCACGCCCACGCCGCAGCCGGAGGAAGACCTGGCCGACCTTTGCGGCAAGCGCATTTTGGTGGTGGATGACATCGAGATCAACCGTGAGGTGGTGGCCGGCCTCTTGGACGGCAGCGGTGTCATTATCGACCATGCCGCCAACGGCAAAGAAGCCTATGACGCCTTTTGCAACAGGGACAGCCGCTATTATGATTTGATTTTGATGGACATGCAAATGCCGGTGATGGACGGCTGTGCCGCTGCGCGGGAGATTCGCGCCTGCGGCAAGGAGGACGCCGCAAACATAAAAATAATTGCAATGACCGCAAACGTGATGCCCGAGGATGTGGAAATGGCCTATGCCGCCGGCATGGACGATTACCTCCCGAAGCCCATCGATTTTGTGGCCTTATCGCAAAAACTGGGGGCATGCTTATGAAACAGCTTGCAAACCGGGTCTGGGCAAAAAAGGCGTATCTGGCACTTGCGGCTTTCCTTGTCATGTTTGCCTTCGTCAGTTACACGTCGCTGTCGTCCATCTCCCTGCTGCAGGGCAACGCCCGGGTGGTGAACTATGTGGGCATCGTGCGCGGAGCCACGCAAAAGCTGATAAAAGAAGAGCTGATGGGCTGGCATTTGGCCCAAACCGACCCACAGGCCATCGACGCCGCGCAGTGGTATCCCGACGACGAGCTGATAGCCCGGCTGGACGGCATCATCCACGAACTGCTGACAGGCGAGGGCGAGAATGACCTTGTGGTGCTGCAGGACGACGAGTACCTCAATAATATGCGCCAGGTGCGGACCCACTGGAAGGCACTGAAGGGCCTGATTATGGAAGTGCGCGCCGGGGCGGACCCGACCGGGATGTTCCTCTCCAGCCAGGAGTACTTCACGCTGGTGAACGAGACAGTGTTTTCCGCCGAGCGCTATTCCGAGCGCCAGGTCGCCCGCATCAACACCACATTGGTAGCCGTCAACATCATTTTTGTGCTGTTCATCGTGGCGGGCCTCGTCATGTATATGCGAAGCCTCGCCGTCAAGCGGCGGGCCGAGACCCTTGGCAAAATCGCCTATGTGGATCCCCTGACGGGCCTTGACAACCGCGCCAGCTGCGAGAGGATCGTGAAGCGGCTTATCGAAACACCGGACGACACCGCACTTGCCGTGTTTATGTTCGACATGAACGATTTGAAACTGACCAACGATTTTCTTGGCCACAAAGGCGGCGACATCATCATTGCCGAGTTTGCCGCCGCGCTGAAAGCGGCGGGCACAAAGTATGGGTTCATCGGGCGCTTTGGCGGCGACGAGTTCCTCGGCATTTTTGAGGGGGCCGACACCAGCATTGCGGAAGCGTTTCTTGAGGAAGTGCGCCAGAGGGTGGACGAATACAACCAAGGCCAGCCGAACGCGCTGGAGCAGATCAAATACGCCGCGGGATACGTGCTGGCAAACGCGCGGGAAACAAATATCGAGGATATGATTCACGAGGCGGACAACCAGATGTACCGCGACAAGCGCCGCCTGAAAGCCATATAAGCGGCTTTTACAAAAACAGTAACCGGCCTTTTATCAAAACCACTCGCCTGGCGAGTGGTTTTCATTAGACAAAAAACCGCCGCAGATTCCTGCGGCGGCAAGGCTGTCAAAGAACGCATGAGCGCACAGGGGCCGGGGAACGCATAAGCTTATCGTCAGCCGCAAGCCGAATCGTGAACAACATTCCTTCGTTGTGCACGAAGCGGCGCGGAAGGTAGATGAGCGTTGCGTCGCCGGACACTGCGCGCGGGCTAATCTTTTTTTGACAAGCTGACCGCCGCAGATTCCTGCGGCGGCATATGGCGCTGTAAACATGCCCGTGAACCGTTTTACAAAGCCGCCTCGGCGCCCGGCACCTCCTCGGCAACAATTTGCGCCGGGGAAAGAAAGCGCAGCAACACACGGTCTATCTCGCTGATTTCGATCGGCTTCGAAATGTAGTCGCTCATGCCGCCGTTAAGGTATAATTCCCGCATGCCCTTTATGGCGTTCGCAGTGAGGGCCACGATGGGCGTGTCCTTGTTTTTGGCCGACGACTGCCGGATTCTTTTCGTGGTTTCAATGCCGTCCATATTGGGCATCATATGGTCCATAAAAATGATGTCATACTGCTTTTTATCTCCCATTTCGCAGGCTTTCAGTCCGCTTCGCGCAACGTCCGGCACAATGCCGTAGTGCTGCAGGATCTCTGCGCATACGATCAGGTTGATCTCGTTGTCGTCCACCACCAGCGCTTCGGTGTTCCGCAGCTTGAAGCGGCCGATTTTCACCTGCCGCCCCGCCGTTTCCACTTCGCAGTTTCCGCCGGCGCAAAGGCGTTTTACCAATGCGGGAACCAGCAAGGGTTCGTAGATAAAATCCACATTTGCCGCCAGCATGGCCTCTTCCGCCTCTTGCAGGGCCAAAACAGCCGTCAGCCGCGCCGCGCCGAAACGCGCGGGGTTTTCGGCCACGGCGGCGGACCATGCCCCATAATCGTAAAACACGTGGGTGAACGCGCCGGTTTCGCCCCCCAGCTCGTCCGGCGCATACACAAAGCGCACCGGCACGCCCAGCCGCTCGAAGACAGGGCGACAAAAGGCACAGTGCCGCCCGCACAAAACCAGCACCCGGCAGTTTTCATCAATGGCGGAAAGGTCCGCCACCACGCCCTTGCCCTCATCTTTTTGCAACACAGAAAAGGAAAATGTGCTGCCCTCGCCAAATTTCGTCTGCACGGCAAGTTCACCGCCCATCATCTCCACAATGTGCTTCGAGATGGCAAGGCCAAGCCCCGTGCCCTCGTGGGTGCGGTTTTTGGGCAGGTCCAGCCGGCTGAACGCGTTAAACATGTGGGGCGCGTCCTCCTCGCGGATGCCCGCGCCGGTGTCCCGCACGGTAAAAGTGAGGCGCGCGTTGCCGTCTTCGGCCGCCTCGCTTTCAATGCTGAAATACACATGGCCTTCGTCCGTGAACTTGATGGCGTTGTTGATCAGGTTCAAAAGCACCTGCTTCAGGCGCAGTTCGTCGCCGAACATGGCGGCGGGCAGCGCCGGGAAGATGTCGGCCACAAAGCCAAGGCCCTTGTTCGCTGCCTTCAGATTCATAATGCCGGCCACGTCGTTCACAAAAGACATGCTGTCATAGCTCGCAGGGCTAAGCTCCATTTTTTCCGCGTCCAGCTTTGAATAATCCAGGATGTCGTTGATGATTTTGAGTAAGTTGGACGACGCCGACTGGATATTGGCAAGGTATTTGACCTGTATATTGTCAAGGGCCGTTGCGGCCATCAGATCCGCCATACCCTTGATGGCGTTCATTGGCGTGCGAATCTCATGGCTCATATTGGCCAAAAACGCGCTTTTGGCCGAGGAAGATTGCTCTGCCTTTTCCTTCAGCAGGTTTATTTCGGTCATGTCGTGCAGCACCACCACCACGCCCATGCAAAGGCCGGCCGGGTCAATGGCGGGGGAAACGGTCACGTTCATATGCAGGCTGTCCCCGTTTGTGTCCACCAGCTTGCCGTTGTACTTTTGGCGCGTTTTTTCTTCCATCACGCTGTGGCACACAGTTTCCAGCTGCGTAATCCACGTGTCGGGAAAACGACGGCCAAACACAACGCGCAAAGGTTTATCCCGTAAATCGTTCATGCTGGAATAATGCAGCTGGCCATAGCTTACCTCTGTGCCAAGAATGAAATGCAGCGCCGCGTCCAGCACGAAAATCATATCCGGGCAGTTGGCTAAAAGCAGCTGGTTGTATAAAAACTGCCGCTCCTTTTCCGCCGAGTTGAAGTCGCGCATGCGCTCGATATTCTGCGTCATCACGGCGTTGTATTTTTTGTCGCGCTCCAGCCGCGCAACTTTGCGTTTCAGGTTCTCGCACTCGCGCCTGGCGGCCTCATATAATTCGCGGTAGTTTTGCCCGTCGTTCATCGGTTCAATCCTTATACGTTTCGTTGTTCACGGCATTTACAGCGCCATCAGGGTGATGGAAGAATGCAGCGAGCGGCTGGTCGCCTCGCCGCCGGGCACAGGCACGGGGCAAATTTCGCCCATGGCGTAAAACCCGCAGGAGGCCAGGTCCTTCAGGGCCGGCGTGTTGGTAATGTAGTCCCCTTCCACGCTGGTGTCGCCGCTCATCACCAGGTAACGCCCGCCGCACGAGGTGGAAAATAGCGTGCTGTATCGGTATTCGTCCGATGTATTCTCCTCAATTTTCTTCACCATTTCCTCGAAGCAGGCAATGCTGGACTGGCGAACCTGGTCACTGGTCAGCACGCAAACGGCAAGCTCCCAGCCAACAGGCATCTCGCCGGAAAAGGCCACGGCGCCGGTTTCAAAGTCAATGTCGACGATATTTCGAACTTTTTGCTCTTCACCAAAGCTGCCCTTCGGGTAAATGATGACCGGGCTGGAGGCGTAGGTTGCGATACAGCTGCTCAGCATCTGGGTGGGGAAAGTGGTAAGGCCGTTTTTGGCCATGAACTGGAGGAAGGTGTCCTCCCCCACTTTTTGCACCACGTTGCCGGTGGCGGCGGTGATAACGGCGGTTTTGTCCGGCACCATGAACTTGGCCGTACCACAGGCAAACTGCGGCCGGATACCCCCGCCCAACATGTTGATGAGCAGGCGGTCGCGGTAGGGTACACCATTCACAAAAATCTCGGAGACATTGGTCTCAAGGTCGCTGGAAGACACCGCGCCGTACTGCGGCACACCGCCGGAAACCCTTGCCAGGATGTCGGTGGTGTAGTCCGGGGTCAGGTCGGTGCTGTAGGGCTGCAGGGTAATCAGCATTTTCGGCCGTTCGCCAATGCGCTCCAACGCCAGATTGTACGCGTCGGCAACCACCTGTTCCATGTTTTCCCGCGTCAGCGGCTCGGACAAAGCCATCGACCCCACCAGCTCCTCGTCGCCGGTGATAATCATAAAGCTGACGCTGATGTCCTCGTCGGCGTGGATGCGGATAAAGGAGAGCGCTGTGGCGCCATAGATGTCAAAATCATATCTCTCGCTCAGTTTTTTCATCACCGCTTCGCTGTCGATGGTGGAATCACACACGGCGATTCCCATGGTGCGCCGGCCGAAGGTGACATTGTCGGCAATTTGCGCGCCAAGCTCCTCGCACAGGTAGTCCACATCGTTCATCTCACTGGTGCGTGCCGTAAAAACCTGCATGCCAAGCCCTCCTGTTTCTTATTGTATAAAGCAGCATTACATTTTAGCATTCTTGGCAAAACATGTCAATTTTCGGCAAATCGATCAACAATTTCCAGCGCCAAACGCACCGGCCCCCTGTGCGGCGCACAGGGGGCCGGTCCATATATGGTGTGGGAACGCCCGAGCTAAACGGTCGTTTCGACAAACACCGGCTGCTGCGGGGCTTCGGGCATCCCGCTAATGTTCAGGTTTCTGGTGGTCTGCCCCTCAAATGTTTTGGCGCGCATGACCTCTTTCAAGTCAAACCCCACGGTTTCCTGCAGGGCTTCGCTTACCGCCACAAGGCCGCTGGTCACGTAACCGGCCACGTCGCTCACGCCGTCGCCGCCGGCGTTTCCGCCGCCGATAATGGTGATTTTATCGATGCTTGCAAAGGGCTCGGCCACGGCCTTGGCAAGCGCCGGCAGAATGTCCGCGATGATCTGCAGCTTGCCCGCCTCGTCCATCTTGGCAAGGGCCTCAGCCTTCTTTTCCAGCGCCTCTGCCTCGGCCAGGCCCTTGGCCCGGATGGCGTCGGCTTCCGCCTGGCCGCGCGCTTCAATGATCTTGGCCTCGGCATTGCCCCAAAGCTCTTGGGCTTTGGCCTGGGCCTCGCCGTCCAGCCGGGTCTTCTCCGCTTCGGCTTCGGCTTTGGCAATCTCTTCAAACTTCCGCGCCTCAGCCTCCAGCCGGCGGCGCTCTTTCTCCGCCTCGGCGGGCTCCAGCACCGTGGCAATCAACTCCGCCCGGGCGCGTTCCGCCTGGCTTTTGGCCAGCTCGATGTTCTTGTTTTCCTCCGCGATGCGCACCTGCACCTCGGCTTCGGTCACTTCCAGCTGGCGGTTCTTTTCCAGCACCAAAGCGTCCAACTGGGTGTTTTTCACTTCTTTCGAGGTAATGTTCGCCTGGATCTCATAGGCCGCGTCGGACACAGCCTTTGTGGTCTCCGATTCCTTTCGGTAGGCCTCCACCTTCAGCTGTTTTTCCTTTTCGGCCAGGGCAATCTCGCTCTCGGCCCGCAGCTGGGCCTCGCGCCCGGCGCGGCCGGCTTCGGCCGTTTTGATCATCTGCTCCTTTGCCGCCTCGGCGGTTTTGATCTGCTGCTCCTTGGCGGCCTCGGCCTCGGCAATGGCTGCTTGGGCCTTCACCTTGGCAATTTGCTCTTTGCCAAGAGACACGATGTATTCTTCGTCGTCGGAGATGTCGTTGATGGTAAAGGATTTGATTTCAAGGCCCATGGTGCCGAGGGCGGAGTCTACCACCTTTTGCACGTCGGTGGAGAATTTCTCCCGGTCGTCGTACAGTTCTTCCACGCTCATGCGGGAGACGATTTCGCGCAGCTTGCCCGTGGCCACCTCCATCACGATGTTCTGGATGGCCTTTTTGGTGGCGGCCTCGTTCTCACTGCTGAACTGCTGCACCGCGGTGATGATACTCTCGTTTTCGGCCTTCACTTTTACAATGAGCACGCCGTTGGCGTTGATGGGCACGCCCAGGCGGGTTTTTGTTTTGCTGATGGAAACGTTGATCTGGATGTTTTCAAGGGTGATGGTGTCTATGCGCTGGAAACCGGGAATGACCATCTTACCCCCGCCGTGCACCACTTTGGGCGCGCCCAGGCCCACGATGACGGCGGCCTTGTCGGACGGAACCTTTTTCCACGCGCTCAGCAGGCAAATCATGACGACCACAAGGGCGGCGATGATCACGATGGCCACGCCAAAGGGGCTTGTGAGTAAATTCAACATTGTAATCCCTCCACTCTATTTGTAAGTTTGTACTGGTTGTTAGCAGTTTTTATTGCAAGAGCTTGTTCTTGGCGGGCACCACAGAGCAGAGGTTCTGTGCGCGGTCAATGTCCGAGACGATGACCTCTTCTCCCTCTTCAATGCGTTCCCGCCTGCAAATATCGGTGTCCATCTGCGCCCGGTAGGAAATCACCGCGCCCACGGCGTCCCGTGTTTCAATCAGGCCGGGGCTGTCCCGCGTGATGCGGAAGGTGACGCGGGCGTGCCGGAATTGCAGGTCGTTCTGCGCAAGGGCGTCTGCCTTGTTCCGCTTCATCGGCCACACCACAAACCGGTACAGCAATGCATAAGCCGCCACGGCCAGCGCCGCCCCCGCGATGAGCATGGCCGTCCTTGCCGCGCCGGTGAGGGTCTCCAGCGAAAAAATGCCGAAGGCACCCATCACGACGAAGGCCAGGCACAGGCTGTACAGGTTGAACCGCAGTGGGAAGCCGCCTCCGCCCGGCGGCGCCTCGGGTGCGTGCGCCACGTCCAGGTCCACACCGTCCGCCTCTATGGGAGGCCCGCCGGCGTCGAGGTCGAAGTCGGCGTCGAGGTCGGGCGCGTCGAAATCTACGCCGTCCAGCCCGCCGTCCACGGAAAGGTCCGTGTCCACGTCCAGCTCCGGGCCGGAATCTCCAAGGCCGCTGATGACGCTTGCCAGCAAATTCACCAGCGGAAGGCCCAGCCCCACGTAAATCATCACTTCAAACACAAATGCCAGCCTGCCAAAAAGCATGTAAACCTTCTTTCCCACTTCTTTGGTGTGTTTAGAAATTTAAAAACGGGTATATTTAAAAAACCTGACGTCAAGGTTTGAACCGTCGGAGAGATGTCATATTTATGGAAAAAATGTTCTGTTCAAGGGCCTGCGCCCGTTCCTGTCACTTCAGGATCGCCGCAATCCGTTCGTCCGCGTCGGCCTTCAGCCGAGTGGAAAGATGCGCCAGCACCATGGCGTGCAGCACCTTCAGCAAACGGCGGAACAGCTCATCCTCCATCTGCATTTTTTTCAAAACATCCGAGATGATCGCTTCCAGATCGGTGTTGGCGCCCAGGGCGTCCTCCGGCAAAACAGCCAGTGTGCGGAGAAAGGCAAAGTAGATGGCGGACGCCGCGTCTTTGCGCAGGCCGCCGACATGCGCAATCAGCCGGCAGATATGCTCGATGAGGACGACAGGCTGCAGCATGTTGATGAGGACGATGGAGCAAAACTGCTCTTTATCGTATTTTTTGTTCACCGGCGGGGCCACAAACCCCCGCTTCACCCAGTTTTGCACCGTGTGGGCCGAAAGCCCCGTCAACTGCAACACCTGGGAAAGCACCAGTCCGTTGGCCACAAACAGTGTCCCGATGAACTCCTCCGCGCCGTTTGTCCACTCCGTCTCTACCACAGTGCCCGGCAATATGCTTCCCGTATCGTCCACCTCCTGTCCCTGGTTGATGAGGCAAGTATATCATACGGTCACGTGACTGTCAATGATAATCGTATAATCTTTTTTTGTAATTATCAGACCGTGCGTTCCATTTGCGCGTCCAGCTTGGCAAGAATGGCCGCCAGCTGGGCTTTTTCCCCGGCGTCCAGCACGGTAAACAATTGCCGCGCATAGGCCGCCTTTGCCTTTTCCAGCGCCTCGGCCTGTTTTCGGCCCGCGGGGGTAAGGCGCAAATACACACCGCGCCTGTCGGCCTCGTTCGGCGTACGCTCCACCAGGCCTTTGGCCTCCAGCTTTGCCAGCAGCTCACTCAAAGAGGCCGGGCGAATGTCCATATCTTGCGCCAGCTCCTTTGGCGAGGCACCGTCGCAAACCAGCAGCCGCCGCATCAGCCGCCCCTGCCCGCGCAAAAACTCCGCGCCGCCCACACCGGCTTTCAGCGCGGTCACCTCGCGCCGCATTTTGCCCGCCGTGCTGCGAAACGCGGAAAACAATTCCTCGCCAGTTAGATTCTCCACTTCTCCGCCTCCTTGTGTCTATTAAGTAACTAAGATATATGGCTGTTTCCAATATTAGAAAGAACCACGCCAAAAGTCAATCCATTTAGGTGCCTAACTACTTGACAAGAGCATAATTAACACTATAATTTAGTTAGGAACCTAATAAAATAAGACGTTAAGACTACCGCGCCTGCCCACGCGGGGATTGGAGAGAAAAATATGGCAAAACTGCGTTATTTAGAAGAAAACACACCACCTCCCAAAATTTCGGCGGCGTTTGTACGGCGCATTTTGGGGTACTTTGTTCCATATAAGGCACAGCTGGCCGGTGTGGTGGCGCTTGTTTTAGGCGCGGCGGCGCTGGGCCTTGTGCCCACGCTGCTGCTGCAAAACATTGTGGACGTAGCCCTGCCGCGGCAAAACATCCCGCTGCTGGGGGCACTGGTGGGGGCATCCGTGCTGGCCACGGTAGTGCTGAACCTGCTGAAGGTGGGGCAAGGGTATTTAAGCACCCTCGTCAGCAAAAAAATCACATTCCACATGAAAAACCAAATGTTTCGGCATTTGGCCTTTATGCCCTCCGCCTTTTTTGAAGCGGCAAAGCCCGGCGAAATCACCACCCGCATGAACAGCGATGTAGACGGCATCCAGGAGGTTTTCCGCACCACGGCGGTGAACGCGCTGAACGGCGTGCTCACTTTGTCGGCCACGTTGGTGGCGCTGTTTGCCATGAACTGGAAGTTGGCGCTGGTGGGCCTTGCCACGGTGCCGCTGTTCATTTTGCCCACCCGGCGCGTGGGGCGCGTGCGGTTCAAGATAACGGCGCAAAGCCAGTTCAAAATGGACGAACTGAACGGCCGCGTGCAGGAGGTGTTCACCTGCGGCGGCGCCACGCTGATGAAGCTTTGCACCACCGAGGAAGCCGAGTGCGCGGCCTTTGCCACTATAAACGGCGACGTAACGAAGCTGCAGCTGAAGGAAACGCTGGCCGGGCGGTGGTTCCGCATGGCCATGGACGTGTTCACTACCATCGGCCCCCTGGCGGTGTATTTTGTGGGCGGGCTGCTGCTTACCCGGGGCGAAATGACCGTGGGCGGCATTTTGGCCTTTGCGTCCCTGCTGGGGCGCCTGTACGCGCCCGTGACGCAAATTTCCAACATCCACACAGATTTTATGCGTTCTTTTGCCCTGTTTTCCCGCATTTTTGATTATCTTGACATGGAACAGTCCATCACGGACGCGCACAGCGCGCCGGAAACGGAAACGCGGGCCGGCGGCGGCGAAATCTGCTTTGACAATGTGGACTTTGCCTACGCGGACGGCAATCAGGTGCTTTCCGGCGTCAGCTTTACGGCGCGCCCGGGCGAAACGGTTGCGCTTGTCGGCCCATCCGGCGCGGGCAAAAGCACCGTCACCGGCCTCATTCCCCGCCTGTACGACGTAAGTGGCGGCAAAATCACCGTGGACGGCACGGACGTGCGTGACATGAAGCTTGCCGCCCTGCGCGGGCAGGTGGGCTTCGTCTCCCAGGAGGCGTACCTGTTCAGCGGCACCGTGCGCGAAAACCTGCTGTACGGCAACGAAACGGCCACAGACGAGGAGATGGAAGCCGCCTGCAAAGCGGCCTATATCCACGATTTCATCCTGGCCCTGCCAAAGGGATACGACACAAACGTGGGCAACCGCGGGGTCAAGCTTTCCGGCGGCGAAAAACAGCGCGTCGCCATCGCCCGCGTCATTTTGCAAAACCCGCGCATCCTGCTGCTGGACGAAGCCACCTCCGCGCTGGACTCCCTCAGCGAGCACGCCATACAGCGCGCGCTGGAAAATCTTTTGCAAAACCGCACCGCCATCGTCATCGCCCACCGCCTGTCTACCATTGTGAACGCGGACCAGATTTTGGTGATGGAAAACGGCGCCATCGCCCAGCGCGGCACCCACGCCGGCCTGCTGGCCGCCGGCGGCCTATACCGCCGGCTGTACGAGACCCAGTACCGCCAGGGTGCAGCCGCATAAAAAAACGCCGGGGCCTGTTATCGAACAGGTTCCCGGCGCTTTTATTTCATACACAACCGCAATTCAAGATGTTTTTTGGGATGGTCAAAGATAACTTTGCAGTTTTGCCAGCAGCTCGTCGCTGTCCACCGGCTTGCCCACGTGGCCGTTCATGCCGCTGGCCAGGCACTGCTCAATGTCCTCGCGGAACACGTTGGCCGTCATGGCAAGAATGGGGATATTCTTCGCCTTTTCAAGCGGCAGCGCGCGTATTCGCCGCGTCGCCTCCATGCCGTCCATTTCCGGCATCTGCACATCCATCAAAATCAGGCTGTACACGTCCGGCTCTTCGCGGAACATGGCCAGCGCCTCGGCGCCGTTCACGGCAGTGTGCAGCGCTGCGCCCGTGCCCTCCAAAATGGCCGCCAAAATTTCGCAGTTGATCTCCACGTCCTCCGCCAGCAGCAGCGTGCGCCCACTGAAATCGTAGGTTTCGTCGGGCTTTTCCCGCTCAATTTGCGCGGCGGCCTCCCCGGTCAGCCTGTTCACGGCGTCCACAATGGAGGACGGGAACATCGGCTTCGAGGCAAAATGGCGAATGCCCGCGGCCTCCGCCTCCGGGCGCACCTGGTCGTAGTCCGCCGAGGACATCAGCACCACCTCGGCGCCGCTTTGCATTTCCTGAATTTTGGCCGCCAGTTCCACGCCGCTCATGCCGGGCATTTTCCAATCCGCAAACACGATGTTGTAGGGGTTGTCCCCCGCGGCGGCAATTTTTTCCAGCGCTTCGGCCCCGCTTTGCGCCACGTCACAGTCCACGCCGTAGCCCGCCATGATATGTCGAAAATACTCCAGCGCCTCCGGCATGTCGTCCACCGCCAGCACCTTCAAATCCTTCCAGTTCGGCGCCTGCCGCCGCATCGGGGCTTTTTCCGGCACGGCCAACCGCACGGTGAAAATGAACTTCGCGCCTTCGCCGGGGGCAGATTCGGTGTAAATCTCGCCGCCCATCATCTCCACAATGCGCTTCGAAATGGCAAGGCCCAGGCCCGTGCCGCCGTATTTGCGCGCCGTGCTGCCGTCGGCCTGCTCAAAGGAGGTGAAGAGGCGTTTCTGCTGCTCCTCGGTCATGCCGATGCCGTCGTCCGCCACCTGCATGCGCAGGGTGCACACGCCGTCCTCCAGCGCCTCGCGTTTCGCGTCCAGCAAAATCTTCCCGCCCTCTGGCGTAAACTTGATGGCGTTCCCCAGCAAATTCGTCAGCACCTGTGCCAGGCGCTGGTCGTCACCGTACAGCACCGGCGGGATGTCCTGGTCCATGTGCACGATCAGCTCCTGCTCCTTTTCCTCCGTGCGGAACACAAGCACGCCCACCGTGTTTTTCAGCATGTCTTCAAAATTGAATTCCTCCGGCGAAAGTTCGAACTTGTCCGCCTCAATTTTAGACATATCCAGAATATCGTTGATAACACCCAAAAGGTGCTTCGACGCAGTTTCGATTTTGTCGAGACAATACTCTTTTTTCTCCAGGTCGGCGGATTTTTTCCCGATCTCTGTCATGCCGATGATGGCGTTCATGGGCGTGCGCATCTCGTGGCTCATGCGGGACAAAAACTCGCCCTTGGCTTTGCTGCCTGCCTCGGCCTGCTCTTTCGCCTCAATCAGGTCGGTAATATCGGTGGAAAGCTGCAGCAAAACCTGTTTGCCGCCGCTCCATTCAATGCCACGCACGGCGTTTTGGTAATACCGCCCCGTTTGCGGGCTGTGCTCGTCCCAAAAAATGGTTCCATCAAAGCCCTGCCGCAGCGCCGCATCTATGGCCCCGGCCTCATCGCCGAACACCTCTTTGCGCGTTTTGCCCACGGCGGCGGCGGTAAAGTGGAAGGTCTCTTTCATCTTTTCGTTCACGAACAATATTTCGCCGCTTTCCGGCTCGCTCACATACAGGTTTGCGTCAATTCCATTCAGCATGTTGCTGAATGTATGCAAAGACACGCTGGATTTTTCAAGCTCCTGCTTGCTTTGGCGCAGCCTGGCAAGCATGTCGTTGGCCGCCTCGGCCAGCGCGTTCAGCTCCTTCGTGCGGTAAGGCGACGAATCGAGCGCCTCCGTGTCCGGCGTGATGGCCTCCATGGTGCCGCTCAGGCGGCTGAGCGGGCGGATGACGGCGCGCTTTGTAAGCAGGTACAGCACCAGGGTGAACAGCAGCACGATGCCCACCGTAAGCAGGCTGGCAACCACGGCCACCCGCACGCCTTCGCGGTATAAATCCCGCGGCGCGGTAATGCGCAATGCCACGGTGGGGTTGCCAAAATAATCCTTTAGCACCCGGTAATAAAGCACGGTGTCCCCCGTTGGTGAAACAACGTAATCTTCCCCGGTGGAAAAGTTCGGCGCGGGAATTTCGGCCTCGGCGTCGGCCACGCTCAGGATGGCAAAATCTTGCGTCGTTGTTCCGGTAATGCGCCGCACCTCGGCTTCGTCCACAATGCGCCCAAAGAAATAGGTCCCCACCGGGGCTGCGTCCTCGTCGGACGTGAGCACCGGCAGGCAACAGATATAATAGCACACATCATCGTACAGGAAAAAGCCGTCGTGCCCCAGCTGTTCGCTGAAGCTGTATTCCTTGCTAAAATCATAGCCGGCCAGCATCTCTTCCACGGCGGCGTCCAGCGCCTCTGCAAAGCCCTGGGGCAGAGGGATCTCCTCTTCACGGTTAAAATCATAGCCGCGGGCGTACAACGTGTCGCCCGCCAGGTTTTTGATAACGGCAAAATTCAAACTGTGCAGCAAAAACGGATAATCGTTCATCGTTTCTTCCGGGTAAGCGGGGTTTTCTCCCAACACAAAGGCGTAGGTCTCGTCCCAGCTGGACCAGTCCCGGGTAAGCGCCTGCATGTTTTCCGTAGACGCCGACATGATGCCCGCGGCAATGTTGCCGCGCTCGCTCATATTATCCTTCTCGTTCCGGCGTGTCAGGCTCATGATATTCATGATGAAAACAGTCAGCAGCACGCCCAATAAAACCAGCAGCACAACGCTGATGGCCAAAATGGAAACCGTTTGCAGGGACGGCCGCCCTTTTTTGCCTGCCTTCGGTCTTTTCATCCTCACTCCTTGAACATGCCCGGTAAATATCGTGCATCCACAGATATTATAGCATCTTCCCCGCAGAAATCTAGATGGAACGGCGATTTTCCCAAAACTTACACCAATCGGCCCATTTTACACAGCCCTTCGGCGCCGAAATAAAGCGCGGGCCACCTTGTTGGTGCAGCCCGCGCTTTTCATTGTTTTGCGCACATTGTGCGGTTTTGTTTACAGCGGACTTTTGATTTTGCCGTCGATGATATCCTGCTGAATCTGGTTCACCTGGGCAATGATCTCCGGATCCAATTTGTCCTCCCAGTCATACCAGGGGGCAAGGCCCTCGGCGCCGTCGGAAATGCCGGAAACGTTGGTCTCATATTTCAGCGTGCCGTTCAGGGAGTTTTCCACCACCACCTGCACCAGCATCTGGTTGCTTTGCAGGCAGCTGTTCACCACCACGTCCGGGGCCACTTCATACTGGTCGTCCACAAAGCCGATGTGGTAAGTGCCGCGCTCTTTGGCCGCTTCAATGGCGCCCAGGCCAACGGCGTTGGCGTCACAAGTCACAACGTCGGCGCCGTCGTCGATCATGGCGAGGGCCGTCTCTTTGCCCTTGGCAACGTCGTCCCAGGTGTTCACGTAGGTAATGGTCACTTCGGCATCCGGGTTCACGGCCTCGGCGCCCGCCTTAAAGCCCAGCATTGCGTTGGAGATGGCCGTGGTATCCTGTGCGCCGATGGCGCCGATCTTGTTGCTCTGTGAAATGAGGCCGGCCACTGCGCCGCCCACATAGCCCGCTTCCCAGCCAGTGAAGCTATAGGACGCAAGATTGGTTCCGTTGGAGTTCGAGCCGTTCAGCACAACAAAGTCGACATCGGGGAACTCTACGCACACTTTTTCGGCGGCGTCACCAAACTGGTAGCCATGGCCGATAATAAGGTCATATCCGTCGGAAGCATAATCCCAGAACACGCCTTCCATGTCGGACTGGGCCACGTTCTCCTGGTAGGCCCCTTCAATGCCGTAGTCCTTCTCCGCCGTCATCAAGCCCTCGTAGGCCGTTGCGTTCCAGCCTTTGTCGTTGATGGAGCCCGGCAGCAACAGGGCCACCTTCAGGGCGGCGGCATCGGTGTCCGCTTCGGTGTCCGCCGCCGAAGCCGCAGTGCTCTCGGCAGTTTCAGCCGGGGCGGCGCTCTCTTCTGCCGGGGCGCTGCTGGACGATTGGCTGCCGCCGCAAGCAGCCAGCAAAAGCATGGCGGCCAAAACAAGTGCAAGCAGTGTCTTTTTCATGTTCAATTCTCCTTCTCATCTCAATGTGTATATCCTCACCGGGCAAACGCCGGTAAAAACCATAGCAAACGCAAGCTGGTCATTGCGCCGCGGAACGGGCGCCCGCCATCATCAGGCCGATTGTTTCACGCGAAGCGCCCGCTGCGTCCATAATGCCCATCACTTCACCTTCATACATCACCAAAATACGGTCGGAAAGTTCCATAATCTCGTCCAGCTCCGTGGACACCAGCAAAACCGCACAGCCCTTGTCCCGCTCGCCCACAATGCGGCTCTGGATATATTTGGTGGCGCCGATGTCAAGGCCCCGGTCCGGGTGCATGGCAATGAGCAATCGCGGCTGCCGCTCCAGTTCACGCCCCACCACAAACTTTTGCTGGTTGCCGCCGGAAAGCTTGCCCGCCATTTCTTCCACAGAAGGGGTTTTGACGCTGTACTCTTTACAGATACCGTCGGCATATTCGGCGGCCCATTTCCAGTCGATAAAGCCATGGTGGGAACAGGGCGCCTTGTAATAGTTCATCATAATCAGGTTCTCTTTCACGGACATTTCGCCAGACATCCCCAACAAATGCCGGTCCTCCGGAATGTGGGAAACCCCTTCTTCCAAAATGGCCCGGGGAGAAAGGCAGGTGGTGTTTTGCCCGCCGATGAAAACCGTGCCCGCCGTGGCGGGGCGCAGGCCTGCCAGGCATTCCACCAGCTCGCTTTGGCCGTTGCCGTCTACGCCCGCAACGCCCAAAATTTCACCTTCGCGAATAGAAAAGCTCACCTGTTTCAGGGCCTCCAGTTTTTTGTTGTTCAGCGCACAAAGGTTCTCCACCTCCACCACCGTTGCGCCCGCTTTGGCAGGCTCCTTCACCGTCGCCAGTTCTACGTCCCGGCCCACCATCAGCCGGGCCAGCTCGTGCGTGTCCCGCACATCGCAGGTTTGCACCGTGGCCGCCAGGCGGCCCTGGCGCAGCACGGTGCACCGCACACAGATCTCCATTACCTCGGCCAGCTTGTGGGTGATGAAAATGACTGTGTGGCCGTCACCGGTCAACTGGCGCACCATAGCGAACAAATCGCCCACTTCCTGCGGGGTCAGCACGGCGGTGGGTTCGTCCAAAATCAGCAGCTCGGCCCCGCGATACAGTGATTTGATGATCTCCAGCCGCTGCTGCTCGCCCACGGACAGCTGCCACACCTTGGCATAGGGGTCGATGGCCATGTTGTAGCGCGCGGCAATGGCCTGCACTTCTTTGGCGGCATCGTCCAGGTTCAGCCGCACCTTGCTTTTGTGCATGCCCAGCACCACGTTCTCTATCACCGTAAGGGCGGGGATGAGCATGAAATGCTGGTGCACCATGCCAATGCCAAGGGCAATGGCCTCCTTGGGGTCACGGATGTCCACCGGCTTGTCCCGCAAAAAAATTTCGCCGCTGTCTTGCCGGTACAGGCCGTACAGGATATTCATCAAGGTGCTTTTGCCCGCCCCGTTTTCGCCCAGCAGCGCGTGCACCTCGCCCTTTTCCACAGAAAGGCTCACGTCGTCGTTTGCCACCACGCCGGGGAAGATTTTTGTGATATTGCGCATTTCCAGAAAAGCCATCCCGCCGCCCCCCTAGTTCTTTTTGTAAGCCCGGCCGGACGCCGCCGGCACCTGGCTTTTACCCACAAACCCGCACAGAGCAAGGATGGTGAGCACATAAGGAACCATCAGCAGGAACTGGAACGGGATCTCGGTTCCGGCAGCCTGCAGGCGGTACATCACTGCCTCGCCCGCGCCAAACACCAGCGAAGCGCCCAAAACACCCACGGGGTTGTAGTTGCCGAACACCACGGCGGCCACAGCCATAAAACCCCGGCCAGAGACCATGTTCTCTGTGAAAAAGCTGAGGGACCCCATGGAGACGAAAGCCCCTGCGAAACCCGCCATCAGCCCGCCAAACAGCACGGTGCCGTATCGTATTTTGTACACGTTGATGCCCACGGTCTCGCAGGCGCGGGGGTGCTCGCCCACGGCGCGGATGTCGAGGCCGAGGTTTGTTTTGTACATCACCCACCATGCCATCGGCACCAGCAGCAGCGTCAGGTATACCGGCGCCGTCTGGCTGAACACCGCCTGCCCCAGCACCGGTATTTTGGAAAGCAACGGAATCGCCACCGGGCCAAACGCGTCGATTTGCGGCGGGGCAGTGTCCAGGCCGAAAAGCACCCTGTCCAGCATGGAGGTGAACCCAAGCCCCAGCATATTGATGGCAGTGCCGACGACGGTTTGGTCCGCCCCCACGGTGATGGTGAAATAGGCGAACAGCAACGAAACCGCCATGGCGCTTACCATGGCCGCCAAGGCGCCCAGCCATACGCTGCCTGTGTAGTACGAGCCCACAACGCCCATCAGCGCGCCCACCAGCATCATGCCCTCGGCGCCGATATTGACGACGCCCGCCTTCGCGCCGAACACAAGGCCCAAGGCGCAAATGAGGATGGGAACGGCGGTGCGAACATCCGTGGCAAGGAAATTGGTGATACCCTGCAACATATCACGCACCGCCTTTCCGGGCCGCAGAAAGCTTTGCGCGCGGCTTATTTTTAAAAACGTCGAACAAGTCACGTCCCACAACGAACAGGATGACAAAGGCCTGGACGATCTGGATGACCGCGGAGGGCACCCCGGCGGACATTTGCATTTTGTTGCTGCCGCTGCGCAAAATGCCGAACAACAGGCTTGCCAGCACGATGCCAAGCGGCTTGTTGTTGCCCAAAAGGGCCACGGCAATGCCATCAAAGCCGTAGTTTGGGGAAAAACCGGGGAACAGGCGGTATTGGATGCCCAAAATCTCGCTGGTGCCGGCAAGGCCCCCAAAGCACCCCGCCAAAAACATGGCCAGCAGCGCACTACGTGCCACCTTGATGCCGCAATAGCGCGCGGCTTTGGGGTTCAGGCCCACCAGCCGCATCTCATACCCCTTGGTAGTGCGCCACATAAATATGTAATAAAACACAACACACAGCGCCGCCAGAAGAACGCCCGCGTGCAGCCGTGTGCCCTGCCAGATACGCGGCAGGATGGCGCTGTCCGCTATCAGGGAAGACTGTGCGTTGTCGCTGGCAGCGTCCTTCATCGGCCCGGTGGAAAAATAGCTGATGAGCTGGATTGCAATATAGTTCAGCATGATGCCGGTGATCATCTCGCTGGCGCCGAAGCGGTTTTTCAGCCAGCCGGCCAGCATTCCCCACAGGCCACCGCCCAGCGCCCCCGCCAGAATGACCAGCGGCAAATGGATGATTGCCGGAAACCCGCTAAAATACACGCCCGCAACGGTGGCAAACAACCCGCCCAAATACACCTGGCCTTCGCCGCCAAGGTTGATAAGCCCGCACTGTTTCGCCACCGCGAAGGAAAGCCCCGTGAACAACAGAGGCACCGCCTTGATCAGTGTTTCGCCGATATTCTTTTTGCTGCCGAGGGAACCTTCGATCAAATTGACGCAGGCAAGGCGCCAATCGAAGCCCATGGCCGCAATGATGACCGCGCCCAGCGCCAGGGATGCGGCACAAGCCACGACGGGGAAAACGGCGGCGCGCGAGCCTTCGCGCAGCTTTTCCCCTATGGTTTTCGATTGCAAGAAACCCCTCCTCCACTGGTTGAGCCAAAGTGCCTTTATCCGGCAGTGCAAAACCTGTTTGAATGAGCCTAAGTTCCCATCACTTCAAGATATGTCTCCGGTGTAACAAGCGTGGAATCCAGCAGCCGCTTGCCGTATTGCTCGCCTTCGGCCTTGAAGTCCTGCCAGGGTTTTAGCCCGCTGGTGTACCAGTCCATCACCGCAATGGCCATCAGGTGGCCGGCCTGCACACCGTTGATATAGGCCGAGGCCTTAAAGCACGCCGTCCCCTTTTTAAATTCCTCCCTGGCCGCGTAGCCGCCCACGCCTGCCACGGCGGCGCTGTCCTCTTTGCCGCTTTGCTCCAGCACGCGGCAAACGCTTGCCGCGCCTTCGTCCGTGGGGGCCATGGCCACCCAATAGCGGATGCCCGGATGGGCCACAATGGCCGCCGACGCCGCATTGAAGGCGGCCTGCCCGGTGCCGTCGTAATCGGCGTAATACATGCGTTCCGCCGGGAAATCCGGCAATTTTTCAAGGAATCCGGCCACGGCGCCCTCGTGCCTGGCGATATAGTCGGAGGTGCTTTTCATGGTAAGGCACAAAAACCCCACGCCGCCGGTGTCGATCTCGTTTTCCAGCAAATGGCCGCCCAAAAAGCGCCCAATCTCCAGCCCGCAGGCGTAGCTGTCCACCGCGATGGCCGGGGCCAGCAGACGGCCGCCGTCATCGATCAGCGGGTCGGAATCGGCCAGCAGTAAAATACCCGCCTGGCCGCACCGCTGCACCGTCACCTTGCTCAAATGCTCGTCCGGAGGGCACACAACCAGGCAGTCGACCCCCTGGGTGATCATGTCGTCCAGCGCCACAAGGTAATTGGTGGGGCTCATCTGGGTGTCGGCAACCAACACCCTGGAGGCCCCGCGCTGCAAGCAGCTGGTTTCCAGCGAGCGCGCCACGTGGGTGAACCACGGCTGGGACAGTTCCTTGCAAATGTACCCCACCACCGGGCCCGGTTTTTCCGCCACGGTGCTTTCGCCTGAAAAGGCGCTTTGCGGCGCGGCGCCGCAGCCTGCAAGGGCGGCGGCGAGCAACAGGGCCAAAAAGGAGAAAAAACGTTTTTTCCCCCGCCCGGCTTCCGCCGGGGTGTACAAACCGTAAAAACGTGTTACCATAATATTCTCCGCATGTTTTTCGGTAAATCAATTATACTTGGTACGGCTCCGACAATCATTCAACATCATTCGCATTTTGTCAATAATTGATATTTTTTACAAGTAAATCTTTATCCTCTCCGGCGTAATTGCTATACTGTAACCACGGGAAGGCGGCGGCACAAAAAGGAGCAATGTGCGTATGCATGAACAAAAGGCCAAGAAGGAAAAACAGCCGCGCATCCGCCGGCTCAGCTTCCAAATGACCCTGTATTTTTCCGTGGTCATCGTCATCACCTTCCTCACTCTGGCCCTTCTCATCAGCAATTTGTTTGCCGGGCAGCTGATGAAGGAGATGGACGACGTACTGAACAGGAAAATGGGCCTGATGGACAGCGAGCTGAAAAACCAGCTTTTGCAGGTGCAGGCCCTGCACGCCAGCCTCATCAACGACAACATCCTGCGCACCGGCATGCTGAACGTGCGCGAAAACGGCGTGGACGCCGCCGGCATGGGCATCATACAGGGCCATTTAACCAGCTTTGCCCGCCAGGCCTCTTATGTTACATCCATTGTGGCATTTGACGCCAACCAGAATATTTTGCATTCCTACTATTCCCTGCCGCCCTATTCCAGCCTGGTGGCAAAGTCGGAGGAGTTCAAGGCGTTTCACGCCTCGGCCCGCACGCGCAGCTTTACTAGGCCAGATTCTTTTCCCGTGGCCATGGGCTCGCAGGACAGTGGCAGCATCACCTATCTCGGCCTTTTGTATGACCCCGTAGAAGACTACGAAACCCTCGGCACCGTGGCCATCAACCTAAAAACAAGCTTTCTGTTTTCCTCCCTTGCCCCGCTGGCAGCCGATTCTTTTGACGCCTGCTTCCTCACCGGGCCGGACGGCGCCGTTGTTTACAGCACGGCGCGGGAAGGCTTCCAAAGCCTGGGCCCGGCGGATGTAGACAGCTCCTTTCGGATGTACTGCACCCAAGTGTCCGGCTATCCGGATTGGAAGCTTACCTGCGTGCTGCGTGAATCGGCATTCCAGTCCGGCCTTGTGGACATGTACAAGGTGGTCATCGGCATGTCTTTGGTGGCGCTGTTTTTCGTCATTTTGCTCAGCTTTTACATCGCCAAAACCATCACCCGCCCCATCGACCGTATGAAGAGCGCCATGGTCATCCTTGGCGCGGGGGACTACCCGCCGGAAATCACGGCAAACTCCGGCGGCGAAATGCGGGAACTGGTTGTGGGCTTCAACACCATGGTAAGCGACATCCGCCGCCTCACCGGGGAGATTATTGAAAAGCAGGAGAAGGAAAAGGAGTATGAGGTGGCCATGGTACAAACCCGGCTGGATCTGCTACAGCTGCAAATCAACCCCCACTTTATCCACAACACGCTGAATAGCATGAAATATATGGCACAGACCGCCCACAACGACGAACTTGTGGAAACCATCACCGCTTTCAATGCCCTTTTGCGAGCCAGCATGTCCTCTTTGCAGGAACAGGCCAGCGTGATGGAAGAGATTGTAAACACCCAGAATTACCTGCACTTGCAGCGCGGGCGGTATGGGTTTGCAATCGGATTTCACCACGAAACAGGCGATGAAGCGCAGTTTGCCCTGCTGCCAAAACTGATTTTGCAGCCCATTGTGGAAAATGCGCTGTTCCACGGCATTGCCCCGGCAGATGGCGGAAACATCTTCTGCCGTTTTGAAAAGCAGGGCAACGCGCTGGTGGTGACAGTGCGGGACGACGGCGTGGGCATCCCGGAAGAAAAGCTTGCCGACATTGCAGGTGGCAAGATGGAAAGCGGCCGCAGCTACAGCCACATCGGCCTTGCCAATGTGAACCAGCGGCTGGTGCTGCTGTACGGCGAAGGCAGCCATTTGCAAATGAACAGCAAAGAAGGGCGCGGCACCACCGTCACTTTTCAAATTCCATTCATCACCTGAGGGAGAACCATGAAAACCATTCTATTGGTCGATGACGAATTCCCCGCACGCCAGATGGTGAAAAGCATGGTGGACTGGGGGAAAAGCGGCTTCACCGTGATGTATGAGGCAAAAAACGGCGCCGAAGCCCTGCAGCTGTATCGCCAGCACAAACCGGACCTTATCATCAGCGATATCCAGATGCCGGTGATGGACGGGCTGGAACTGCTGTCTGCCATCCGTGAAACAGACCCGCAGCAGTTGTTCATCATCCTCAGCTGCTTCGAACGGTTCGACTACGCGCGGCAGTTGGTGCGCCTTGGAGGACTCGATTACCTCATCAAAGACACCCTCACGCCGGAAGGGCTGTACACCGCTTTGCAGCAAGCAAAGGGGAGGCTGGAACCGGCGCAAAAGGATGCCGGAACCGCCGGCAAAGCAGTTCTGGCGCAGCCCTCCGCCTGCAGCCTGGCCCTGCGGCGGTGGCTGCGTGGCGAAAATGGCGAAGAGACCGCGCGGCAGCTGAGGGAGGCGGCGGAAGAGGACGGACGTTTTCTGCTGGCCTGCGCAAAGCTGGAGGGCGGCGGCAGGACTCAGCCGGATGCGCTGGCAGCGTGGCTGGAAGGCCTGCCGGATATTCCCGGCTGGCGCGGCCGTGCCGCGGGCCCCGGCGGGGAAATCCTGCTGTATTTGTCACTGCCAAAAAACGGGGGCGAGGATGACCCGGCCCGCAAATATGCCCTGCTGCAGGCGGTGAAAGCCGTGCTGGAAAGCGGTGACGGCAACAGGGCCACACTGGGGGTAAGCGCGGTGCACAAAACCGCCGACGAATTGCCCGCCGCGCGCGCAGAAAGCGAAGACGCCTTACGCTACCGTTTATTTTTGGGGCAGGGGAATATTTTGTATTACAACCCTTTGCAAAACGCCAGCCATGCCGTGCAGCACCGGCAGTTGGAAACGCGCATTGCCAATTTACGCGCCGCCCTTGCGGCGGACGAGATGGCCACAGTGAATGGCAATTTGGACAATTTGTACGGCGCAAACCTGCACGGCGTCATGCACCTGAATTACCTTACCTACCTCAATTCGGTCTTGTGGGGCATGCTGGCGGAAGAGCGCATGCTGCGCGGCCAGATAGACGCGCCCGGCGGAGACGGCCCGAAAACAGCGGCGGATGTTTTACGGCTGGGCAGCGTGGAGGAAATGAAAAACACCTTCAGCGGCGCTTTCACGGCTCTTTCAAGCGCCTGCCGGCGGCAGTCCGCCCCGGAATACAGCCAGCGCGTGCGCCATATCATCCAGTACATCGGCGAGCATTTGGCCGAGGATGTCAGCCTGGACGTGCTGGCCCGCCATTTTCAAACCCACAAAACCCATCTTGCCCGCACTTTTAAGGAAGAAACCGGCTTGGGCGTGCAGGAGTTCATTCGGCAAGCGCGTATCGAAGAGGCAAAAAACCTTTTGATGAACAGCCAAATGCGGGTCAACGAGATCGTTTACCATGTGGGCTTCAAAAACGCACAGAACTTTTACACTTTATTCACCCGCTATGTGGGCCTTACACCAAAGGCATTCCGCGATCAATATGGTTAGCGGGCCAGATAAGCAGAAACCGAAAGCACGAAAGGCGTGGTTGGGATGCGGCGCGTGAAAAGATGGATGGCGCTGGCGGCGGCGTTGCTTTTGTTCTCTTTTTGTGCCTGCGGCAGGCAAAGCGTACAAAGCGCGGCCGGCGACGCGGCGGCGGCACCGGCGGCCGGGCAGGCTGCTATGCGGGCGGCCGGCCTGCGGGCAGCCGTGGTGCTGGATGGCCCGGCGAACGGCCGCGCCTGGAACGCGGACTGCTGCGCGGGCCTTTTGCAAGCCCGCGACATTTTGGGCTACGAAATCGACATTGCCGAAAATGTTGCCCCGGCGGACTTCGAGCAGGCCTTCCGCGCCTACGCCGAGGCCGGGTACGACCTGATCATCGCGCCGGGGCTGCAATATCTGCCCGCGGTGGAAGCTCTTTACGCCGATTACCCCGGCACCCATTTTGCGGGCTTCAATTTTCCTTTCACGGCCGGCAATGTAACGTCGCTCAACTTCAACCACCTGCAGGCAGGCTTTTTGGCCGGCGCCCTCGCCGGGCTGTGCACAAAAACGGGCTCCGTCGGCTTCATCGGCGGTGACGAGGTTTCCTCTACCATGAATGTCATGCGCGGTGCCGGCCAGGGCATTCGCCATGTGCGGGGCGATGTGCAGTTCACGGTTTCCACCGTCGGCGCATGGAATGACCCCGCCAAGGCAAAAGGTCTGGCGCAAACACAGATAGGATCCCAGGGCGTGGACGTGATTTTGGCTTACGGGGACGGCGGCAACCGGGGTGTTGTGGAAGCTGCGGAAGGCAAGGCGGCCTGCATCGTGGTGGACGCCATTGACGCGCGCGTCACCGCCCCGGACACTGTGTGCGGCGGTGTTTTGCTAAGCAACAGCGCCATGGTATTGTTTGCGGCAGACATCGTGGCCGCAGGCCAAAGCGGGCGGGCCGTGGTTGGCGATGTAGCGAACGGTGTGGTGCGGCTGGGTTCCTTTGGCACAGCGGTGGACGGAGCCACGGCGGAAACACTTGGGGGCATTTACGATGATATCGCGTCCGGCAACATAACGATTACCTGAATTTGCGCAAGCCTACACAAAAATAGCCCGGGCAGCTTGCCGCCCGGGCTGTTTCGTTTGGCCAAACGAAATATCTCTCAATGCTTGTGCTCTTCCTTGTGCTCATGGCCGTGGTCATGGCTGTCCTTTTTTACAGGGTTGCCGTTTTCGTCCAGTTCCTCTTCCGTGCCAAACAAGTCGTCCATATCCTCAAGGTCGTCCAAAATCCCGTGATGTCCCTCGTGCATCATCGCTGTCACCTCCTTTTATCGTTTGTATCCAAGCTCATTCCGGGTCGTACAGGTACATCCGCTTGGCTTTGTAATTGGTTTCGCAAGTCTCTATCCAATCCTCCGGGATCTCCCCCAAGGGAAAGCGCGCCACCATGCAAGGCTCAATGTAGCCGGGAAAAATGGAGCGGTCCTCCGGCAAAACGTCGCTTTCATAGCACAAAATTTCAAGGCCGTGCTTGTAAACGCTCAGGGTTTCGGCGTCCAGGTCGATATGGTACTGCCAGCGGCAGCGCCACCCCAGCAAAAACGAGCTGTAATCCACCATGAAGGGGTAACGATCCCGGATGGGGGCAAGGGCGTCCTTCGTATATTTCAGCGCCTCCACCCAGCCGAAATCGTCCGTCCAGGTTTGTTCGGGCATATATTTTTTGTAGCCCTCGCGCTGGGCGGGCGTCATCGGGTCGTCTTGGTTTACCAATGTAATGCCGTCGTATATTTCGCATAGTTCATTAACGGAATTTTCCCGGCAGAACGCCACCACTCGCCTGCCCATCACGCGCAGCTCCGCGTTGCGGTGCACATAGCTCGCTTTTTGCCTGCCGTCCTTTATCAGGACGATCACACCTTTTTTTGCCATGTTCCGCCCCTTTCTATTTTTCGCCCGCGAATTTCCAGCCCAGCAGGCGGGACGAGTTGAGCACGACGAAAATGGACGACGCATTGTGGATGATGGCGGCTAAAATCGGGTTCAAAAAACCGAGGCCCGACAGCGCGATGCCGATGACATTCACGAATACGGCAAACACCCAAATATTTTGCTGGATGATGCGGTAGGTGCGGCGGCACAGGGCAAAAATGGCGGGCAGAGCGTCGATATTGTCCGACATCAGGGTGATGGACGCCGCCTCAATGGCAACGTCCGTGCCCGCGGCCCCCATGGCGATGCCCACGTCCGCCAGCGCCAGCGCGGGCGCGTCGTTCACGCCGTCGCCCACCATGGCCACCACTTCGCCCTTCGCCTTCATTTCTTTAATGGCGTCCAGCTTTTCCTCCGGCAGCAGGTTCGCCTTGAACTCGTCAATGCCCGCCTCGGCGCAAATGGCCTTCGCCGTGTACTCGTTGTCGCCGGTCAGCATCACGATATGCTGGATGCCGATGTCCCTTAGCTTTTGCATGGAAGCAGGCACGGTTTCGCGGATGGTGTCCGCCACAGAGAGCGCCCCCAGCACCCGGCCGTCCTTCACGGCAACCAGCGCCGTGCGGCCAAAGCTCTCTTCCTGCCGCACAAAGGGCATGATTTCGTCCGCTCCCGCGGGGGCGTCCTCCAGCAGCTTTTTGTTCGAAACCTCATACACCGCGCCGTTGTCCACAGCCTTCACGCCCCGGCCAAACAGCATTTCAAATTCGGCGTTGGGGATGTCTTTCATCCTCATCTGTTTTTGGCCTGTTAAAAACGAAACAACGGCCTTTGCAATGGGGTGGTTCGAGTTCTTCTCGCAAACAGCCAAGCTATACAAAAACTCTTCCTCCGAAGCGCCCGGGGCAACCTGCGTCGCAATCACCTCCGGCGTACCGTTTGTGATGGTGCCGGTTTTATCAAGGCACAGGGTGGTCACTTTGGCGCTTGTTTCAATGGCCACGCCGCCTTTGATGAGCACGCCGCGCTTGGCCCGGTTGCCCACGCTGGCCACCACCGCCGTGGGCGTGGCCAGCACCAGCGCGCAGGGGCACGCGATGACAAGGATGGTCATCACACGCATGATGTCCCGCGTGATGAGGAACGTGATGACGCAGATGACAAGGATGATGGGCAAAAAATACTGGGCGAACACGTCGGCGGATTTTTGGGCGTCGCCCTTGTTCTCCTGCGCGGCCTTCACCGTGGCGATGATTTTGCCCAGCACGGTGTTGCTGCCCAGCTTTTCCGCCTCTATCTCAATCACGCCGGTCTCGTTCAACGTGCCCACAAACACCTTGTCGCCCACGGTTTTGTCCGCCGGCATGGACTCGCCCGTGATGGACGCCTCGTTGATGGCGGCCTGCCCCTTTTTGATCACGCCGTCTACCGCTATTTTTTCGCCCGCGCGCACCTGGATCATGCTGCCCACGCGCACGCTTTTCAGCGGCACTTCTTTGTACTCGCCGTCCACCAGCATACGGCAGGTGGGCGGCACCAGGCGAATGAGCTCCCGCACGGCGTTTTTGGTTTTCTCCATGGTCAAATCTTCCAAAAACTCGCCGAAGATCATCATGAACGCCACAATGGCGCCGGACAGGTATTCCCCCACCGCCGTGGTGCCGATGAGGGCCAGCACCACCAGCATGCCCGCGGTGATTTTCTTTTTGGCGATGGTTGCCTGCACGGTGGACTTGATAACGAACACCCCGCCCAGAACAAGCGGGAGGATGGACACGGGGAACGGAATGACCCCCACCCACAAATAATCGAACAGCGCGCCCAGAACGATGAGCACCGCCAGCACGGCGGGGAAAATGAACACTTTAAAATTAAAAGACGATTTTTTCTTCGCCTTTTGGGCCGCAGCCGCTGCAGCCGGCTGTTTCACTGCTTCCATGGTCGCGCCTCCCTCAGTCTTGCATCCCACATCCCCCCATGGGGGTTATTCTTGTGTTCATTATATGCCCCTTGCCGCGGGTTGTCAAGCGGGAAAACCAGCCAGTTCACGAATCACTTGCGAAAGGCACCGGTACGCCAGCAACAGCGACGCTTCGGAAATATATTCGCCCTTGCCGTGGATGCCGCCCACGCGGTTGCCCGGGTGCAGCGGAAAAAAGCCCAGCACCGGCAGGCCCGCCGCGCGGAAGTGCCGGTTGTCGCTTTGGCCGGGGGCAATGTAGGGCATGGCGCCCCACGCGTGCTCCATTGCCCGCAGCACACCCGATATGGCAGGCAATGCGCGCCGGTACAGTGCCGAAGATGGCATCCGCGCATATTCCGGCGCTTCCAGCAGTGCCGCAAGGCCGCTGTAAAAATGCCGCTGCGGAATGTGCCGCCCGCCAAAAAGCCCCGGCAGCGCCCGGATGTAACCCAGCGTGGTTTCGTCGTAAAGGCCGAGGACGGCGGCGCGGCGGTACAGTGCCTGCTGTTTTTCCAACGAGGGCGGCGCGCCCGGCCCATCGGCCTTTTGCAGGCCCATTTCTCCGGTTTGCACAGTGAACAGCCACTTATCCCCCATCGGCACCGGAATGCCGCCGCCTTCCCCCAGCACAAGGGCCACGCGGCGGAACACGTCCGTTTGCTCCAACAGCCACTTTGTGCCAAGCTCGCCGCCGGTTTCTTCATCGGCGGTTGCGGCAAACAGCACGGTTTTTTGCGGCGTGCGGCCGCTTTGCGCCATGGCGCACAGCACATGGGCCCAAACGGCGGCGTTGCCCTTGCAGTCCAGCGTGCCGCGGCCGTACAGCCTGCCGTTTTTGCGCACAAGCCGCGTGGAAGAAACGCCTACGGGCGTTTCATAGGCGGCGGTGTCCAGGTGGGTGTGCACCAAAATGCTTTCCTCGCTTCGCCCGGGTATTCGCGCCACCAGGCTCCCCCGGCCGGGAAGGGGCTCGTGCAGCGTGTTTTCCACGCCGCACCGCCGGAAAAAGGCATCCAAAATTTCGGCCGCCCGCGTTTCGTTATGCGCCGGGGGCGTTGTATCGGTATTGACAAGCCCGGAGAGAAGTGCAATCATAGAAGCAAGCATATCCCCCATCCCCCCATATGGTAACTGTGTTCGCAGTATATGCCCGGCGGGGGTTTCTGTCAAGCGGGCGGCGGCTTCGCGCCCCTTTCACGGAGGTGACACACACATGGACGACCACGGCCACGGCCATTCCCACACCCATTCGCCGGAGGATTACCAGCGGATGATCAACCGCATGTCCCGCATCGTGGGCCACGCAAACGCCATCAAAAGCATGATGGAGGAACAGCGCGACTGCACGGAAATTCTGGTGCAAATTTCCGCCGTGCAGGCGGCGCTGAACAACCTTGGCAAGCTGATGCTGAAGGACCACATCGACCAGTGCATCGTGCACGCCATCGACGGCTCCACCGGCGAAGAGGAAAAAAAACGGGTGCTGAACAGCCTGAATGAGGCGATCGAAAAATTTATCCGTTAGGGCCTCAAGAAGCTTTCATCATGGAAAATCAAAAACCCAAGCCCGCATTTTTTCGGGCCTGCGGCGGCCTTTTCCGCCCTGGAAAAATTGGTTGACAATTCCCGCGGGGTAGCTTACCATTAACGAATATATTTTTAAAAAATATATCCGATTATCAGCATATCCGACAAAGGGGAGTTACATCATGAGCGGCTATAATGCGGTATTGGCACGAAATACGAACGACGCACCGAACAATGCGTTGTATTCACAAACGGTGGCTTTTTCCCACTACAACAACCTTTCGGCCCAGCTGCCCGCAGACCCCGCAACCGGCAAACTGGTGGCGGGCGGCGTGAAAGAGCAGACACAGCAGTGCTTCAAAAACATCGAGGCCGTGGTAAACAGCATCGGCCACGTGATGAGCGACGTCGTGCGCATCAGCGTGTTCGTGCGTGACATCAAGGACGTGGACGCGGTGGACGAGGTGTACAAAACCTTCTTCCCCACCTATGTGCCCACGCGCACAACGGCCGCCGTGGCGGCCCTGCCCATGGACGCACTGGTGCAGGTGGAAGCGCTGGTCTCCAACGGCGAGGGCACCATTCCAAACGCGCCGCAGGCGGGCGATTTGATCAAGCTGGCAAACAACACGGCAAACGCGCCGGTAAGCGCCCTGTCCTCGCAGACGGTGGCGTTCTCCCATTACAACAACCTTTCGGCCCAGCTGCCCATCGACCCGAAAACCGGACGCCTGGTGCCGGGCGGCGCGGCGGCGCAGGCTGCCCAGTGCCTTGCGAACATCAAGGCCATTTTGGAAAGCATAGACGTTCCGTTGGATGATATTGTGAAAATGAACGTCTTTTTGACGAACCCGGCAAACAACAAGGCCGTGAACGAGGTGTACACCACCTTCTTCCCGGACTCCGGCATCGCCCGCGCCGCGGCCTACATGCCCGCGCGCACCACCATCGTCGCCGACGCTTTGCCCATGGGCGCTTTGGTGCAGATGGAAGCCGTGGTGTCCCACGGGGACGGCACGCCCCCGCAGGCGGTGGAGGACCGGCATGGCCTGATTATTGAGGCAAACAACACGGACAGCGCGCCGAAAAGCCCGCTCTCCACGCAAACGGTGGCCTTCTCGCACTACAACCATCTTTCCGCCCAACTGCCGCGAGACCCGAAAACCGGCAAAACCGTGGCCGGCGGCGCAAAGGAGCAGGCGGCCCAGTGCCTTGCCAACATCAAGGCCATTGTGGAGAGCATCGGCCACGCCATGGCCGACGTGGTGAAAGTGAATATCTTCGTCAAAAACATCGCCGACATCGGCGCGGTGGACGAGGCCTACAAAACCTACTTCCCCGGTGGCGTGCCCGCGCGGAAGGTTTTGGGCGTGTCCGCCCTGCCGGACGACGCACTTGTTCAAATAGACGCCGTTGTGGCGAACGAGGAAGGGACGCCGCCCGTCGCATAAAGCCGTCTGTTCCCATAGAAAACCCATCACCAGACCCCCTCCCGCCGCGTCCTCACCTTGGGCAGGCGGGCGTTTTCTTGCGCGCAGCCGCATCCGGCATTTTCGGTCGAACTGCAGCTGCTAAAATGGTATAATAACGGATATTACATCTGTTGTCGCCCGTTTTGCCCGGCCATGCGATTGCAGGCACTCAAGCGGCTCTTGCTTCGGCGGCAACGGGCACATCCTATCTCCGGAGGCCATCCATGAAACAATGCGTCATCATACCGGACTCTTTCAAAGGCACACTTTCCTCCACCAAGGTGTGCGAAGTGATAAAAACTGCTGTCTTGCGCCACTTCCCCGGCTGCCGCGTGCTTGCCGTTCCCGTGGCGGACGGCGGCGAGGGCACGGTGGATTGCTTTTTGGCCGCGCTGCCGGGCGGCGAGCGGGTGCCTTGCACCGTGCCGGGCCCCACCGGCAGTGATATCCCCGCCTTTTACGGCCGCTTCGGCGGCACCGCCGTCATCGAAATGGCGGCGGCGGCGGGCCTGCCGCTGGTAAGCGGGCAAAAGGACCCTTCCAAAACCACCACCCGTGGCGTAGGGCGGCTCATCCGCCTGGCTGTGGAGGGCGGCGCGGAGAAAATTCTGCTGGGCCTTGGCGGCAGCTGCACAAACGATGCCGGCTGCGGCTGCGCGGCGGAGCTGGGCGTGCGCTTTTACGATGAAGGCGGCAACGTCTTTGTTCCCACCGGCGGCACCCTGAAAGATGTGCGCCGCTTCGACACCTCTGTGGCCGAAAAGCTGCTGGCAGGGGTGGAGGTCACCGCTATGTGCGACGTGACAAACCCGCTGTTTGGCGAAAGCGGCGCGGCGTATATCTTCGCCCCGCAAAAGGGCGCGGACGATGAAATGGTGCGCCGGCTGGACGCGGGCCTGCGTTCCCTCGGCGCCCTGATGGACGCCCGGCCCGGCCTGTCGGGGCTTTCCGCCATGGCGGGCGCGGGCGCGGCAGGCGGCCTTGGGGCCGGCGTATGCGCCTTTTTGGGCGGGCGGCTGCAGCCGGGCATCGACGCCGTGCTGGGCGTGGTGGACTTTGCAAGCACCCTGCGCGGATGCGACTACGTATTCACCGGGGAGGGCCGCTTCGACAGCCAGAGCATGCACGGCAAAGTGGTGGACGGCGTGGCGAAGCGCGCAAAGGCCGCCGGCGTGCCGGTGGTCGTCATTGCGGGCGACACCTCGGGCGCGCCGCCGGAAGCGTACGCGGCGGGCGTTGCCGCGGTGTTCAGCACAAACCCGGCCCCTCGGCCCTTTGAGGAGGCCAAGCTGTACGCCCGCGAAAGCCTTGCCGCCACGGCGGACAACATTTGCCGCCTAATTAAAACCGCCGAAAAGTAAAAAACCAAGGCTAGCGCTATCAGGCTGCGCCTCGCGCGGTGCATAGCACGCCACACACGAAAAACCGCCCGGACGGTGCGTCCGGGCGGTTTTTGCGTTATTCGATTGCGCCACCCGGCCGCCCCGCAAAGTTCCGCAGCAGTACCAGCGGCTCTGTGGAGGATTCGTTCACGATCTCCACGCCTTCCTGCGCCGCCTTCGCCGTGATGAAATATTCGTCGTGGGTAAGCTGGCCATAGCGCAGCAGCGTGGGGCTTTCCAGCTTCTGGCCGCCAATGGCGCCATACCCCTGGATGCAGATGAGCCCCGCCGCCGCGCCGTCCCGCAGCACGGTGCGGCGCCCCGGCCATACCGTAAGCCGCCGGGCGGAGCAGCCCGCGTTGCGGTAGCAGATCCACTCGTCCACCGCGCCCGTTTCTTCCATTTCCACCACCGGGCGCACGGGCCGCGGGCGCATCATCCGGTTTTTGTGGAAATCCGGGTCCACGTTGGCGTCCCAGTCCAAAAGGCTCATCAAATAGTCGAGGTTCCCCACCTCTTCCGGCGGGCAGTTCATCCACAGGCTGGCCGGGTCGGTGGTGCGGTCCCGGTGCAAAACCGACTGGAATACAGCGCCAATGTCCGAGGCAAACTGCGGCTCGTAGGTGCACAGGCTGCCCGGTGCGTGCAGCACGCCGCATGGCACGTCCCAGCCGGTGTCCAGCTCCAGGCGGAAAGCGCGGGACAGGGCCAAAATACCGTTGTCCCCTTTTTCAAACGCCGCAAGGCACGCGCGCACCTGCTCCTTTGCCGTTTCCGGCAGCAGGCCGAAGTAGGTCATGGGCTCCGCGCCCACATAGTTGTTCATCTGCGCCGGAAAAAAATACATTTCCGGCTTCGAGTTTTGGTTCACACGGCGGGCCGCGGCCTCGCCGTGGTGCAAATGCAGGGCCAAACTGTCGTAATTGTCAAAAAACTTGGCAAATACGGGCCAGCCATGGTGCGCCTGCCAAATGTCTTCGCCCACGGCGTCGCCTTTCAAATGCTGCACCGCTTCGCGCAGGGGCACCCGCGCCTTACCGCCCTCGTCCGCCACCACGTCGCTTTGCCCTTCGCTTTCGGGGGCATCCGGCCCGTTCGCGGCGCTTACCGTGCTGGCAATCCACCGCTCGTCAATGCCGCCGCGGCCAAGACCGCAGGCGTAGGTATCGTCCGGGTGCAGGCGCAGGCGGCGGCCCGGCCTGCAAAAGGAGCGCGGCACCCAGGCGGGCGCCAGCCGCAATACGCCCCTGCCCTCTTCAAACGCCATTTGCGCAATCGTTTGCCCGTTCATCGCCTGTCCTCCCGTGTTCTCCCGGCGGAAAGCGCCAGCGTCACCACTTCAAACGGCCCCGCCGCCACCGCAATGCCGTTGCCGCGTATTTCGGCCTCCGCCAGCTGTTCCTCCAGCATGTTGCAGCGGTAGGCCCGCTCACAGGGAAAGCCCAGGCGCAGCATGCCTGCCGCCGGCTCCCCCGTGGTGTTGTACAGGCGCAAAATAAACGTGTTCTCCAAATCCTCCGCCCGCTTGAAGGCGGAAAGCACCAGCGCGGGCACATCCAGCGCAAACAGGCTGCTTTCCGGCGCGCTTTGGGCCGTGCCGCCGCCC